>SYLY01000181.1 GCA_005808475.1 Acidobacteriota bacterium
AGGGTTCGAATCCCTCCCTCTCCGCCAGAACTCTTGCCGCGCCTCAGGCGAATCGGGGCCACGGTGCGTCGACCGCCTTCAAGCCGCCCCGCCTGAAATATTCGTCGAATTCGCCGAACCCGTTTTCGAACCGGTCGACCACTTTGATGAAGCGGACTTCCCCTGCTGGAACCGACAATTCCAAGTCGTGGGGAATCGGCAGCGTAACTCGACCGCCATCGACGGTCACCATCACGTTTCGGAACACCATCGCGCCCGCGTAGAACACATCCACGAGAGAGGAGGTGGCGTGCTTGTCTGTAAACAGCCGCGTCCAGGGCATGTCGTAGTCTTCCTGAATCACCTGCCCCCATTGAACGGTGATCAGAGGATTCGGGATGTAAACCGCCGACCCCAAATGCAAAGAATCGTGATCGGCGACGCCGCCGATCACGTGCCAGTCTTCGGCCTCCGACGCGGAGACGGTCTCGACGATGTCGCGCAGAGTCATGCAAGGCTCCTCGTTCGAAGCTCCCCGAGCGCGCGCGACAGCCACCCGATGGAAGCCGGCGCAACGGCCGGATTCGCGAACTTCGCTTGATTTTCAATGGAGCGGGAGACGAGAATCGAACTCGCAACCAACAGCTTGGAAGTCTGTGACTCTACCATTGAGTTACTCCCGCTCGAATGGCTTCTTCAATTGTACCGCGCCGGGCGCCGCTTCGCCTGGAAGCGTACACTCAGGGACAGTGCTACGAACCATCGTCTGTTTGGCCGCCGCCCCGTGTCTCGCGGTGGACCAGGCGAGTGGATATCTCGCCGTGGGCGCCGGATCGAGATCCACGAAATTCGTCAGCCATGCCGCGATCGGAGGCCAAGTGGCGGTCAAGGGCCCGTTGGGCGTGGGAGCCGAGTTCGGCGCCATCGCCGGGCACGACAGCGTCGCCCTGGCGTCGATCAACGCCTACGGCACGCTGCCCACGTCGAACGCGCGCATCCAGCCGTTCGTCACCGCGGGCTACACCGCCGGGCTCAATATCGCGGGAACTGAAGGTCACTACGTCAACGCCGGCGGAGGAATGATCTACTGGATCTCCAGGCACGCCGGCGTGAGGTTCGAGTACTGGGGATATGCCCGGCCCAAGCCGGGCCCGATCCATCTTTTTCGAGTGGGGGTATCCTTTCGATGATCAGACGCATCTTCCTTCCCGCCCTGGCCGCTTCGGCGTACGCCGCGCCCGCGGGCTACCGGATCCAACTCGATACGATCCGCAAGGGGTACGACGGCAAGACGTGCTGGGTGCATCCGCGGGCCGGTGCGATTCCCGGCAAGACGCCCTCCATCGTACTGACCATGTCTCCGCTCGACGTCTCCGGCAGCGACATCTTCGAGGCCATCGCCGACATGCGAACGGACGACCTCGGGCGCAAGTGGACCGAGCCCGCGCAACACCGCTCGACCCTCGAGCGCCGCGCCGAGCCGGGCGGCGTCACGTCCGTCATCTGCGACTTCTATCCGAAGTGGCACGCCAAGACGCGCAAACTGCTCGGCGTCGGGCACACGGCGCGTTACCGCGACGGCAAGGTGATGGCGGAACGGCGCCGCGAGACCGCGTACTCGATCTACGATCCCGCCGCCCGCGCCTGGAGCCCATGGGTCACGATGGCGATGCCTGCCGGCCCGAAGTTCGAAAACGCGGGCGCGGGTTCGGTGCAGCGCGTGGACGCGGCGGACGGATCGATTCTACTGCCCGTCTACTTCAAGGAGCCCGCGTCCAAGGCCTATTCCGTCACGGTGCTGCGATGCCGGTTCGACGGCCGCGCGCTCGCCTACGAAACCCACGGCAACGAGTTGCGGCTGGCGTCGGAACGCGGCTTCGTCGAGCCCTCGCTCGCGCGCTTCGACGGCCGCTACTTCCTTAGCCTGCGCAACGACAGCGACGGCTACGCCGCCTCCAGCCCGGACGGGCTGCGGTTCGACGAGCCCCGGCCGCTCCGCTTCGACGACGGCTCGAGCCTGGGCAACTACAACACGCAGACCCATTGGGTGACACATGCCAACGCGCTATTCCTCGTGTACACACGCAAGGGCGCGAACAACGATCACGTGTTCCGGCATCGCGCTCCGCTATTCATCGCCCACTTCGACCCGGCGAAAATGGCGGTGATCCGCCGCACCGAGCGCATCGCCGTTCCCGAACGCGGCGCGCGCCTCGGCAACTTCGGCGTGGTCAACGTCAACGAGCGCGAGACGTGGATCACCACCGCGGAATGGATGCAAACCTGGGGACCGAACTTCGTGATGCCGCGCGACAACAAGTACGGCTCCGACAACAGCGTCTACGCGGCGCGGCTGATCTGGGACACCCCGAATCGCGGCTGGGACAGCTACTGACGCGCGAGCCGCTTCGGACCCGATTTCCGGTATAGTTCGATCATGGCTCACTCCCGCGAGGCCGTCCTCGAAACGCTGAAGGAGTTCCTTCGATTCCCGTCGGTCTCCACCGATCCCGCGCACGCGCCCGATGTCCGCCGCGCGGCGGAGTTCACCGCCGGTTTGTTGCGATCGGCCGGGTTGGACGCGCGGCTGGTCGAATCCGAGGGGAATCACCCGCTGGTGCGCGCCGACTGGATGGGCGCCCCGGGCAAGCCCACCCTGCTGCTCTACGGCCACTTCGACGTGCAGCCGCCCGATCCGCTGGACGAGTGGACGTCGCCGCCATTCGAGCCCGAGGTGCGCAACGGCGACATCTTCGCGCGCGGCGCCTGCGACGACAAGGGACAGGTGCTGATCCAGATCGAGGCGCTCGCGCGCCTGCTGAGCGAGCGCGGATCGCTTCCCGTCAACGTGAAGATCCTCTACGAAGGCGAGGAGGAGACCGGCGGCCAACACGTGACCGCCTATCTCGCCGCCCATGCGGACGAACTGGCGGCGGACGCGGCGCTGGTGTGCGACACCGAGATGTTCGCGCCCGATCTGCCCACCATCTGCACCGGCCTTCGCGGCATCGTTTACGGCGAACTACTGGTGGAGGGCGCGCGCACCGATCTCCACTCGGGCGTCTATGGCGGCGCCGCGCCGAACCCGATCCAGGCGTTGGCCACCATCCTGGCGGAGTTGAAGGATCGCGATGGACGCATCCGCATCCCCGGTTTCCTGGACCGCGTGCGTCCGCCGTCGCCCGAGGAACGCGCGGCGTGGGCGCGGCTTCCGTTCGACGAAGCGGAGTATCTCGAGAAGGAGATCGGCGCGCCTTCGCTCGTGGGCGATCCGGCGATTCCGGTGCTCGAAAGGGTTTGGGCGCAGCCGACGCTCGAGGTGCACGGCATCCGCGGCGGATTCACCGGCGAAGGCGCCAAGACGGTGATTCCGGCGCGCGCACTGGCGAAGGTGAGCATGCGTCTGGTGGCCGATCAGGATCCGGCGGAAGCGGCCGCGATGCTGAGCGCCGCCGTGGAGCGGGTGTGTCCGCCCGGAGTCCGCGCGAAGTACACGGCGTTCCACTCGGGCGCGCCGTCGCTGATCGACCCCTCCAGCCCATTCATCCGCGCGGCCGCGAGCGCGTTGACGGAGACGTTCGGCGTGGAGACGGTGTACATGCGATCGGGCGGATCCATCCCGATCGTGGGACTTTTCCAGAAGCATCTCGGCATCCCGAGCGTGCTGATGGGATTCGGTCTGCCGGACGACAACCTGCACGCGCCCAACGAGAAGTTCCATCTCGAGAATTTGCATCGCGGCATCGATGCGACGGCGAGGTACCTCGCCAAGCTGGGAGAGTGAGGCGCGAGGCCGCTCTGGTATCATCGCGATGATGAACCGGCGCGAATTTCTCGGCTGCGCAACCGGCGCCGCCGCCGTCGCGGCTCAGGCGCCGCCCCAAGGGAACATCGTGCTCGTTCACGAGCATGTGCTGGTCGACTTCACTTCCGGCAAGTCGCCCTACGATCCGGAGGAGGTCTTCCAGATCGCCAAGCCGCATCTCGAGGAGTGCAAGAAGTACGGCGTCCGGCGGTTTCAGGACTGCACGCCCGCCTATCTGGGCCGCTCGCCCAAGCTGCTGCAACGGCTCTCCGATGCGGTGGGGATCGAGATCTGGACCAACACCGGCTGGTACGCCGCCCGCAATCACCAGTATCTGCCGCCCGAGGCGAAGACGGACTCCGCGGAGAAGATCGCCAAACGTTGGGTGGAAGAGTGGCGCAAGGGCGTCGACGGCATGAAGCCGCGCTTCATCAAGATCGGCGTGAACAACGGTCCGCTGCCCGATCTCGACAAGAAGATCGTGCGCGCGGCCGCGCTCTGTTCGAAGGAGACGGGGCTCACCATCCAGTCCCACACCGGGAACGGCAAGGCCGCCCTCGAGCAGGTGGCGATCGTCACCGGCGAGAAGGTGGACGCCTCCAAGTTCGTCTGGGTCCACGCCTATCGCGAGAAGGATCACGCGATCCATGAGCAGGTGGGCAGGGCCGGCGCCTGGGTGCAGTTCGACGGGGTGAGCCAGGACTCGCTGGCGTGGCACGCCGAGTGCGTGCGATTCATGGAATCGAAGCAGTTGCTGAACCGCACCATGATTTCGCAGGACGCGGGTTATTACAAGCCGGGCCAGCCCAAGGGCGGAACGTTCCGGCCGTTCTCCACCATGCAGAAGCAGCTTCTCCCGATGCTGCATCCGTTCTGGGGATTGCAGTTGCTGATGATCAACCCCGTGCAGGCCTACGGGAAGTCGTAGCTCAGCGGGTGACCTTCACGGTCACGCCCTTGGGGGCCACCTTCACGTCCAGCACTTCGGCGCCTTCCTTGCGGATCAGATCGCCGACACGGGTTTGGGCGTCCGGCTCCACCAGGAAGAACACGCAGCCGCCGCCGCCCGCGCCGCAGACCTTGCCGCCGAGCGCGCCCGCCTTGGCCGTCACCGCGATCAACCGGTCGATCAGCGGCGTGGTGATGGTCGGGATGTTCCGCCGCCGGTGGGCCCACTCCTCGCGCAACAGACGGCCGGTCTCCGCCCAGTCCGATTTTTCCACCGCGCCCCGCATGGCGATAGCGATGGCGGCGATCTTGTCGAAGTTCCGGTGGACCTTCTTGTCGCCGTCGATATGCGCCTTCATCACTTCCCAGTTGTTGATGCCGGAATTGCGCGGCACGCCCGTGTAGGCGAGCACGATGCGCGACTCGAAGTCCGCCAGATCCACCGGCAGGCCGATCCGCGTGATGCCCGCCGGGGAAAACTCGAGACAGCCGACGCCGCCGTACATGGCCGGATAGTAATCCTGCGGACCGGTGGGCACGCGAATGATCTGCGACTCGATGTTCTGCACTGTCTCGCGCAGCTTCTCGAGCGAGTAGCCGCGGCCGAGCAGCTTGTTGAACGCCTGCCCGCAAGTGATCATCAGCGAGGACGAACCGGAGATCCCGGCCCCGGCCGGAGCTTCCGAATTGACCTCGATCTCGAGCCCCATCGGCGGCTGGAAGAACCGCAGGATCCACGCCAACAGCGGCAGCCGGTACTTCGGGGCGGCTTTCAGCGCTTCCAGCGAATCGAACGTCTCCTCGAGCTTCTGGTCGCGCGACCGCAGGATCAACTTCGAGTCGTCCCGCGTTTCGATGGTGCAACGCGTGTACCGGTCCACCGCGAAGTTCACCGTCATCGCGTTTTCGTGATACAGGTGGATGGGCCAAATGTCGAGCGTTCCGCCCGCCATGTCGACGCGGCACGGAGATTGCGATGTCAGCTTCATCGGTCTAGTCCACTATAACGTAGAATGTGGAAAATGATTGCTTGTTGCTCGTTCCGGACGCGCCTGTTTCTAGCGGCCGGCCTCACCGCCGTATTGGGCCTCGGATTCCAGGCGGCGCGGAAGCCGGCCGAACCCGCGGATCCGGTGATCGCGGGATTCCGGAAGACCACTGTCGCCTCGGTGGCCGACGCCATGGATCAGGTCGTGGGCAAGCGGGGCTTCATGTCGCACGACATGCGGCCGCGCGTGGAAGGCAAGGTCGTGGGCCGCGCGCTCACCGCGCTGATGCGGGAGGCCACTGCCGACAAGGCGACGCCTCCGCTCAGCGCCAAGCACTCGGTCGCCATGATCGACGCGGCGAAGCCGGGAGAAGTGGGCGTCCTGGTGATCGAGAACGGACTGGACGTCGCGGGTCTGGGCGGTCTCATGGGGACGGCGGCGAAGGCGCGGCAAATGGCGGGAATCGTCATCGATGGCGGGGTTCGCGACGTGCCCGAAGTACGAGCGCTCGGACTCCCCGTTTACGCCCGCAGCGTGGTGCCCTCGAGTTCGGTGGGCCGCTATGCGACCGTGGCCAACGGCATTCCCGTGACTTGCGCGGGAGTAGAGGTGAAACCCGGCGACGTGATCGTGGCGGGCGAGGACGGCGTGGTGGCGGTTCCTTCCGAGCGGGCGGCGGAGGTGCTGAAGCGAGCGCAGGAGATCGACGAGCGCGAGTCCAAAATGGTACCGTTGATTAGACAGTTCCGAACGCTCACAAAAGCGATCGAAACGTTTAACCGCATTTGAAGTTCGCGGGACGGTGGAACTCCCTAGCCCAGGGGTAGGGTAGAATAGGGGGAAATCGTTGATTCCCACGCCACTAATTCTTTTCCTGGCGAGCGCCGATAGGTAGTCATATGCAGGAACGACGCTTGGAACCGCGTCTGCTATGCGCCGATCTGGTGGAGATTCACTGGGAAGATAAATCGGGACGCACTCGCCGCGCGGTGGCGAACCTGGAGGACATCTCCATGTCGGGAGCCTGTCTCCAACTGGAGAATGCAATCCCCTTGAAGTCTCGGGTGCGGGTCACGTACGGAGGAGGCTCGCTGGAGGGCGAAGTGCGGTACTGCGTATATCGCGAGATCGGCTACTTCCTCGGGGTGAAGTTCGACCAGGAAAACAAATGGTCGCAGCAGCAGTTCCGTCCGCAGCACTTGTTCGATCCGCGCAGGCTGGGCGCCAAGTCGCCCCGGCTGGGCCGCAAGACGGCGTAGCCGCGGCTCATTCGACGGGCTTGAACTCGATTGTCGATTCGGCGGATGTTCGCTGGAAATTGGCGCTGTCCATCGACAGCGTGATGACTCGCTTGTACCCGAACAGCACGTCCAGACGGAACTCGGTGCCATAGGATCGGGGGAACCAAACTCCCGGCGCCACCCGCTCGTAGCTGACCGAGAATCCGCTCTGCCGCAAGTTGGTTCCCAGGAACGCCTTCACGGCCCATGGCATCTTGAACGCGAGTTGCGTCTGAATCCCGGCGGGTAACTGGTCCTCCGCGTCGATCAACGCCTCGCCCTTCCACGCCTGCTTGCCCTCGCAGGCTCCTTCTTGGTCATCGCCGATGGCCACGCAGAACGACTTGCGCACCGGCTCGAACGCGATCCGGTGCGTGGGTCTACCGCCGAGTTCGATCGTCTCGACCAGATGGAACCGATACCCCGGGAGGTCCGCCGCGCGGAGCGGAAACAGCGAGGCTGGGATGCCGTCGCGCGACTTCTTCGAATCCACCAGACTGCCGATCAGGTCGTCGATCAGCTCGGCGTCGATGTCCATTCCCTTGTGTTTGACCCGCGGCTGGTCGTAGGCGACCATCTTTCCGCTCTTCGAATCTCGATAAGCGCCTTCGAGGGAGACCAGCTTCTTCTCGGTCCTCGATTCGCCCGGCGCCGCCGAGTAGGCTCGCTTCTCCTCGCGTGACAGCTTGCCGTCGGACCGGATTAGCTTGGCGCGCACCTTTTGGTCGTATACATATTGGCGGCGCGCGTCCACCGCGCGTTCCATGTTCGCGGCGGCATTGGTCATGACGGCGGCGGCGTCCAGCCCTGCCAGAGGGAGGGCTGAGGCCAGGAGGATCGCGGCGGGAATCATGCATCTCCTTACGCACCAGCCCCGCCGCGCGTTCCTATCGAAGTACGAGAGGAACGTATGCCGTCGCTGGACTCTTTCTGGCACAATGTGTACCTGGACCGTCGAAAAGGAGAGCGATGAACTGGTATTACGCCGAGGGTGCAGTCCGCAAGGGCCCCATCACCGAGGAGAGCTTTCTCGATCTGGCGCGAACCGGCGCGATCACCCCCAACACGCTCGTCTGGAACGAGGGGATGACGGACTGGGAGCCGTTCTCGCGGCATCGGGACCGCCTGGGGCTCGCGGCCACCGCGGCTCCTCCACCCTTGCCTGACGCGAATCCGGGATTCTGTTCGAACTGCGGCCGCACTGGCGCCTGTCGCGGGACGCATGATCTGCGCCTACTGCAAGCCGGCCGTGCTCCAACAGATCCGCGAGGGCGGCCTTTCCGCGGGCTCCCGCGAGTATGCGGGCTTCTGGCTGCGATTCGCGGCGGTGCTGCTGGACGCGGTGATCGTCGGGATCGTCAACGCGATCGTCGGCGGCGTCTTGACGGCGGGACGCCTGTTCACGTCCGACGACGCCAACGCGGGCATGGCGATCCTGACGGGCCTGATCAATCTCGCCGTGGCGGTATCCTACGAGGTCTGGTTCATCGCCAACAAGGGCGCCACGCCCGGCAAGATGGCATTGGGTATCCGCGTCGTGAGGCCCGGCGGCGGCCCGATCGGCTATGGACTTTCCCTGGGCCGCTACGTGGGCAAATTCGTCAGCGGCATGATCCTCGGCATCGGCTACTTCATGGCCGCGTGGGACGTGGAAAAGCGCGCGCTGCACGACCGGATCTGCGACACGCGCGTCGTTCGGGTGAAGTAAGCTCCCATGAGCGCGCGCCTCCCCTGCGGGAACTGCGGCGTCGCCATCCGGCCCGAGTATTGGAACGATCCCGAAGGCACGATGTGCGACGGCTGCTCCGAACCGGTGCTCGCGGTGGCGTTTCCCGCGTGGGGCCACCAGACGGCCGTCGCGCTTCCCGAGGGCGTGGCCGCCGAGGGCGAGTCTTCCTGCTTCCACCACCCGGCCAGCCGCGCCGTGATGGCCTGCGAAAGTTGCGGCCGGTTCCTGTGCGCGCTTTGCGACATGGACCTGGACGGCCGCCATCTTTGCCCCGGCTGCCTGGAACGCGGCGTGAACGACAAGGCGCCGGGGCTCGACGACCGGCGTGTACTCTACGATTCCATGGCGCTGCATCTGGCCACGTGGCCGATGTTGATGTTCTACATGATCATCTTCACCGCGCCCGCTGCCGTGTATCTAGCCATCCGCCACTGGAACACGCCAACCAGCATCCTGCCGCGAACGCGAGCGCGTCTTTGGATCGCGCTGGTGCTCGCGTCCTTGCAGATGCTGGCGATCGCCTCGCTGGTGATCTTCCTGATCTGGTTCGTTCCCACTTTCGGATCCGGGGGCAAGAAGTAGCCGCATGGCGGACGTTCCGTACTCGCCGCTTACCCGGAAACGCAGAACGTTCAGCGGCTCCTCGCAAATCTGGAGCGGCGGAGATCACCTGCTGCTGGTCGTAACCAACTGGTGGGTGCAGAAATACCATCGCTTCCGCCTGCGCGAGATCCAGGGCATCACGGTCGCGCGGCGGCCCGGCTTTCTACCGCTCCAAATCGTGCTGCTCGTCGTCTCCGCGCTGCTTCTCGCGGCGGCGATGTGGGCAACGGCGTCCACCGCGGGGCGCGTCGCCTGGGGGGTCCTTTCGGCTCCGGTGATCTTCGCGCAGATCGTCGACATCACGCGCGGGCCGCGCGCGCGCGTGATTCTGCGCACGGCGGTCAGCGAGGTGCGACTCCCGGCGATCTCGCGGCTGCGCGCGGCGCGCGAATTCCTCCGGCAAGTGGAACCCGCCATCCGCGCCGCGCAGAGCGATATCGCGCCCTTGACCGCTCCACCCGCGCCCGGAGCCTTTTCGCTGCCGCCGCCCGCCATTCCGGCGGACCGGCTTCCGAAAGCGATGCTCTACACACTGCTCGGATCGGCGTTCCTGGGATCGGCGGGGAGCCTCTTCGCGATCGCCAAGAACCTGACGGGCCCGCTCGCCGCCGAGCTTTGGACGATCGCCTTGTTGGCGCTGGCATCGGGTATCTACGCGGTGGTCACCGTGAGCAAGCCGCTGTTGCGCGTCCTGGCTGTGCTGCTCGTCGCGGCTATCCTCGTGGACATGGGGGTGACCGTTTGGGCGTGGGCCGCGATGATCTCGGAGAGGAGGGCCACACTCGCGATGCCCCCATGGTTCGTGCGCTACGCCTGGGTCGCCCATCCGGCCCAGATGCTGGTGGCGGCCATCGGTGGCGCGCTGGCGTGGCGGGATCATCGCCGCGCGTCGGATAAGCTGAAAGGGCGCTCGTGAGTTTCCACCGGCAACGATGTTTCCGCCACGCGTCGCGCGAGGCCGCCGCGCGATGTCCGTCGTGCGCGCGGTCCTATTGCCGCGAGTGCGTCGTCGAGCATGACGGCCGGCTGTTGTGCGTCGACTGTCTGGCGGCGCGGGGCAGCGCTCCGCGCCCAGGGCGTTCGCTCGCCGGCGTGAAATGGGCGATCCTGTCGGCGGCGGGATTCTGCTTCTCCTGGACGTTCTTCTACTACGCCGGATCGTGGCTGGCGCGCCTCCCGGCGAACTTCCACGATGGAACGGCGCGATGAGCGGCCGGCGCGCGGCGGAAGAAGCCGGCGGGGTCGAACTACTGGAAGAGGCTGTCCAGTTGCTACGGGCGGCGCCATCGGGCGCCTGGCTCGCATGGCTGGCGGGCATCGTCCCCTTCGTTTCGGCGCTGCTGTGGTTCGGCGCGGACGCTCTGCTCAACCCGGCGTCCGCGGCGAACCTGCCGGGAGCCGCGTTCGTGGCCGCGGCGGCCTTCGTGTGGAAACAATGGATGGAGAGTTTGTTCTTGTCGCGCCTGCGCGCGGCCCTGGCCGGCGCGGAGCCTCGAACCGGAGCGCGAGTGGCCCTGGGTGCGCTGACGCGGCAGGCCGCGGTCCAGAGTCTCTCCCTGTTGACGCTTCCCTTCGGGTTCTGCGCGCTAATCGCGGCCGCGCCGGCGGTCTTCTTCCATCGCAACTTCTCGCTGCTTGCCTGGGACGATCCCGATGACGCGATGCCGGGCGCATGGCGGCTGGCGCGATCGCACCCGAGGCAGGCGTGGATGTTTCTCGCGATGGTGGCGCTCGTGTGGATCCTGGCGTACGTCAACCTGCTGGCCCTGGCGCTGACGGCCGCGCAACTGTCGCGCAGCATCTTCGGAGTGGAGCAGTTGCTGGCGCATCCGTTGATCCTGCTGCGTAGCGGCACTGTGCACTGGGGCGTCTTCATCGGTGCATACGCCGCCGCCGATCTGCTGCTGGACGCGGGCGCGGCGGTGCGATGCTTCCGTGGCGGCTCCGCGCGCACCGGCGAAGACATCCTGGCGGCGGTCCGGCGGATTGCCGCCTCCGTGGCAATCTTCGCGATTCTGGCGCCGGCGGCGCCGGCATTCGCGAGCGTGGAACCGGCCAAGCTCGACGAATCGATCGAACGGACGCTCCGCAAGCCGGAGTTCGCTTGGCGCATGCCCGCCGCCCGGAACGCGGACGCGCCGACGATCGTAGCCTGGGTGGAGAAGGGATGGCACGGCCTCGGATACCGCCTGGGGCGAGCCTTCCGCGCGTTGGCGGACTGGCTCTTCCGGCCGGAGAGAACGCCGTCTGGCGGGCGGGCGGAGCCGGGAGGGGACCCTGGGTGGACGCGATGGCTGTTGATCGCGCTGGCGGTGGTGGCCGCCGCCGGGGCGGCATTCGTTCTGGTGCGGGCACGCTCCGCCCGGCAGGCGCGCGCGGACGCCATCGCGTCCCCGGCGGCCGTCTCCGTGGATCTCGAGGACCGCACACTGCTTCCCGACCGCCTCACCGAGGACTCCTGGCTGAAGCTCGCCGACGAGTGGATCGTCAAAGGCGACTACCGCCTCGCGCTACGGGCCATGCATCTGGCCGGCCTGCGCATGTTGTCCGAGCGGCGCCTGATCACCATCCAGCGCTGGAAGACTTGCGCCGACTACTCCGCCGAACTGCGGCGCAAAAGCCGGCACGCGCCGAAACTGTCGCAGGGCTTCGAAAAGAACGCGCGGGTGTTCGACCTGGGATGGTACGGATTCCGGGGCGTGGAGATAGCGGCGCTCGACGAGTTCCGCTCGCGCCTCGAGGAGATTCGCGCCGATGCGGGTTAGCACGGCGGCGGCCGTTGGGCTGCTCGGATTCGGCGCGTGGGTCTTCTGCCGCGTATATCTGTACACCGCCGAGTCCGGCGACTCGTTCCCCGAGTACTCGTCGCTCCGTTCGGACCCCAAGGGGACCAAGGCGCTACACGACGCGCTGGCGGAACTCCCCGGGATGAGCGTGGAGCGGTGGTTCAAGCCGCTGAGCGGCCTGAAACGCAACGATGTGGTTCTGTTCCGGCTCGACGATCCGCCCGAACAGTGGCGGCTCGCGCCCTTCGACGAGTTGAAAGAGTGGGAGGACCGCGCCCGGGCCGGCCTTCGCGTGTTCGTGGCGTTGCGGCCGCCGCAGCCGCCTCCCCTCGCCCTGGGAACTCCGAAGGCCGCGGCGGATGCCAAACCGGAGGACGCGCCAGCGGTCGAGATGCTGTGGCGGCTCGCCGTGACGCCGGAGCTGAAGATCCTGGGCGGGGACTGGCGCGCCATCCGTGAGGCGGACGGGAAACCGCGGTTCGTCGAACGGGCGATCGGCAAAGGCTCCATCGCGTTCGCGGCGCGTAGCTTTCCGTTCAGCAACGAAGGGCTGCGCGACGCGCGGGATAGCGGCCTGATCGCGGACGCGGTGGGCGCTTACCGCACCGTGCTGTTCGACGAGCACCGGCTGGGCGTGCTGCAAGGCGGCTCGGTGGGCGGGCTGCTGCGCAAGTTCAACCTGGAGGGCGCCGCGGCGGTGGTGGTGCTGCTGGCGCTGCTGTTCGTCTGGCGCTCGACCTCGGCGTTTCCACCGCGGAGCCAGGGCGCCGGGCCGCCGCCGGTGACCGGCCGCGATTCCGCCGCCGCGCTCGCGAACCTGCTGCGCCACAACATCCCCCCGGCGAGGCTCCCCGCCGCCGCGCTCGACATCTGGCGGCGCTCGGCCGCGCTGTATCCGGCTCTGAGCCCGGACGCCCGCCAGCGCATCGAAACTGAATTGACAGCGGCGTCCGGGGCGGAACCGGCCGCGCTTTGGCGCCGCCTGCACGAGATCCGGAACAAACGCACATGACCCCTCGACTCGAACGACTGCAATCGATTCTCGACGCCGCGCGCGCCGAGGTTCGCAAGGCGATCATCGGACAGGACGCCGCCATCGACTTCGCGATGATCGCGATTCTCTGCCGCCAACACGCGCTCCTGGAAGGGGTTCCGGGCGTCGCCAAGACGTTGCTGGCGCGCACGTTGGCGGCGGTGCTCGGCTGCGAGTTCAACCGGATTCAATTCACGCCCGACCTGATGCCCGCCGACATCACCGGCACCAACGTGTTCAACATGCGCGAAAGCAACTTCGTGTTGCTGAAGGGTCCGGTCTTCACGACGTTTCTGCTGGCGGACGAGATCAATCGCGCGCCCGCGAAAACGCAGTCCGCGCTGCTGCAGGCGATGCAGGAACGCGCGGTCACCATCGACCGCGAAACGCACCCGCTGCCCGCCAACTTCACCGTCTTCGCGACGCAGAACCCGATCGAGTACGAAGGCACCTATCC
>SYLY01000182.1 GCA_005808475.1 Acidobacteriota bacterium
CCAGCGCGGCGGCCAGATCGGAGAGGATATCGCCGAACATATTCTCCGTCACCAGCACGTCGTAGTTGCGCGGATTGCGAACCAGGAACAGCGCGGCGGCATCCACGTAGACGTGGCCCGGTTCCACATCGGGAAACTCGGGGGCGATCGAATAGAACACGTCGCGGAAGAACGCCATCGACGGCAGCACGTTCGCCTTGTCGACCAGCGTCAGCTTGCGCCTCCGCTTGCGCGCCACTTCGAAGGCGGCGCGGATGACGCGCGCGGCGCCGGACCGCGAGATGCGCATGGTGTCGCGCACTTCGGCCGCGTCCTTCGCCCAAGTTTCCTTACGGGACCAGAACAGCCCCTCGGTGCTCTCCCGCACGATCGCAAAGTCGATCTCGCCCGCCGCGTATCCCTTCAGCGGCGTGTCGTCCGCGTGATAGAGCCGCACGGGCCGCAGGCCGTTGTAGAGCTGCAGGATCTCGCGAATGTCGATCTGCGGCGCGATCTCGACGCCGCTGGGCAGGCGGACGCCGGGAAGCCCCATCGCCCCGAGCAGAATCGCGTCGCACGCGCGAATCTTGTCCATGGTGGCCGGAGGAAGCGCGTCGCCAGACCGCAGGTACTCGCCCGCGCCCACCGAGTACTCCCGGAACTCGAACCGCGCGCCGTCGAGCGAAGGCTCCATCGCTCGCAGTATGCGAACGCCCTGTTCGGTCACCTCCGGGCCGATGCCGTCGCCCGGCAACACCGCGATCGTATGGGTCTTCAACGCGCCACCGCCTTCTTCTCCTTGAACGCAATCAGGAACGCCACCGCGCACACCACGGTGATCGCCAATGGCAACAGGAACACCTTCGTCCAGTCGACCACCGGCGCTCCTCCGGCTCCGGCCGAGGTAAACATGTCGCGCACCCAGCCGGCGAAATAGTTGCCCAGCCACATACCCAGGCCGAGCGTGACGAAAGTGATCATGCTCTGCGCGGAAGCCCGAATGTCGTCCGTAGCCACCTGATTGACGTAGATGAACGACACCACCACGAAACAGACATAGCAGAGTCCATGCAGCGTCAGCGCCGCGAGCACCGCGCCTTGCGGCACGCCCATGTAGAGCGCGAACACGCCGTAACGGATGGGCCACGAGAGGATGCCAACCAGCATCGTCTTGCGGACGCCCCAGTTGCGCAGCATCCACGGCAGCGCCACCATGGTTCCGATCTCCGCCAACTGCGCGATGCTCATCCAGAACGGGATCTCCGACTCGACAACCCCGATGCTCGCCAGAAACGGTCCGGTGAGCAGGTAGTAGAACGCCAGTTCGGTGGCGACCACGAACGAGACCATCACGAAGATGGCGACTTGCGGATCGCGTAGGAGGCGGAGCGCCTCGAGGAACGCCCACGGGTTCGAACCCTTGCCCGCCGGCGGCGTATGCGGCAGAGCGAACGCGAACAGCCCGAGGATCACCGAGAGCCCACCCGCCAGCCACAGGCTATCCGATCCACCGAAGCCGGTGAACAGGCCGGCCTTCCTCACGACGCCGCTCAATGTCCATCCGGCCGCGATCCAGCCGAGCGTTCCCCACACCCGCACCAGTCCGAACTTTTCCTCGGCCTCCGGCATGTGTTGAAAGGTGATCGAGTTGGTGAGCGCGAGCGTCGGTCCGTAGAGCGCCGACCACAGCCCCATCCACACCACCAGCATTCCGAAGCCGGTCGTGCCGGCGGCCAAAAACAGCGCCGCGGCGCCGCCCAGGTGGAGCACCGCGATCAGCTTCTCCGACGCGAAGTAGCGGTCCGCCAACTGCCCGGCCAGAAACGGCGCCAGCATGCAGCCGAAGTTCAGCAGCGAATAGATGACGCCCGCCTGCGTGCCGGTGAATCCGAGTCCGCCCTCTGAGGCGGACTTGGTCAGGTACACGGAAAAGTCGGGATACCACGCGCCCCAAACCATGTATTGCAGGAACATCATGACGCAGAGCGCCCAGCGGACATTCATCGATTTGCTCCCATGTTTACCAGTATCCGAGGAACTTCCACCAGGCGAAGCCGACGGTCGACCACACGCCGATGTTGACGATCGAAAGGACGAAGCCGATGCGCCACCACTGCTTCATCGTCACGTAGTCGTGCGCGAAGAACATCGGCGCGGGCGTGGTGCCATAGTGCGTGAGCCCCGCCGCGAAGTTCGAAAAACACGCGAAGGCGTAGCAGACCAGCCCGAGCGGCGCGCCCTTGGCCGCCAGCACCGCCAAAAACGGCGGGAACAGCGCCAGGATGTGCGCCGTGATGCTGGCGAACGCGTAGTGCGCGTAGTAGTAGATGAGCAACGCGACGATGAACAGCGGAATCCAGCCGGTCTCCGTAAAGAGCGATCCCACCCAATTGGCGAACTCGCGCGTGACGCCGGTGTCGTTGAGCGCCTTGCCGAGCTTCACCAGGCCGCCGTACCAGATGAAGATGTCCCAGGCCGCCTTCTCCGACCGGATGTCCTCCCACTGCAGAACGCCGGTGACGAGCAGCGCCGCGCTTCCCACCAGGGCCGTGATCGTGATGTCGATGCCGTGCACGCCGCTGGTGACCCAGAGTCCGCACACCACCGCGAACACCAACGACAGGATCTTCTCATGCAGACTCAGCGAGCCCATTTTCGCGAGTTCGGCCCCGGCGAACGCGGCCGCTTCCGGCGTGCGGCGGATCTCTGGCGGATTCAGACGCATGACGATCAGGGGATTGATAGCGAGCGAAACCAGCCCCGGCACGATGCCCGCCAGAAACCAGCTCGACCAGGTGATCGTGTAGCCTTGTTGCCCGGCCAACTGCGCGGCGAGCGGATTGCTCGCCTGGCCGGTAAAGAACATCGACGCGGTGATGCAGATGCCTTGATACACCGCCGAAAACAGGAACCCGCCGAGCAGCGCCGCCTTGGCCGGAGTGGACCCGTAGAGTTCGGCGATCGAGCGCACGATCGGCAGCACCACGCCGCCCGAGCGCGCACCGTTGGACGGGATGATGCCGGCCAGCACCATGTCGGAGAGCTGCAACGCGTAGCAGATGCCGAGCGAACTGCCGCCGAAGATGCGCACGAAGAACAGCGCGATTCGCCGCGCCAGCCCCGTGTTGATGAGGGCTCGCGAGATGAAGAACGCGGCCATCACCAGCCAGACCGTGGGGTCGCCGAATCCCTCGAGCGCCTTGCCGACCGTGAGTCCACCGAAGACCGAAGCGAGCGTCACCGCGAGCAGCACCAGCGCGCCGCCGGGGATCGGCTGAAGCATCAGCCCGGCCACGGTGGCGAGGAAAATCCCGGTGAGGCGCCAGCCTTCCGGCTTGACGGAATCGGGCTTGGGAATCAGCAGCGTGACGGCGAAGTAAACCGCCACCAGGATCGCCATGCCCTTCGCGATTCGGAACAGTTCGGAGGCTTGCTCCTGGGATGTGGCCGGCGGGGATTTCGACACGGATTGGCAATTATATCAGCCCTGCGGCGAGCAGGTCCGCTCGATTGTCAGCTTCCGGGATTCGCGCCATGAAAACGGCCTCTTCCCAAACCCGTCAAGTGGCAATACACTCTTTTTGTATGCCTGTTGACCAGAATATACCGTCCATGAGAGTATACACAATGAGTGCATCGTTATCCAAACTCGCTACCCCTCCAGGATTCCGGCTTTACAATCGCCGATAAGAATGCCACGCAAGAAAAAAGAGGACGCTAGCTTCGGACCGCGCCTTGCCGCGCTCCGCAAGGCTCGCGGCCTGACGCAGGTGCAGCTAGCCGAAGCCACCAAGACCACCCAACGCTCGATCTCGTACTACGAAAACGACGACGGCGTTCCGCCTTCCTCCATCGTCATGGTGCTGGCGCAGGCTCTTCAGGTTTCCGCGGATGAGCTGCTCGGCCTGAAGCCGCTGCCCAAGGCGGCGGCCGCCGCTAGTGAGGACCCGGAAACGCGCCGTCTCTGGAAGCGGTTCCAGGTCGTCACGCAGTTGCCTGAGAAAGATCAGCGCGCCGTGATCCAGTTGATTAATTCTTTAGCCGCTGTCACCGTGCCGCGCCAAGGAGAACGCCATGGCCGTTAACACGCTCGAAGCCAAAGCCCATGAACTGCTCGGCCACCTTGCCCCTGGCAAACTCGCCGCCGTCGTTCATTTGCTCGAAGTCATGGTCGAGGGAGAAGAACCCGTAACAGAGGAAGACCGCCGCCGCTTTCACGAGGGCCAGGCCTTCTTCGCGAACGGCAAAGGCATTCCCATGGAGGACGTGCTGTCTGAGTTCGGAATGAAGCCGGAAGACTTCCCGCTGACCAAGTAACGCCGCCCCATCGCATCGAGTGGCTCGATGAAGCCAGGGCCGACGTGCGCGGTCTGGACCGCCCCACCGCCATGCGCATCTTCGACGGCATCCTTCACTACGCCCGCACCGGCGGCGGCAACGTCGAGCCTCTGCACGGCGGCATGGCCGGTTCCTTCCGCCTGCGCACCGGCGATTACCGCGTCGTGTTTGCGCTTACGAGAACACCCTGCGCATCTTCGGCGTTCGCCATCGCTCGGAAGCCTACCGCTGGGCCGCTAAAAACGAATGGGTGCGGCTCTTTTGGATTTTCCGATTTCGTTGGACATGGGGTGTTTCGCGGGTGCGAGGGCGGCCTACGAGTCTAATTTTCTGGTGGTGTTTTGAGTGAAGGGCGGCTATGCGGGGATGAAATGAAGCAGTGGCCGGAGGGATGGCTTCTGGTACGCGGTGATCGGTGTAGCGGAAAGCGTGGCTGCGCTCGTATTCCTGTTTTTCGTGAAACTTCCAATGGGCGCCATAGGCATCGAAATCGCCAGCGAGTTGGGGCTGCGTCTGGAACAGTGGCGTAGCGAGCAAGGCGGGCGGAGGAAGCTGCCGGACGCGATCTGGGCCGAAGCCGCCCGGCTGGCACGGAGATTCGGATTTGCACCGGTGGCGCCCGTGTTGCGGATGAATGCGGCCGAACTGCGTCGCCAGAGCGTCGCGCCCGGGCCGCGGCTCGTCGAACCGGTGATGCCTGCCGCGATGGCGAGTGCCCGCTGGAGATGAAGGCGATGCCGGTCACGGCACTGGCCCCACAGGAGCGCGGTGACCGAATGATCCAGACACGCCCCAGATGCGCGTGCACGGGGCCAGCGAGACTTTCGAAGCAATCGTGACGAAGGACCACGCCGGCGGCGAGCGCATCCGTCCGGCGATCTGGCCGGCTCCGGTGCTGTTCAAGGGTGACGATATGGCGTTCGACATTCTCGGCGTCGCCTCACCGCACTGGCAATTATATCAGCCCGGCCCCGCCAGCCACGCGGCCGGGCCAAGTTGCGGATGGCTCATCCGCATGCCAGAAAACGAGAATCCCGAGCCTGGCGCCGGCAAGCGATTGGTGCGTGGCTACGCGAAGAACATGACCGGCCTGGGCAGGACCCAAGTGACGCGGCTCCGCGGGCAGTTTGGCGCCTGGGCCGCCTGGATCGGGAACCAGTAGCTGCGCGCGTCATCCGCGGTGGAGAGGCCGGCGCATTCCCCGATTGTTCCCGCCGAATCGCGGCTGGCGGCTGTTCGATCTTGCTCAGTTCGCGGCCGGGTCGGCGAGCCAGATGTTGGACGTCGTCTCGTCCATCATGAAATAGAGCGCGTTCGCCGTCAGCCCGTTGGCGGAGAAGATCGCGGAAAACCTGGGTCCATTCAACTCCTGAACGGGAAACGGCTCGCCGAGCGGAGTTTTCGTTTCCGGGTGCAGCTTGCGAGCCCAGAGAACGCCTTCTCGATGCATGTAAAGAAGGTTCCCATCCGGCGACCAGAACGAACTATCGGCCTGCCCCTCCGCGGAAACCCGAATCCAGGACTCCGGTTTTCCCCCGTTGTTCACCGCGGCAACGTACAACACACGGCTCGCTTCGGCCACCAGCGTGAACGTGATCCAGCGGCCATCTCGCGAGAATCGCAGATTGTGGATGTGTCCGGTGGGGTGCCAGGCCAAATCGCGTTTACGCCCGGTTGCAAGATCGAACGTTGCGTGCCGAAGCGGATTGCCCCCGTAGTAGATCAGGCCGAGGCCGTCGGGAGTCCAGCCGGCCACGTTGTTCATGCAGTTCCGGCATACCGGCTTCTGGACGCCGCCGGTCGAGGGCAGGATGTAGGCATCTCCCCGCTGGGAACGGAACGCGTCTCCCTTGAGCGCATACGCGACGCTCGCACCATCGGGCGAAATGACCGCCCGAAATTCGCTCTCCTTGCTCGAAGTCAACTGGCGGTCCACGCCGGTTTCGAGATCGCGGATCCACACATCGGGGTCGCCGCCGCGGTTGGAAACGTAGACGAGTTTCTTTCCGTCGGCGGAAACGTTCGGATAGGCCACGGTCACGTTCTCTGTCCATGCGCGGCGCAAATCGCCGGTCGCGCGGCCCGATGACGGTTCCAGGGGCAGGATCCAGAGGCCCGAACTGACGGAGAGGCGGGAGAACGCGATTCGTCCGTTCGCCGCGATGGACGGATGAGCCGCCCCTGCGCCGGCGGTGATGCGAACGGGCGGCCCCGACGCCCTTCCGCCGGATAAGGGGCAGTACCAAAGATCGTGCCCGTCGCCGGACCGTGCCGCGATGACGATCCCGGAAGTTCCAACGGACGCCACAGGGTACGGGTCGTGAAAGTAAGGAAGAACCGACATGGGTACCCCGATCGAGTCCTGCAGCCGCTTGGACACTCCCGTGTTGGCGGCGGCGCCGCCGGAGGCGGGAACCATCCAGTAGTCCAACGGACCCCGGGCCCAGATAAGAAAATCCCGTCCGCTGGGTGTCCAGAGCGGCGCCATCGCCCAATCCCGGCCCGCCGGCACGGCGCGAGCCTCGCCGCCATCGGTCGAAACCACGCGGACTTCGCTCGCCTGCAGATTCGTCCCCGACGAATAGGCGACCGACGCGCCGTCGGGCGAAATCTCCGGATACAGTCCCGAGGCCGCAACTAGTTTCGGAGTGCCTCCCAGCGCGGGAATCACGGCGATTCCGTTCTCTTCCCTCCAACGACCCGCTTGGAACGCGACCCTTCGGCCGTCGGCGGAGAGCGAAGGATAGGACTCGTTGGCAGGCGTCGACGTCAGCCGGACCGGCTGGCCGCCGGACACATGTTGGATCCAGATGTCGAGGTCCTTTCCCGTGGCGCGGTCGGAGGTATAGACGACGAAGTTGCCGTCGGCGGAGAGCCTGGGCTGCTGCGTGAGGCCCGAATCCCGCGTGATCTGCGTCAGCTTGTACTCGATCGGGGCGGGTGGCCGCGAACCGAAGACAGCGAGGCCGATGGTCGCGGCCAAGGCGACAGCGCCGGCGCCGGCGGCGAGGGGAACCCACTTCCGGGAAGGCGTTGCTGGCGCCGGCGCGGGTGGCCGGACCGGAGCAGGCTCGGGCGGAACCGGAACGGGCCGGTCCACCGGAGCGATGAATCGATACCCGCGCCGCGGGACGGTTTCGACAAACCTCGGGTTCGACGCCGCATCCCCCAACGCCTCCCGGATCTTGTTGATCGCCGTGTTCAACCCGTGGTCGAAATCGACAAAGGTGTCGGACTGCCACAGCGCCGCCTGCAACTCCTCCCGCGTGACCACCTCGCCCGGTCGCGACAGCAGGAACGCCAGCACCTGGAACGGCTGGCCACCCAACTTGAGCTTGATGCCGTCCCGAAACAGTTCGCCGGAGTCCAGGTGAGCCTGGAAAGTTCCGAACTGTATGATCCGAGGAGCCATCCTGGAGCGTAGTATATCACGAGAAACGCCTCGGAGCGCGATTCG
Source organism: Acidobacteriota bacterium (assembly GCA_005808475.1). GTDB lineage: Bacteria > Acidobacteriota > Terriglobia > Bryobacterales > Bryobacteraceae > SYLY01. The sequence continues at coordinate 7,775 of SYLY01000182.1, forward strand.
ATATTTCGGTGTAATGCGCCTATTTTCAATACTTTACGCACGGAGGAAACTTCGAGGTCCCCAGGAGCCGTAATCGAGGCCGCGGCGATGGAGGTAGCAGGCCAGCCAGCCCAAACTGGCCGGCATGCGCTACCTCGTTTTCCTGCTTCCCCTGGCCGCTTCGGCCCAGGTTCTGAACGTGACCGTTCTCGACTACGCCAGCGTGCCGCCGGCGACCCTCGCGGCCGCCCGGGAGGTGTTCACCTCGATCTACCGGAAGGCGGGCGGCCAGGTGCAATGGACGGTCGAAACCCGCGTGTGGCGGCCGGACCAGACGGTCCGCCTGGCTGACGTGCCGGGCGATATCGTCCTCCGGATCTGCACCGAAGAAATGGCGAAGAGCCTGGTCCGGAAGGAAACGATTCTGGGATACGTCCAGCCGTCGGCCGAGCGCGAACTGGCCCGGGTGGCCACGGTTTTCTATCACCGCGTGGAGGACCTGAAGGCCGCGACGGGCAGCACGCCCGCCCAGGTGCTGGGGACCGCGCTGGCTCACGAACTCGGTCACCTGCTCCTGGGTAAGGGCGCGCACTCGCGGGCCGGGATCATGCGCTGCCCCTGGGATACGCAGGAACTGCGGGCGATCCACCGCGGCCAGTTGGTCTTCGACCGGCGGCAGTCCCTTACCATCGTGAACAGCATCGCGGCGCGGACCGGGCTGACCATGGCGGCGAACGCGTTCGCGGCCGGGCCGGGCCGGTAGCGATGTGCGCACGATTCAGGCAGCCTCGTCACCCGGATGTTGCCGGTTTTTTCCGTGGGCGCGGACACCATTTTGTCGCGCGCGCCGGCAGCCGGGTTCGATCTTCGATCGCTTCCAATTGTCGCCCAACAGGCGCCCAGGCGGCCTCGCTGAGGCCCGTGAATCCGTTCGATACGGTGCCATTGCGAACTCCATCGATGACAAAGACCCGAACGCCCCGAATCGTGGAGGTGCATGCGTGCGCCCACTTCTCGACCAGTTGCGGCGGGACCATTGTCAGGGCGTTGCAGTGACGCCCGCGGGCGCGCGGAAAGACGCTGCCCAGCTAAATGAGCGTTTTGCCCGTGCCGAATTCCGCGGCCGTGGCGGCGCAACGGGCTTCCTCCCAGCGCTTGACGATGCCCATGATCGCGAGTGCCAGAGCCGGGAGGCGGCCAGAACGACTCCTCGGACTGAGGTAAGGCCGGAAACTGAACAAAGACGCGGTCGCCGCGCTGGACGCCATACGTGCGCAGGTATGCGCCGATTGAATTGGGGGCCCGAAAGGCGTCGGGCCCGGCTCGGCCTAACACTCACACTGAAAGGTCATGACTTCCCTTCGCTGAAGCCCAATTCCTCCTCGAGCCGGGCCAACAGTAGATCGGGCCACGTTCAGAGCGCGCACTCCCGGTTCCAAATGTTGGGTGGTGCATCGGGTCAGACACGCCCCCTGGCCAGGACTGGGTCCCGTTGATCCCCACCGATGCGCAAAGCCCCTCGACTTGTGGCCGCCGGGGATTTCGACACGGGCTGGCAATCATGTCAGACCGGCCCGCCAACCACGGGCGGAGTCCCCGGAAGGCCGCGGGCCGGGCCAAGTTGCGGATGGCTCATCCGAATGAAAGAAAACGAGAATCCCGAGCCTGGCGCCGGCAAGGAATTGGTGCGTCGCTACGTGACGAACATGACATGCCTGGGCCGCGCCCAAGTGACGCGGCTCCTCCGGCAGTTGGGCAACACGCGATTGGTCAAGCCCACCACGCACCACTACGCCGAGAAATTCGCGCCCAACCCGCGCGAGACGTTCCGCCGCCAGGCTATGCACCAGTTCATGGCGGCCGGGATCGCGCTCTACAACCCCGGCGAGCCGGGCAGGGCGGTGAATAGCCCAAGGCGGTTTATCAGATCGAGCCTGGGACGTTCGCGCGGCTGCGCAGCTTCGGAACCGCCAAGTGGAACGGAATCTTCAAAACTTCAGACTCTAACGGCCCGGTACGCCAGGGAACGGGAGTGCAATGCCGGGGTCGCCTTGAACATGCGGCCGCTCAATCGGTTTCCGGATCCGGCCTCGGTGATTTCATCTTTGGAAATAATGCGCCTGAACTCGGGCGTTCTTCATCTTCTAGGCCGAAGTTCCCCCCTGTTTTCGGGGCGGCACATGGGCAAGTCATAGAATCTAAAGGCACACTTCGGGTGCTAGTCGAGTCCGTACTGGGTACAAACGGAGCGTCAGGCGCGGAGAGTGACGCCGAGCAGGTCCAGCATTCGCTGCTGGAG
>SYLY01000183.1 GCA_005808475.1 Acidobacteriota bacterium
GGTGATGCCGCACAACCTGTACCTGCACGGAGCGCTGGTGCAGACGCGGCGGATCGGCGCGACGCCGGACGACAAACGGACGGCTTGCCGGTTCAACCTGATCGACTCGGTGGTGGCGCTCAACGCCGCCCTGCTGGTGAATGCGGCGATTCTGGTGCTGTCGGCCTCCACCTTCTTCAAACGTGGCATCCCGGTGAGCGAGATCCAGCAAGCGCACGAGTTGCTGTCGCCGCTTCTAGGCAGCGCGGCCGCGAGCGTGCTGTTCGCGGTGGCTCTGCTTGCCTCCGGACAAAGTTCGACCCTGACGGGAACCATGGCCGGCCAAATCGTGATGGAGGGTTTCCTCAACTTCCGGATGCGGCCCTGGCTGCGGCGGTTGGTGACCCGCCTGTTAGCGATCATCCCCGCCGCCATCACGGTGACGATCTCCGGCGAGCAGGGGACCTACAAGCTGCTGATCCTGAGCCAGGTGATCCTGAGCATGCAACTGCCGTTCGCGGTGATCCCTCTGATCCAGTTCACGTCGAGCCGCGAGCGCATGGGCGAGTTCGCGAACCCGCCGTGGGTGCGCTTGTTGGCGTGGGTGGCGGCGACGGTCATCGTCGGGTTGAACGTGTGGCTGGTGATCCGAACGTTCGGCGATTGGCTCTCGTCGGCGGGTGAGTGGACTTGGCTGGTCGCGGTGCTGCTGGGGTTGCTCGGCGCCGGTCTGTTTTTGTTGCTGCTGTACGTGACCCTGCACCCGTTGTTGCCGGCGAGCGTGCGGCGGATCGGCCGCCCGTTCGACATCGTGCCGTCGCGCATCGAGGTCGCCGCGCCGCTCCCCGCTCCCACCTACGCTCGCGTGCTCGTTCCGCTCGACCACAGCGAGCTTGACCGCGAGGCTCTGTCGCATGGGTCCTCCATCGCCCGGGCGCACGGCGCGCATTTGTACCTGGTGCACGTGGAGGAAGGCGTGGCGAGCCAACTATACGGCGCCGACGCGTCCACCGAAGAGGAGCGTTCCGGCGAGCGCTACTTCGTCGACATCGCCGAGGCTTTGCGCGCGCAGGGCGTCCAGGTGGACCTGATCGTGCGATACGGTTCGAGCCCGAGCAAGGAGATCGTGAGGGTGGCCAACGAGATCCAGCCGGACCTGGTGATCATGGCGGGCCACGGGCACAAGTGGTGGAAGGATCTCATCTTCGGCACGACGATCAACGCGGTGCGGCACGAGTTGCGGGCGCCGGTGCTGATCGTGCGCAACAGGTGACGGGGGGCCGCGGTCCGCGCGGCATCGGCGCGTCAGCGCGTCCAGAACGCGTACAGGCTCGCCCGCCGCAACTCGAACCGGATGCGGATGGCGCGTCCCTCGAGCGTGGCGGGCGCCGCCGCTCCCCAGCGAATCTCCGCGTCCAGCCGGTCGCCCCGGACCGTCTCGCACCGGCCCATTTCGAATCCGGCAACCGGCTTGCCGGTGACCGCGTCCACGACCTCGGCGCGCACTTCGCCGCCTTGCGCATCGGCGTTCACGTGCAAGCTCGAGCCGCTCCATTTCATCGGCTTGGTCAGCGCCGTTCCCGCCGGATCGCCGCCGTCGAGAGAGACAAATCCGTCCAGGCGGAGCCGCGCGAGCAGAATGGCGCCGCTGTCCGGCAGCGGCGCACGGTCCTCCGATTTCACATCGTCCGGATGGTGCCGCCATTTGAGGCCGGTGTAGTAAAACAGAATCTCCCGGTCCGTCACCACGGGCCGGTTGGCCGCGAGTAGCTGCGCGGTATCGTAGTTACGCTCTCCGTCGAGTTCGGAAAGCGGCAGGAACTTCTCGCGGTTCCCCGCGCGGTCCCAGTGAATCAGGTCGCGGCTGGAGGCAAGTTCCGTCATGCTGAATCCGTCGCTGTTCACGCGGGAGTTGCCGCTATGGTTGAACACCGTGGGCAGGCCTATATAGAGCCCCTCGTAGCGAAAGACCGGCAGATTGTAGATGTCGGTGACATACTCCTCCGGCCGGTGAAACGCCGGTTTGCGCAGGTTCGGATCGCGCAGATGCAGCCGGACCCGCTCCGCGCCGAGTTCCTGGTCCCGCTTGTCGGCGTGGAACACCAGGCAGTCCCTCGGATCGGACCAATGATCGAAATCGCGGCTCACCGAAAGATAGACGCTCCGCCCATAGGGACCGGGATGCTTGACCGTCGCATAGTAAAACCGCCGTTCGTCGTCGACGTCGAAGTGCGATTCGTCGGCGGTGGGCACGAACGCGCTGTCCAGAAGCCGCCAGGTCCGCCCGTCGGGGGAAACCGCCGGATAGAAGCCCGCGCCCCGTCCCCCTTGCAGGCAACACAGCGGACCCTTGTGGCCGGCGCCCTTGTACCGCCGGTCCGGGTCGGGATCGCCAGGATCGAAGATCGCGTGGTTGATCGTCGTGCCGTCGCCGTCCTGCCTCAGGAGTTCGCGGCCCGTAAGTGGGTCCTTGAACTCGTACCGCGTGACCGGCAGCATCAGGTTGTTGTCCTTGGAGCCCTGGTAGTCGCGCAGGCCGAGCGTTGGCTTGTCCCATCGAATGGCGTCGCGGGAGGTCGCGTATCCGCCCAGGTACCACATCATCCATTGCTTCTGGTCCGGATTCCAAAATGGGCCGGTTCGGATCTGAATGCTGGCGCCCTCCCAGGGCTTGCCGGGGCGGATCACCGGGCCGGACTTACGCGGAGGATGTAACCGCCGCTCGATGTTCTCGAGACGTTCCAACGTGTGATCGTCGAGGAACAACTCCTTGCGGCCGGGCGTCAACCGGACGGGTTCCCCAGGGTCGAGCGGAAAGCCCGGGACTTGGCGCAGAATCGCCCGCGCTTCGGCGCACGCGCCGACGGGGTCCGCACCGAACACTCCGGCGGCGGGCGCCAATGCCAAGATCAGGAGCTTGCCAGGATTCATGTAGCACGAGCATATCAAGGCGCCGCGCGCGATGCCCGTGCGACGGCGCTATTCTGAATCTCTATGCGACTCGATGGAAAAACGGCATTGATCACGGGCGGTGGACGTGGCATCGGCAAAGCGATCGCCCGGCGATTCGCCGAAGCGGGAGCGAACGTGGTCATCGCCAGCCGCAAGCTCGACGTGCTCGAGCAGACCGCGCGCGAGCTGTCGGCGGACGGCGCCAAGGTGCATCCGGTACAGTGCCACGTTGGCCGCAAGGAGCAACTCGAGGCGCTCGTGGCCGAGACGGCGCGCGTGTTCGGACCGGTCGACGTGCTGGTGAACAACAGCGGAACCAACGTCGGGCAAGGACCCGCGCTCGAAGTCACCGACGAGGCGTTGCTCAAGACGATGGAGGTGAACGTGCTCGCCGCGCACCGGCTGATCCGGCTCACCGTGCCGAAGATGATCGAGCGTGGAGGCGGATCGGTGATCAACATGTCGTCGATCGCGGGTCTCCGGCCGCAGGACGGCGGCCTCTGCTACAGCTTCACCAAGGCGGGTCTGCTGATGATGACTCGCGTCTGGGCGGTGGAGTTCGGCAAGCACGGCGTGCGCGTCAACGCGATCTGCCCGGGGCTCATCCAGACGGATTTCAGTTCGTACTTCTGGCAGGATGAGCGCTACATGACGAACCTCGCCGGCACGCAGCCGCTCCCGCGCGTGGGCCAGCCGGACGAGATCGCGGGCATGGCGCTCTATCTGGCGTCGGGCGATTCGTCGTTCGTCACCGGCCAAGCCTTCGTCGTCGACGGCGGAAGCACGGCGCGCTAGTCGTATCGCAGGGCCTCCGAAGGATGGATCCGGCTCGCGCGGCGCGCGGGAAGGTAGCACGCCGCCAACGCGGCCGCCGTCACGAACAGGGCCGCTCCCGCCAACACCGCGGGCTCGGCCGGATCCACGCCGAACAACAGCGACCGCAGGATGCGCGTCAGCGCCATCGACAGAGCCAATCCCAAGCCGGCGCCGGCCGCGGCCGCTCGCGCGCCGTCCGAAAGCATCGTTGCGATGACGCTCGCGGGCGTCGCGCCCAACGCCAGCCGAACACCGGTCTCCCGCACCCGCCGCCCGACGGTGAACGACATCAGACCGTAGAGCCCGATGGTGCACACCACCAGCGACATCGCGCCGGAAAAGCCGGCCACCGCTCCCACCATCGTGACCATGAAGAACGATCCGTCGAACGCGACGCGCAAGGTGCTCTCCTCGAACACCGGCAGGTTGCGATCCATATCCGCCACTACTTTTCGAATGGCGGCGAGTTGCCCGGCCGGCGGCCCAGCGGTTCGCGCAAGGATCGTCTGCCGCAAGTTGAACGCCTTCATCTGATGCAGACTCAGGTGCAACGCGGGGAGAATTCCATCGTGCGGATTCGGCGACAAACCGTCGCGCGCAACGCCCACGATCTCGAGCGACGGGACCTCCTTCGATCCCGTGTACACGATCTGGCCGAGTGGATCGCCCTTCGGAAACAGTTGGCGCGCCAGCTTCTCGTTGACGATCGCGGCGAATCGCGAGTTCTCCACGTCGCGCGGCGAGAAGTCGCGGCCATAAAGCAGCGGCATTCCGATCGTGTCGAAGAACCCGGGCGACTGGATGTTCGTGTAAGGATGCACTCGCCGCTCTTGGGGCACGGCCCCGCCCCACAGTCCGAACAGCGACATTCCCGAGCCCGAGAAAGGAACGACGCTCGACGTCGCCGCCGCCCGGATGCCCGGTAATTCGCCGAGCCGCCGCCGCGGTTCTTCCAGAAACGCCTTTCCCGCCGGCTGCGCGTACTTGGCCCCCTCGAGATCGATGGACGCGATGGCGACGCTGTCCAACGCCACGCCGTGATCGGAGCGCTTCAGCAATTGCACGCTACGCCCCACCAGAGCGGCGCAAACCAGTAGCGTAAGGCTCAACGCCACCTGCACCGCGGCGAACGTGTTGCGCATTCGCGCGCGTCCCGCGGCTCCGCCCATGCCGGCTTCGCCGGTCTTGAGTCCGGCCACCAGGTTCGTCTTCGACGCGGCCCACGCCGCCGGACCGGCGAACGCCAACGCCGCCAGCAAGGTCAAAGCGGCGGCCGCCAGCAGCATGTTGGCGTCGAGCGGAGCATCCACTTGGATGCGGCCCACCGCGCCTTCGGTTGGAATCAGGGCCGCCAGCCGTTCCGAGCACCAGCCTCCGGCGACAGCAGCCATCGGCGCGGCGGCCGCCGCCAACAGCAGCCCTTCGATCAGGAACTGGCGGATCACGCCCGCCCGCCCCGCGCCTAACGATAGTCGAATCGCAATCTCCCTGGTTCGCGCCGACGCCCGCGCCAACAGCAGATTCGCGACATTGGCGCAGACTACGAACAGCGAGAGTAGGCACAGCGTCCCGAGCACGGCCACCATCGCCGAGGCGTCGCCGTTGCCCAGATCCTCGTCGACCGAATTGAACCGCGCGGTGCGGAAGGACAGATCGTCGAAGTCCGCCGCGTGACGCGCCCGGTAGGAAACGCCGAGCGCATGTAACTCCGCGTCGGCGCGTGCGCGCGAGGCTCCCTCAGCCAACCGTCCGAACAGCGACAGCCACGACGAATTCCGCCGGCTGAGCATGAGCGGATCGTACATGGAGATCGGAATGAAGATCTCGGCGGGGGCGGGCAGGTAGTTGCCGCGGAAGCCGGGCTCGGCGACGCCGACCACGGTGAAGGGGGCCTTGTCGATGACGATGACTCGCCCGATGGCCGCCGGATCGGACGCGAATCGACGCACCCAATAGCCGTGCGACAGGACCGCGACGGCGCCGTCTCCCGCCACCATGTCCTCGGAGGGCAGAAACCCGCGGCCCGCGACGATCCGAGTCTGAAGGGCGTCGAAGTAGTTCGACGACACGGCCTCGCCGCGAATCCGCTCGGTGGAGCCGTCCACGGCCACCGACATCGCGGCCGGCTGGCGCGCGGCCAGATGTTGGAACGACCGTGCGTCCGCGCGCAGGTCCCGGTAATCGGGATACGACGTGTTGAAGAACCCGCCGCCGCGGCCCGTTCGCCCGATCAGGGCCAGATCGCCGCCGCCGCGAATCCCAGGTAGCGGCCGCAGCAGGACCGTGTTGAAGAACGAGAATACGGTGAGATTCGCGCCGAGCCCGAGACTCAGCACCAGCACAGCGGAGAGCGCCAAGCCGGGGCTCGAAGCCAGTGATCGAAGCGCCCAGCGGAGATCGGCGGGAAGTTGCATCGCGAGTTCCTATCTTCACGCGGGGCGCCACCCGGAAACCGTTGATCCCGCGTGGGCCGCGCCGCGCCGGCTGTCCGATAATGGGACGCGCCGGGCGCTTCCGCTCAGAGCACCCCGGGACCCACGTCGTGCGCCAGACAAGCCACGCAGTCCCCCTGGCCCACGATCGACGGGCCGCGATTCGCCACCAGCAACCCGTCCGCGTGAGCTTCCACCCGCACCGGCTCGCGGTCTGGATTCTCGATCGAGTGGATCTGCCCGAGTAAGCCGCCCTTCGTTACTTCCTCGCCCAACTCCACGCAGTTCTCGTACAACCCGGACTCGGGCGCGAAACGGTAATCCGCGCGGTCCAGCGACTCCACCCAGCGCGCCGGTCCCAGCCCGGCTTCCGCCCGCGTCTTCTCCTGGCCCCGCAGCACGCCGCAGTGGATCAGCACGTTCCGCAGTCCCGCCTGGCATTGCCGGTGGATCGACGCGGGAACCAGCTCCGCGCCGCCCATTTCCGTTGTGATGACGATCTTGCCCTGCCTTTCCGCCTCGGTGGGAAGCAGACCCGTGCCCGCGACGTCGGCGTACAGAAACGTCACCTCGGTGAGGAACGCCTCGGCCGCGCGGCGCATGCGGTCTCTTTGCAGCGGGTCCGGCGCCAGATGCATGTGGGCGCACGGCAGAAATCCCATGCTGCGGCCGCCCGTGTGGAGATCGATCACATACTCCGCCATCGGGAACAGCACCGCCGACAGGTAGTGCGCCAGCATCTCGCTCACCGTGCCGTTCGGATTGCCCGGGAAACAGCGGTTGAAGTTGCGCCCGTCGAGCGGGGATAGCCGCGTCGCCGCCTTGGCCGCCGGCGGATTCAGACACGGGATGAGCAGAAGCGTTCCGGTGACGTCGTCCGGGGTCAGTTCCCGCCACAGCCGCTGGATGGCGACTTGTCCCGGATACTCGTCTCCGTGATTGCCAGCCATCAGTAGAACCACCGGACCCTCGCCGTTGCGGATGGACGCGACCGGTATTCGCAGGTTCGCCCACCCGCCGAGGTTATGCGAGTAGGGGATGGCCAGATGGCTCGACTGTTTTCCATCCCGGCCGTACTCGAGGTCCGTGTGAATCTGTGTGACGCTCATCGATCCGCCATCTTATCACCGCCGCGGGGAGACCTTCCGTGGCGGACGGAGTGAAGTCGCGGTCGCACCGCCGGCCAGGATGTCGAGCCGTTCCTTGTCACCGACCGGGCGCTTGCCGGAGAATCGAAACATGATGCGTTTGTCCCGCCGCGCCTTTCTCGGGTCCCCCGCCGCGTCTGTCCTGGCCGCCGCGCCGGCGAAGCCGAACGTTCTGTTCATGCCGGTGGACGACCTCAACGACTGGGTGGAGGACTTCGGCGGCCATCCCCAAACCGTGACGCCCAACATCCACCGTTTGGCCCAATCCGGCGTCCGGTTCCAGAACGCCTATTGCCAGGCGCCGATGTGCAACCCTTCGCGGGCGTCGCTGCTTACCGGCCTGCGTCCGTCCACCACCGGGGTGTATGAGAACGACGACACTTGGCGCGACGGGGCGCCGGAAGCCGTCACCCTGCCCGAATACTTCATGAAAAACGGGTACCGCGTGGAAGGCTGCGGCAAGATCTTCCATTCCAAGCAAACCGACTACGGCGGTTTTCACGCCCACTTGAAGGACTCCGATTCCGATGGCTACAAAGGCGTCAAGCCCAGCCGGGGACGCGTTGGCCCCGCCAAGAACTTCGACTGGGGTCCTCTCGACATCCCCGACGAGCGGACACCCGATTTCCAGGTGGCGCGCTACGCCGCCGCCTTCCTGAGCAGGCAGCACCGGCAGCCCTTTTTTCTGGCGTGCGGCTTCGTCAAGCCGCACTTACCGTGGTATGCGCCCAAGGCCTACTTCGAAAAATTCGCGGGCATGGACGTGAAGCTGCCGCCCTATCTCGCCAATGACCTCGACGACGTCCCGAAAAGCGCCATCCGGGAGCAGGCGCTGAAGGCTCATGCCGGAATCGTGGGAGCGAACCAGTGGCAGGAGGCCGTGGCGGCCTATCTCGCCTGCATCAACTACAGCGACGCCAACGCGGGCCGTGTGCTGGCCGCGCTCGATGCCAGTCCCTACCGGGACAACACCATCGTGGTGCTGTTCGGCGATCACGGCTGGCACCTCGGCGAAAAGGATCACTGGCAGAAGTTCACGCTGTGGGAGCGATCCTGCCGGGCGCCGCTGATCGTCCGCGCGCCGGGAATGAGGACCGGCGCGGATTGCCAGCGCGTGGTCGAGTTGCTCGACCTTTACCCCACGCTGGTGGATCTCCGCGGTCTGCCTGGGAAGAACGGCCAGGAGGGACGCTCTTTACGCCCGTTGCTCGCCAGCCCCGGCGCGGCGTGGGACCGGCCGGCGATCACCTCCAATGGGGCCAACCGGATCAGCGTCCGAACAGCCGGTTGGCGCTATACCCGCTACTCCGACGGAGAGGAGCTCTACGACGAAAGAAACGACCGGAACGAATGGACCAATCTGGCGTCGAAGCCGGAGCACGCGGCCACCAAGGCGAGGCTGCTGTCGCTGCTGCCGAAGGACATCAACCGGAAGAAACCGCGCAGTTGGGATTCGCTCGGAACGCCGGAGCGCCAGTTGCTGCACCGGAGGCCCAAATAGCGCCCCGCGGTTTCGAGCGGGCCGGCGGCGAACCGGGACTGTTACGATGGAGGATCGCAATGAGAGCAGCCGCTTGGTCGATGCTGGCCGCGCTGTCGTGGGGCCAGCCGCGTAGTGTGACGGACGAGGAGGTCCGCCGCGTTCACGCGTCCGCGCTTTTGATCGACACGCATAACGACGTCACCTCCGACACCCTGAAGGGGCTGGACATCGGGCCGCGCCGCGCCACCGGCCAGACCGACATCCCCCGGTTGCGCCAGGGCGGCGCCGGCGCGGTCTTCTTCGCCGCCTACGTGCCGGCCGATACCGTCAGGACCCACTCCGCCGCGCACCGGGCGCTAGAGATGATCGACACGATCCGGTTCGACATCGTGGGCAAGCACCCCGCCGACTTCCGCTTGGCCGCGACGGCGGACGAGATCCTCGCGGCGCGGAAAGAGGGCAGGATCGCCGCGCTCATCGGAATCGAGGGCGGCCACGCGATCGAGGACTCGCCCCGCTTGCTGCGCACGTTCTTCGACCTCGGCGTCCGCTACATGACGCTCACCCATTCCAACCACCACAACTGGGCGGACTCGTCCGGGACAGCCGGAGGCCCCAACAACGGACTCTCGCCGGCCGGGCGCGGCATCGTGGCCGAGATGAACCGGCTCGGTATGATGGTCGATATCTCGCACGTTTCCGACAAAACGTTCTTCGACGCTCTCGAGGCGAGTTCGGCTCCGGTGTTCGCGTCGCACTCGTCGTGCCGCGCGCTGTCGAACATCCCGCGCAACATGACCGACGCGATGATCTCGGCGCTGGCTCGCAAGGGCGGCGTGATTCAGATCAACTTCGGCTGCGAGTTTTTGTCGCCGAAATCGGCGGACACGTCGTCGTGGACAAACCGCGCGCTGAAGAACGAGATCGAGGCGAAGGCGGCGCGGGAAACGCGCACGCCGGCCGCGCGAAAGAGGCGCATCACGGAGTTGGAGGATGAGGCGAAGAAGCGCATGACGCGAGCCACCCTGGCCGACGTGGTGGCGCATATCGGCCACGCGGTGAAGCTCGCCGGAATCGACGCCGTCGGGATCGGCTCCGACTTCGACGGCGTCAGTTGCGTTCCCGCCGGCCTGGACGACGTGTCGATGTTCCCCGCGTTGACGCGCGCGCTGCTAGAGAAGGGTTACACGGGCGAACAAATCGTGAAAATCTATGGTGGCAACCTGCTCCGGGTAATGAGGGCCGCGGAGGCCGACTCGGCGCGGTTGCGGAAGGCGAAGTAACATCCCGGCATGGACGTACTGATACATAATACCGGCTGGATCGAGGTGGTTTGCGGCCCGATGTTTTCCGGCAAGAGCGAAGAGGTGATCCGGCGGCTGCGGCGGGCGATCATCGCGCGCAAGCGCGTGCAGGTGTTCAAGCCGGAGATCGACGACCGGTACGCCAGCGACGAGATCGTCTCGCACGCCGACGCGCGGCTGGGCGCGATCGTGGTTAAGGATGCCACCGGGATCTTGACGCAGCTCGACTGGCGGACCCAGGTGGTGGGCGTCGACGAGGCGAACTTCATGGGGCCGGAACTGGTGCGCGTGGCCAATCAACTGGCCGACGCCGGCAAGCAGGTGATCATCGCCGGGCTGGACACCGATTATCTGGGGAGGCCGTTTCCGCCGATTCCGGACCTGCTGACCATGGCGGAATCCATTACGAAAACGCTCGCGATTTGCATGAGATGCGGAAATCCCGCGAAACACACGCAACGCCTGGTCGATTCGGAGGATCTAATCGTGGTAGGAGCGGCCGGCATGTACGAAGCCCGTTGCCGCCGCTGCTTCGAACCGGGCGTGCCCAAGCAGGAAGTGTTGCCGTTCCTGCGTTATCCATTGCGCGATCCCGGTCCGGGTTAAGATGATCTAAGGTTCGAAACTCGCTGATTTTCGCTGAAGGAGTCCCCACGTGAGCCAGCCCCCGATGATGCCCATGCCCGAACAGGGCGGATCCGGCCTGAAGATTCCCATTCTATTCGGCATTGCGATCGCGCTGCTTGCCGCCAATGTCTACCTGTTCCTCCAGATCGACGGTTTGAAGGGCGATCTGGCCAAAATGCGCGAGGCGCTGCAGACCGAGATCTCGAGCGTCCGGGAGACCTCGTCGATTTCCACCGCTACCGCGCGCCGCAACGCCGAAGCGTTGAAGGTCGAATTGGATGCCGCGCGGCGCCGCGCCGAGCAACTCGCCGGCCAGGCGAAGGAAGACGCCATGCGGCAGGTCACCGACCTGGAAAAGAAGGTGGAGCAGACCGAGAAGAAGGCCGCCGAGCAGACCGCCGCCGTTCGCCAGGAAGTGAGCAAGGTGGAACAGTCGGCGATCGCGGCCAACAACAGGGCGGCCGAGATCTCCACCGACGTCGGCAAGGTGAAGCAGGAAGTGGCGAGCACCAAGTCCGAACTCGACAAGACGATCACCGATTTGAAGAGCGTTCGCGGCGACCTGGGCGTCCAGAGCGGACTGATCGCGACCAATTCGAAGGAACTAGGCGCGTTGCGGGCGCTGGGCGAGAGGAACTACTTCGAGTTCAATCTGGTCAAGTCGAAGCAGGCCATCAAGATTTCCGACATCACAATGCTCCTCAAGAACGCCGATTTGAAGCGGAACCGCTATACCGTGGAGCTGTTCGCCGACGATCAAAGGGTGGAGAAGAAGGAAAAGAATCTCAACGAGCCCGTGCAGTTCTACATGGGAAAGTACGGCCGGTTTCCTTGTGAACTGGTGGTGAACGAGATCAAGAAGGATCGGATTGTCGGCTACCTCTCTCAGCCAAAAGTGACCGCGGCCAGGAACTGATCGGCTGCCTGCCGGGTGGCGGCGAGGTCGGGGTGGGCGGGCAGGAGCGAGCTTTCCTGGATGGCCAGGGCTTGGCTCATCAGCCGGCTGGCCGCCAACTTCATGTCGGCGATCCGGGCGATCGAACCCCGCTCGAACAGTACTTGTCCGACGAACGGGTGACGCGGTCCCAGCCGTGTCGACAGGATGTGTTGTGCCTCGCGCAGGTGGAGTTCCGCTTCGCGAGGCAGTTCCATCGCACGGTAGACGCGGCCGAGCTCCAGGTGGGCAAGCCCGAGTCCCGGCGGTTCCTCCACGGCCCGCGCCCACGATTTCGATCCCTGCCACAGAGCGGCGGTGACCAGCAGGCGATTCTTGGCGTCGTTGAACCGGCTGGCGGCCCGATAGGCGCAGCCCAGCGTGAGACTGGCGGTGCGATCGGAGATGGTGGACGCCTTGGCGCCCCGAATGTGCGCCACCATGGGTTCCAACAGTTCCACCGCCGCCCGGGCATGGCCATTGGCGACCAGGAGGCGAGCCCAGAGAATCCCCCAGTCCGACGAACTGCGATCGACGAAACAGGACGCGGCGAACAATTGCTGATCGGCCTGGCGAATATCGCCGAATTCCAGGTAGGCCGTGGCGAGCAGCCGGCGAGCTTCCGGTTCGAGGCCCACGTCGCGGCCTTCCAGGGAAAGCTCGTCGTCGATCGCGATGGCGGTCTCGAGACTTCCGATGCATTGGCGGTACCGGCCGGCCGCCAACTGGTGCAGACCAGTCTTATAGTAGAGTTCCGCCAGCACTCGCCGGTCTGGTTCGGGCTGGGCTTCGACAATGTTGGCCGCCGCCGAAAGGGCGATAGCGGCATCCCCGGGATGGTCGCAGAGCCCAGCCTGGAGTCGAAGGCAATCGGCGGTAAAGGTCGACATTCCCTCTGTTTATCGGCGTGGATCGCGCGGCGCAACAGGGGGTACCAAACACCATCGAAGTGCTACGTCCCTACGGTCCCAATAGGTAGTCCCTCAATGCCACCGCTTGGTTATGCCGCTCGTCGCGGGCGGAGTAGCATAGCGTGAGTGTGCCTTCCCGGGCCAGTTCGCGGAGCTTCTCCACCTCCTCCGGGTTCTCCCGAAGCTCTTCCCGGTAGCGGCGCTCGAACTCGGTCCACTTGGCGGGATCGTGGTCGAACCACTTCCGGAGTTCGCTGGAGGGCGCGACGCTCCGCATCCACTCCCCCGGCCCGAAGGCGGCCTTCCGCACGCCGCGCGGCCAGATCCGGTCGACCAGGATCCGCGTCCCGTCCTCCGGCTCGGGCCGGTCGTACACCCGCTTGATACGTATTGTCAGGGCAAATTGACCCATATCGGCGAACTCCAGGCCAGATTGCCATCGGTCTGCTCCACCCGCACGTAATAATACTGGCTACCGGCGGGACTGGTGGTGTCGCGATACGTGGCCGCGTACTCGCGCGAGCCGGGCGTGAATTGGGCGAGATACTTACCTCCGCGAATGACGCTGACCTTGGACAGCGTCCCCGCTCCCCGCACGCGCAGCTTGATCTCCGGGACCTGCCGGGCGCTGAACTCCTCGCCCATGAAGTGTCCGCCCATGGAAAATTCGAGCAGGATGTTCTCCGTTGCGCCATAAGTGCGGCGCGCGCGGATCGCTTCGACGATGCCCGCGCGGCTCGGATCCGCCGAATAGACCATCGCGAACGACAGGTGGGTCGCCACGTGATCCGAACTGGCGATCACGCCGATCCGGACGCCTTTCTCCCATGCCTTCCACAGGAAACCGGAGGGGTTGAAGTCGTTACCGCCGGCCATCCCCGGCCTCCGTTGATGCGCCGCCGGAGCGCCTTCGTGCTCGTAGGAGTTCCGCGCCGCCTGGAAGATCTCGGCGACCGGCTGGACTTTCTCGTCCGTCTCCGTCCAATCGTTGCCTTGGCTGGTCGCCAGAGTGTGCGGGATCGCGAGACCGCCGGTTCGCCGCACGGAATCGTAGAGGAGCTGCGTATCGTTCCTGGCAAGGTCGCCCGCGACGATCGCGTAAGTGGACCAGTGCTCGGGGACGTCGGGCCGGGTGAATAACTTGACGATCGGGATGTTGCGCGCGGCGTGGATGATATTCTTGTGCCCCTTGGGCCAGTGCGGCGTCCGCTCGTAACCGAACAGTGACCGGTAGCGGCCGGGTACGTGATACATTTCGGTGACCTTTTGGATCAGCCACCACCAGTACTCGGAGTCGCCGCCCGCGCTGTGGTCGGTGATCGCGCCGTAGTCCATGGCGGCCGCGTCGATCATATAGCGGAAGAAGTCGATGATGGAGCCGTCGCTGCGTCCGCCGCCGTCGGTGGATAGTTCGGTGTGGCGATGCAGATCGCCTTTGTACAGCCGGTAAGTGCGATCGTTCCAGGTCACCTGGACATCGCGAAGCGCCTTGACGTCGCCGGCCTCCCCCGCCGGATCGAGCGCGCCGGGGGGCGCGGCTGGAGCCTCGCGCGGAACCAGCTTGTAGGGCCGCGGCTTCGACATCGCCGTCAGCACGCAGGACCAAACCTGGTTCTGGACCGGCACGTTGATCTGCGTGTCGTCCCGGTGGTCGGAGTGCCACACGGTCCAGAACTGCCCGTTCGGGGCTCCCGCTCCGGCGAGCACCGAACTCATCCGGTCCCGGCTGCGCGGTAACTCGGACGCGGGCAGCCACTCGTCGCCGTCATAGTGGGTCGCGAACGACGAAATGTACGAGCGGATTCCCATCGCGGTGGGGGTGCGGGCGGAGTCGACGGCCCAGGTCCAGGTGGAATAGCGGCTAATTCGATGGTGGAACAACAGCCACACGCGGCCGTCCGAGTCCGAGTGCAGACGCGGATTTACGATCCAGTTCTCCTCTCCGGGGACCATCGAGGTGGTAGGCGGCTTGGCCGGCTGCATCCACTGGCCGTTTTGCAGAACCGCCATGCGGAGTTCCCTCCGGTCGCCGATGCGCGTGCCGGACTGCGTCACGCCGAGGCTGCGTCCGCCGCTATCCTTGGCCCAGTTCACTCCGGCGTCCAGGTAAGCGATCCAAAGCCGGTCCTGTTTGTCGTAGACCGCGGTGGGCGAGATCTCGGCGGCCGGCCCGGAGGCGGCGGCCATCTCCTCCGACCATTGGCCACCGCGCAAGGTCCGCAGGAATACGTCGTAGTTCCCGTTGCGATAACTGTCCCACGCGACGGTGGCGTGTCCCGCCGAGTTCACCGCGACCACCGGCGACCAGTCGTTGGCGGGGTTCGACGTGACTTGACGCGCCTCGCTCCAGCGGCCGTCCTCATTGCTTCGCAAGAAGATGTCGGACTGGCCGTCGCGGAATCCCTGCCACGCCAGCCACAGCTTACCCGCTCCATCGGCCACGAAGTGATGATTGATGTCGGGCAGAGGGTGATCGGTCAGCCGCTCGATCCGGCCCCAGGCTCCGTCCTCCCAGTAAGTGGCGTAGAGGTCCCAGTTCGGCTTCTCCGGATCGCCTCGTGGATAGCCGGCCTGTTGCGACCAGACGAACCATGGCCGTCCCTTGGCATCGATGGCTACCTGCGGCATCCATACGTCGCCCTCGACGCCGGGAATGGGGAACGCGGCGTACCAATGGCCGTTCGAAAACCTGCGGGCGTGGACCTCGTCGTTCAGTCCGCTGTAGGAAGCCCAAGCGACCCACACGTCGCCGTTCTTGCCCACGGCCACCGAGGGGAAGTCGTTCTGGCGCGCCGTGTCGCCCAGCGGAAGGACGCCCGTCATCCACGCGGTGCGGCCGCCGGGACCCACTTGTCCGAGCGCGGGGCCGGGTGTATTCGGAGCGTCGAAGGGCAGCGGCGCCACTTGCGCGAGCGCGGCGGCTCCGAGGAAGAGCGGGGTGAGGCGCATCAATCCAAGATACAGCTTTCGCCGCCGTGGGTACGGGCGCCAGGCTACCCCCGCCTCACGCCGTTCCGGCGCTTTCGGGAAACAACCCCGGCATCCAACGCGGAGCAAGGGTGGCCGGGAACGCGAGCCGCAAGGCCGAGCGCGCGCTTTCCGATGCGACGGCTCCCCGGTCGATCAGGGCGGCAACGATCCGGCGTGCCTGCCGCTCGCCCGTGCCCGCGATGGAGCCGGCATCGCCGCGCGCCAGTTCCCCGCGATACAGGAGCGCCTCGAGGATGAGTCCGGACGACGCGGGAAGCCGGCCCGAACGAGCCTCCTCTTCCGCCCACATGAGGATGCGGGTTCGGAACCGCTCTGGCTGCATCGACTCCTCCATGAAGGTGGCCTGATCGAGGCACACGCCGAGAAAAAACTCGGTGAACTCCCCCGAAGCCTCCTCGCTCAGGTTGCCGCGTCCATCGAGGTCGTTGCGCCGCGGCAGATCGCAATCGGCGAGCAGCCTCTTGTAGTCCTGGACACTGCGCGCAAGTCCACGAGCGACGGACCAGAGGGATCCGGTGTCCAACAGATCCCGCAGTTGCGCATGCGACATCAGGCGAGCGACGCGGCCGTTTCCATCGAGAAACGGATGCATCCAGAGGAGCCGGTGGTGGGCGATCGCCGCGGCGGCGATGGATTCGCTCCCGCCGAGCCGCCCATACACGTGCGCGAAGCGCTCGAGAAAGCGGGGGAGCGAACCGGGGCTGATCGCGATGTGGCGGCCAACCCGTACGTCCCGCGTTCGGATTTCGCCCGGCGTGACGGGAATTCGCTCCTTGGTATCCGGATCCTCGACCCAGAGAAGGTCCTCGGGCAGCCGGTCACAAAAGCGGCGGTGGATCTCCCGGATTCCCGCGACGGTAACCGCCTGCCGGCCGCTGAGTCCGCCTTCGTCGATCCACTTCTGGACCTCGATATGCGCCCTCGCCTCGAGCTGCAAGTCGCGCTTGCGAGCGTCGCGGCTGTAGTCGTTTCGCAGCGCCCGCTCGATGTCCACTGGGTGAGTATCGTGTCCCTCGATCAGGTTCGAATAGTAACAGTTCATCGAGCGGACGAGGCCGGCGAGCGGACCTATCAGACCGGCGGGAAGGCTGCTTCGGAATCCGGCGGACTTTCGCGCGAGGTCGAAGGCCAAATCCATGATCCGCCCGCGCCGGCGGCAACCTTCACCCAGCGTGAGCGGCTCCATCGCGGACGGCAGTTCGTCCCGATCCGCACCGGTGTCCGCTTCCATGGCCGCCTCCTGCTCTCGATTATTGCATCCATTTTCAAATCGTTGCGGCCCGGCCGCCGCGGTGGGAGACCGCGCCGGTGTCCGCTTCGATGGCCGGATCCAGGATGCCCCTATCGCCGGGTGAGCCGGGGCCGTGATACCCTCTTCGCAATGGACCGTCGAACCTTTCTCGCCGCCGCGGCCGCGCCGCTGGCCCGCGCCCAGAGCACCGAGCGGCCTCCGAACGTGCTCTTCCTCCTCTTCGACAAGTGCCGCACCGACGCCATTGGCGCGTACGGTGAGCGGAAGGTCCACACCCCGAACATCGACGCATTGGCGCGCGACGGCGTGGTCTTCGATCACTGCTACACGCCGCAGGCGCTCTGTGGACCCGCCCGCGCGTCGATCCTCACCGGTCTCTATCCTCACGCCCACGGACTCCGGCGCAATGTCTATCCGATGGCTTCCGGCAGGACGAACAGCAACTATCCCGACCCGGTCGCCGACCCGTTCCGCGACCCGCGTTTCCGCATCTGGGACAACTTCGTCTACCTGCTGAACAACGCCGGCTACGCCACCGGCCACATCGGTAAGTGGCACCTCGGCCCGGGAAATCCGGGCTTCTTCGACTACTTCAAGTCGTTCAACTCGCTGCTGCGCCACTGGATCGGCGAGCCGCATAAGTCGCGCTACCGTCCCGACGTGCACACCGATCAGGGAATCCAGTTCATCCAACAGCACACGCACGAGCCGTTCTTCCTATATCAGTCTTACTACGCGCCGCACGAACCGAACGATCCGCCCAAGCAATACTACGAGCACTACGCCAACGAGGAGCACGCCGATTATCACGCCAGCGTCACCAATCTCGACTGGAACGTGGGCCGCATCGTCGACGCGCTCCGCAAGAACGGCCAGCTCGACAACACGCTGATCCTCCTCAGCACCGAGCACGGGCGCACGTGGATCGACCGTCCCGCGTCGCAGGAAGGCATCTGCCTCCCGTACGAGGAGGTCTCGCGCATTCCGCTGATTTTGCGATATCCGAAGATGCTGCCCAAGGGGAAGCATTGGAAGTCCGGCGTCAGCCTCGTCGACATCATGCCGAC
>SYLY01000184.1 GCA_005808475.1 Acidobacteriota bacterium
ACGTGCGCATGTTCGGCATCACCGCGGGCTACCACCGCTACGTCTCGCACGCCAGTTTCCGCACCGGGCGGGTCTTCCAATTCCTGCTCGGATTGCTGGGGGCCTCCGCGATGCAGAAGGGGCCGCTGTGGTGGGCCTCGCTGCACCGCCACCATCACGCCAATTCCGACGAGCCGGACGATGTCCACTCACCGGTGCAACGCGGCTTCTGGTGGTCCCACGTCGGATGGATCCTGTGCCGCAAGCACGAAGCCACCCGCTGGAATCTGGTTCAGAATCTGGCTCGTTATCCGGAACTGGTGTGGTTGAACAAGTACCCGACTCCGGTCGGGCTGGCGCTGGCGGTTCTGGTCTATGCGTTCGGCGCGTGGGCAGAGACCAACGCGCCGGGGCTCGGAACGGGCCGCTGGCAGATGCTCGCGTGGGGCTGGGCCATCTCGACGGTGCTGCTTTACCACGGTACGTTCTTCATCAACTCGCTGGCGCATGTGTTCGGTTCGCGGAGATATCCCACCGGCGATGACAGCCGCAACAATTTCCTGCTGTCGCTGATCACGCTCGGAGAGGGTTGGCATAACAACCACCACTTCGCCCCCGCGTCGGCGCGCATGGGATTCTTCTGGTGGGAGTTCGACGGCAGCTATTACGTGCTGGGGTTGCTCGCCCGTCTGGGCGTCGTCTGGGATTTGAAGATGCCGCCGCGCCGCGTCTTTGAGACAATCGACGAATGCTCCGTCGCCAGGTCCTCCCAGCCCTAGCGGCCGCCGCCGCTCCCGCGCAACAAGCCAAGCGCCCCAACATCGTCCTCATCATGGCGGACGACATGGGGTTCTCCGACCCCGGTTGCTATGGGTCGGAAATCGAAACGCCGAACCTCGACCGCCTGGCCAAGGGCGGCCTCCGGTTCACCCATTTCTACAACACCGCCCGCTGCTGCCCCACTCGCTCGGCGCTCATGACGGGGCTCTACAACCACCAGGCCGGCATCGGCCACATGGTGAACGACCGCGGTCTGCCTGCCTATCAGGGCTATCTCAACGACCGCTGCGTCACCATCCCCGAGGTGCTGAAGCCGGCAGGCTACTCGACGCTCATGGCGGGCAAGTGGCACGTCGGCGAGAACCGTCCTCACTGGCCCTGCGATCGCGGGTTCGACCGCTACTTCGGACTGATCTCCGGCGCGTCCAACTACTGGAAGCTCGACGGCGCCCGCCAGATGGCGCTCGACAACCAGCCTTACAAGCCTCCCACCGATGGCTCGTTCTACATGACCGACGCCTTCACCGATCATGCCGTGAAGTTCACCGAAGAGGCGTCGAAGGCGAACCCCTGGTTCCTGTATCTCGCCTACACCGCCCCGCACTGGCCGCTTCACGCCTGGCCGGAGGACATCGCCCGCTACCGGGGCAAGTACAAGAAGGGTTGGGACGTCCTGCGCGAGGAACGCCACCGCCGCCAGCTCTCCCTGGGTCTGATCGACCGCAAGTGGCCGCTTACGCCTCGCGACGCCAAGGTCCCCGCCTGGAAAGACGCGACGGACAAGGACGGCTGGGATCTCCGCATGGCGGTCTATGCGGCGATGGTCCATCGCATGGATCGCGGCATCGGACGGTTGCTGACCAGCCTCGAACGCCGCGGCGAGCTCGACAACACGCTGATCCTGTTCCTGTGCGACAACGGCGGCTGCGCCGAAGAGAACATCGGCGGCGAAGTCCCGGGAGTCGCGCCCGGACCGGCGAATTCGTTCACCAGCTACCGCACGCCCTGGGCCAACGCCAGCAACACCCCGGTCCGGCTCTACAAACACTGGGTGCACGAGGGCGGCATCGCGTCGCCGCTGATCGCCCACTGGCCCGCGCGGATCAAGCAAAAGGGAGCCATCACCGCCCAGCCCGCCCACCTGATCGACATCATGGCCACCGCCGCCGACGTGGGCGGCGCCCGCTATCCGTCCGAGTTCAAAGCCAAGCCCATTACGCCGCTCGAAGGCCGCAGCCTCGCGCCCGTGTTCGATGGCAAGACCCGCCAGGGCCACCCCGCCATCTACTGGGAGCACGAGGGCAATCGCGCCGTCCGGGAAGGCCAGTGGAAGCTCGTCTCCCGTCACCCCGGCGATTGGGAACTGTACGACCTCGCCGCCGACCGCACCGAAATGACCAACCTCGCCCCGAAGGATCCCGCCCGCGCGCGCCGCATGGCGGGGATGTACCAGGGTTGGGCGGACAAAGTGGGCGCCGTCCCGTGGGACTCGTTCCCACGCGGCGCGGGCAGGAAGAAGGAGGCGTAAGCGCGGGGCTCACCCCACCGCGTCGATCACCGCCTCGAGCGCCTTCACCGTCGCCTCCACTTCCGCCTCGCCATGCGCCGACGACACCAACCCGCCCGGCCAGCCGGTGAGGTCCACGCCCTCGGCCAGAAACCCGGACCGGATCCGTTGCGTCAACGCCAGCGGCGTACCGCCCTTCAGAGCCGTGTAAGGAACCTTGCCGGCATAGATGTCCTCGGGCGTGGCTCCGCCCGTGAAGATGTGGAACGCTGAAAACTCCCCGTACACGCACCACGGCGATCCCTTGCGCCGGCATACCTCGTTCAGCGCCGCCCGGATCGTCTCGGCCGTGCGGTTGGCCTTCTCCACCGCGTCCGTGTCGCGGAGGATGCGCAGCGTCGCGATGCCCGCCGCCGCCGACACCGGACTCGCGTTGAACGTGCCCTGATGTGGCACGCGCGGACCCAGTAGTGACTCGCCCTCGCCCCGGTAGTTCAGTGGCTCGAAGACATCGGCGCGTCCCGCGACGGCCGCCCCCGGATAGCCGCCAGCCAGGATCTTGGCGAGCGTCGTCATGTCGGGCGTGACTCCGTAATGGGCCTGGGCGCCACCCGGAGACACGCGGAACCCGCTGATCACCTCGTCGAAAATCAGCAGCACTCCCGCCGCCGTCGCGATCTCGCGCAACTGGCGCAGTACGTCGCCAGAGCAGGGAACCTGGCCGAAAGTAGCGCCGGTCGGCTCGAGGATGATCGCCGCTACGTCGGACCGGGACGCGCACACCTCACGCACCTGTTCGACATCGTGCGGCCGGCAAAGGATCGCCCCCTCGGTGATGCCCGGCAGAATGCCCGGACCGCCCTGCTCGCCGAACGCGACGTGGTCATGCCAGCCATGGAAATGCGACAGAAACCGGACCACCTTGGGCTTACCCGTGTACGCGCGAGCCAGCCGCATGGCCAAGTGCGTCGCCTCGGTGCCCGACGAAGTAAAGCGGACCTTCCCCGCGCTCGGGACCATTTCCCGAATCAGTTCCGCCCACTCCACTTCCAACTCGTGCGACGCGCCGAAGTGCGCCCCGCGCTCCACCTGCCGCGCCACGGCCGCGTTCACCTCCGGATGGCAATGGCCCAGCAGCAGCGCGCCGTGGCCTCCGAAGTAGTCCACGTACTCATTGCCATCGACATCCCACTTGCGCGGTCCCTTGGCGTGCGACACGAACAGCGGGTAGGGCTCGAGGTAGCGGCCCACGTGCGTGATTCCGTCGGGGAAGCACGCCTTCGCGCGGGAGAATAGTCGCGCCGAACCCGGCGTCCGATCCGAATACGAACTCATGGAATCATCATACCCGCGCGGGCGGCGCGCTTTACGCGGCAGTCCGCTTCGCGCTGGCGCAAGTGGCCGGAGTCCGTCTGGAACGGCCTAGGTCACGGACCCTCTCCGCCAGCTCACCGGGGCGATCCGCCTAAGCGTGCACCGCTGCCGGGGAACGCTCGCCCTTCCTGTCGGCGGCAGGGCGCGGTAACCGGCGGAACCGTCAGCCCCGCTTCGACCGGAACGCCCGTTCGATCTCGCCTCGCTCTTCCGCGGTCAACAGCTTTGGCCGTCCCAGATCGCCCGGCAGGCTCCGCATCAGGAACCAGAGCCGGGCGGTCTCCTCGAGCTCCTCCGCGCGATCCACCGCTTCGTCGAGCGTCGCGCCCAGGCAGACGATGCCGTGGTTGCGCAGCAGCATCGAGTCGTGCGCCGCCGCCGCCGCGCCCACCGCATCGGCCAGTTCCCCCGAGCCCGGCCGGAAGTACGGCAGCACCGCCAGCGGAGCCACCCGCATCAGGTAATACGGCGTGAACACCGGAAGCGGCTCCCGCTCGTCGAGCGTCTCGAGGCACGACAACGCGACGGCGTGCGTGCAATGCAGATGCACCAGCGCGCGAGCCCGTCCCGCCGCTCCCCGGTAAGCCGCCAGGTGGAACGGATACTCCTTCGAAGGCTTGTTCGCGTTGAGCGGCTTCCCGTCGAGATCGAGGCACGCCATCCGCTCTGGAGCCAAATTACGGAGCGATCCCCCGGTCGGCGTGATCCACACGCGGCCGTCCTCCACCACGCTCAGGTTCCCGGTGGAACCGAAAGCGTACCCGCGAGCTTGAAAGCTCGCGCCAGCCTCGCACAATTGCTCGAGCGTTTCCATGCGAGGACTCCTTACTTCAGTACGTTGCGGAGCGGCTCTCCGCGTTCCAGGCGGTTGATGTTATCCGCCATGTCGTCCACCCGGCCCAGGATCGTCCGCAGGGTCCACCCGGAATCGTGCGGCGACAACAGCACGTTCGGCAGTTCGTGGAACGGCAGCCGGGATGGGAAGCAGACCTCGTCCGGATCGGCCGGATACCGGTACCACACGTCGAGCGCCGCGCCTGCGATGCGTCCGTCGCGCAGAGCCTGGTAGACGGCGGTCTCGTCGAGCACGCGCCCCCGCGTGATGTTGACCAGATAGGCCGCCCTCTTCATCCGTTCGATCTGGCTCGCGCCGATCAAGCCCGTGGTCTCCGGCGTCAGCGGGCAGGTGGGCGCGACCCAATCCGCCTCCGCCAATTCGCTCTCCCACGCGGCGAACGGAACCGTGCGGTCGCACCAATCCACCGCGCCGCCACGCGATGCGCCCACGATGCGCATGCCGAACGCGCGGGCGCGGATCGCGGTCTCGCGCGCGATGTGTCCCAGCCCGACCAGCAAAAGCGTCTGCCCGTACAGTTCGCGTAGCACCGGAGTCTCGCCCCAGATGCAGCTCCCCTGCCAGTTCCCCTGGCGCAGCCGCGCGTCGTGCTCGGCGGGCCGCCGCGCCAGCGTGAGCATCGCCAGGATCACCCATTCGGCGATGGCGATCTCGTGATGGAACGTGTTGGCCACCTGCACTCCGGCGGGCACGAGCGCCAGATCCATACCGTCGATCCCCGCGCCGGCTGCCTGCACCAATTTCAGGTTGTGGCACCGTCCGAGGATCGCCTGTGTGAGCGGCCAGCCGGCGATGACGTCCGCGGCCGCCAGTTCGGCGGCGAACTCGTCCAGTCGGCGGGGATCGGGTATGACGGTGAACTCGTGCTTCGCGTGCAACCGCCGGTCCAACTCGGCGTGACACCACGCCGCCATTCTGCCCATCAATACGATCTTCATCGGAAAGATCACAGTATCGCACCCGCCCGCTCTGCTAAATTTGGTCTCACGATGTCCATCGCAATGGCCTTCCACGCCGAACTGACCCATGAGGCGGCCACCACCCGCACCATGCTCGAACGCCTCCCCGAAGATCAGCTCGACTTCCGGCCCCATCCCCGCTCCATGAATCTGGCTCGTCTGGCGGGCCACCTGGCCGAGATCCCCGGTTGGGGCGCGCGCGCCATCGAACTCGACGAACTCGACATCGCGCCGGTAGGCGGCCCCCTCTATATGCCCACCACCGCGGAATCGCGCGAGCATGTTGTCGCGGTGTTCGACAAGAACGTCCAGGACACCCTCGACGCGCTCGCCAAGGTCGCGGACGACGCCGTCCTCATGCAGCCCTGGAAACTCCTCGGCGGCGGACGCAAGCTCATGGAGATGCCGCGCGTGGCCGTAATGCGGAACTTCTGCCTCAACCATCTCATCCACCATCGCGGACAGTTCAGCCTCTACCTCCGTCTCAACAACGTCTCGGTGCCCTCCATCTACGGACCCTCCGCCGACGAAGGGCGGATCGGCTGAGAGTTCCCACCTCGCTCCCCTACAATGGAAAAGAAATGACGCCGAAGCTACGCATCGCATCCATCACCGACGAATTCTCCCCGAACCTCGAGCAGGCGCTCGAACCCATGGCCGAGATCGGCATGACCGGAGCCGAACTCCGCGTCGTCTGGGGCAAGAACATCATGGACCTCACCGATGACGAGTTGAAGCGCGCCAGGCAACTCGTCTCGGACAAGGGCATGGAAGTGATCGGAATCGCCTCGCCGATCCTCAAGTGCGTGCTCCCGGGCGGGCCTGAAGTCGATGCCCGCTTCCAGCACGACATCTTCGCCTCCAAGCACACCTACGACGATCAGCCCCGCCTCGCCGAGCGCGCCTTCGACATCGCCGACATCATGGGCTGCAAGATCGTTCGCGTCTTCTCCTACTGGCGCACCGTCAACCCGGACGCCTGCTTCAACGGCGTGATCGACGCGCTGACGTGGCTCTCCGAAGCCGCCGCCAAGCGCGGCAAGATCATCGGCCTCGAAAACGAACACGCCTGCAACATCTCCACCGCCGCCGATGCCGCCAAGGCTCTCGCCGCGCTCGATCATCCGAACCTGAAGCTGGTGTGGGATCCCGCCAACGCGCTCTGTTCCGGCGAGGACCCCTTCCCCGGCGGCTACTCGCTCCTCCCCAAGAACCGCATCGCCCATGTCCACACCAAGGACTGCCACATGGAAGGCATGAAGCCGGTCTGGGGGCCGCTCGGCACTCGCAACGTCGACTGGAAGGGACAGATCGCGGCGCTCATGGCCGACGGCTATACCGGCTGGCTCAGCCTGGAAACGCACTGGGCCGGGCCCGGCGGCAACAACAAGATGGAAGGCAGCCGGATCTGCGGCTGGAACCTCCGCGGACTCGCCTCCGCCTGACGCTGTGCGCGGGCGCCCGGCGGCGCGACATAATCTACTGATGGGATGCTGTCCGATCGCCGCGCGCGTTTTTTCTCTTACCTGGAAACTGGGGCTCGCCGCGACGCTCGCCGGCGGAGCGCGTTATCTCTCCGGCGCCGGTTCGAAAGCGCCGGAGCCCGTCCATGAGTTCCGCGTCGAAAAGGGAGCCGCGTACTCGGTGCTGGCGTCCGTCGCCGAACCGGCGGCTCTGAGCGCCAAGGATGCGCGCGCCACGGTCACCTACATGGATCCCTCCGGCGCGACGATCTCGAAAGCGCTCCACGCCGGCGACCTCGACCTGCTCGTCAACGTTCGCGCCGCCGCCTCCGGCATGGCGAAAGTCACGGTCACTCCGGCCGGACTGCCCGTTGGCGTGAAGCTGCGCTCCCTGGGAACGGCGCAATCCCCGCTCGGACAGTTGGGAACCGCGGGCCATTCGACATGGCAGTCCGCGGAATTTATGGAACTCGGCCGCCCGGTCTACGCCTCAGCCGACGAGCGCCCCTATGTTCTCTCCGGCGCCAATGCCAAGGAGAACTTCGACCAACTGGCCGCGGGAGCTCACTGGTACCGCTTCGACTACAGCGGCCCCGGCGGCAAGCTGGTCCACTTCAATGTCGATGTGCTCGATCGCGACGTGCCTGTCGATGTCGCCGTCTTCACCGCGGCGGACGGCAAGCCGGCTGAGTACCTCAACGGCCGCGAACGCTACGAAACCGAGAAGTCCACCAACTTTCACGGCCTCACCAAGTTCGCCGCGCGGGTGATCGCGCCGGGATCCTATTTCGTCCGCGTGATGGGAAACCATCCCTGGTACAAGCTGGAAACCAGCCTCTATGAGCCGCCCCCGTACAAGGACCCGAAACTCGCGGTCCGCGCGGCCATGGACTACATCGTCCGCCGCGGCGATTCCTGGCACGCCAACGTCCCGCGCAAGGGCGCCGTGGTTCGCCGCGACTCCACGGCGTTGCAGGAAACGCGCCTCTGCATCGCCTGCCATCCGACTCACTTCTCCACCCGCGCCGAACTGTTCGCCATGAAGAACGGATACCCGCTGCGCGCGAAGTCGTCGCTGCAGTTCCTCACCGAGCGGCTCGCCAACAATCCACGCCCCATCTACGGACGGCCGGATGCCTCGTGGGCGCGCATGATCCACGCTCCCGGAAACGTGCTGAGCCGCGTCGCGTATCTTACGGACAACTTCGAACGCACCGTGACCGGGGAGCGCCGCGAGGAACTCTACCGCGGCATCGCCGGGTTCCTCGAGATGTACTGGCCGGGAATCTCGGAACCGAAGATGGAGTCCAACGGAAACCTGCCGCGCATCTCCGGCTTCGAGGTCGCGATGCACGGCGCGATGCTGTTCGAAGACCTGCACAAGCGCACCGGCCAGGCGAAGTACAAAGGGTTCCGCGACCAGATCGAGCGCGTGATCGCGGACGGCAAGGCCGTCGACATGATCGACCTTTGCTGGAAGATCGACGCGTTGGCGTGGCTCGGCCGCGACAAGTACGCCGTCCCGATCGCCGCGCTCGCCAAGGAACTGCTGAGCCACCAGCGGCCCGACGGACGCTGGCCGATGCCCTTCGGTCTCGAGGAAACGCAGTACGATTTCCGCACGCAATCGGTGCAGACCAAGAAAATCAAGCCGCTCGCCGGAGACGAAGGCGCGCGATCTTCCGACTTCCAGACTTGGCACGCACTCTATGCGCTCGCCCGCGCCGGTTTCACCGGAGACGACCCGCGCGTTCGCAAAGCAGTCGATCTTTGCCTTTCGCGCCAGACCGAAAGCGGCGCCTGGCAAGGCAATCCCGACTACAAGAATTTCGACACTCCGTTCCGCGACACGCAGTACGCCATCATGGCGCTGGCGACGCTCTATCCGATGAGCGGCAAGCCCGCCCACGGATGGTCGAACGGCGAGACCGCGCCCACGAAGTTCGACGACTCGAGCACCGCCGCGCTCGTCGCGCAATTGGACCTGCATTGGGATCGCCCCGCCGCTCCGGTGATTGCGCGCATCCGCCGCTATCTCGCGTCGGACCAGCCGATGGTCCGCTTCCAGGCGGCGGTGGCTCTCGGGCGCTTCGGGGACGGCGGCTCGGTCGAGGCGCTCGCTACCGCGCTCGGCGACCCCTCGAAGATGGTGCAGCGCGGAGCCGCGTGGTCCTTGCGTCAGATCGCGTCGCGCCGCCCGGAGGCCCGCGCGAAATCGCTGGCCGCGATCCGCGCCGCGCTCGATTCCCCGAACGCGCGAATTCGCTGGGGAGCCACGCGCATCTTCAATCAACACTTCAAGTACCTGAGCGAGGAATGGACGCTCGGCGAGCGGCTCGCGAAAATGGCGGGCGCCGATCCCGATCCCGCGGTGCGCATGGCCGCGATTCAGGCAATGTACCAGTGGTGGTTCTGGGATCGCGACACCGGGCACAAGGCGGCGATCGAGAACGCGCTGATCGCGGTACTGAACCGCGAACACCATCCGCTGCCGCGCCGCAACTTGATCGAGGCCTACTACAACACGCTCGACGACAACGTGCGCTACCTCTACGGGTCGTGGATTCCGCGCATCGCCGGCAAGGACGACAAGGCCGCCGTCGAGAACGGACACAGGGAGATGGTGCGCATCCAAGCCACGCGCTACCGGGACGCGATGCGCGGCGCCAACGCGCTTGGCCGCGAAGGGCTGCTGCGATCGCTCTACACGCACCACGTGCGCGAAGGGCTGCCCGCCGTGCCGGAACTCGCCGAAACGCCGCCTCCGGCAACGATGGCCGGGCATTGGGTCAACGGATACCGGTTCGCCGCGGCCTACGATCCGCTCACCGCGGGCGAGGCCCGCTTCACCTCGATCGGCAACGACTCCGAGCCGCCCGTGTTCTACGCGGATTCCGCGCCGGTGATGAACGAAGCGTTCCTCGCCGCGCTCGCCGATCCCACCGCGGCCAACGTGCGCGGAGCCGCCCGAGCGTTGACGTTCCTCCGCAATCTGAAGATCGAGGCGCCGCTGGCCGATCGTCTGCTGGCGCTGCTGCAGGAGGGTCCCGCCGGGTCCCGCGCCGATATCGCGGCGCTCGCCAAAGCGCAGCTCGGCAAGACGGCCCTCTCCGCTTCGCGTCTGGAATCGATGGTCCGCGCCGGCGACGCGATGACGCTCGACGTGGTTGCCTCGATCGCCGCCGGAGCCAATGCCTCGCGCCTTCCCGTCTCCGCGGTCTCCGAGCGCCTGCGCAAGACTCCGCCCGAGAATCGCGCGTTCCCCGCGCTCGCCGCGTTGGCCGCCGCTTCGCCCGCGCTCCGCAAGGACGAAGCTGTCGTCGCGCACGTATTGAAGGGTCTGAACAGCAAGCGTCCGCAGCCCCAGCAGGCCGCCGCCAAACTCGTGTTGAACGATCCCGCGGTGCTCGCGATGCCCACCGCCAAAGCCGCCTGGGAAGGCTTTCCCGTCAAGCAAGGCCCGTACGCGATCGGCGGCGCGCTCAAGGCGATCGAGCAGATCGACTACGCCAAGGACCATCCCGCGCTGCCCGAGGCGCGCCGCATTCTCCTCGCCGGCTTCGATTGCCCAGTGCCCGACATCCGATCGCAGGCTCTCAATACGCTGCGCAACATCGAACCGCTGCACAAGGACGCCGAAATCGTCGCGCGCGTCGCGGCCCTCGCCGGAGACGCCGAGCGCAAGGTGCGGGCCTCGGCGCTATCGTTCCAGACTTCGCAACTGGCGCGATCCGGGCGCAAGGGCATTCGCTCCAACGACGTGGTCGACTACTTCTACTTCAAGGAGCACGTCGAACCGGTGCTCACGGCCAAGGGCTCCGACGGCCACGCCTGCGCCAACTGCCACGCCAATCACACGCTGTTGAAGCTGAACGAGCCCGACGAGTTCGGCGTGCTGACTCTCGAGAAATCGCGCGCCAACTTCTCAGCCGTCACCGCGATGATCGATGTCGCCGATCCCGCCGCCAGCCTGTTGCTCAACAAACCCATCGCGCCGCTCGATGACGCCGGGACAGGAGCCAGCCAGCGCTTCTCGCACGGCGGCGGTCCGCGATGGAGCGGCGGAGCCGGCAGCGCCGAGTACCGCGCCATCCTGCGCTGGATACAAGGCGCCCGGCTCGATTCCGGTTCGCCCGCGGCGGCAGGCGCCGGCGGCGGCGGACGCTGAAGCCGATGGCCGCTCCACCTCGCCCCGCCGAAATGACGGTCAAGGCGGTGGCGCTCGGACTGTTCCTGGCGCTGGTGTTCGGAGCCGCGAACGCCTATCTCGGCATGCGCGCCGGGCAGACCGTCGCGGCGACCATTCCCGCCGCCGTCATCGCCATGGCGCTGTTCCGTCTCCCCTGGATGCGCGGAACGGTGCTCGAACAAAACATCGCCCGCACCGCCGCGAGCGCCGGAGAAGCGCTCGTCGCCGGCGCGATTTTCACCATCCCGGCGTTCATGCTCGCCGAAGTGGAAGGCCAGCGGCTGTGGACCGGTCTCCGCGCCCATTATTGGGAAGCGTCTCTCATCTTACTGGTGGGCGGACTGCTGGGCGTGCTCTTCATCGTCGCGCTGCGGCGTCCTCTGTGCATCGACGCCGGACTGCCCTGGCCGGAAAGCGTCGCCAGCGTCGAGATCGTGAAGGCCGGCTCGGGCCAGGCGGACGCGCCACGATACATCTTCGGCGCGATGCTGTTCGGCGCGGCGATCCAGTTCCTGAAGGACGGCAAGGGAGTCCAGATTTTCGCCGAGTACATCGAGGGCTTCTGGAAATTCGCGCCCGCCGTCATCGGACCGATGACCGCGCAGGGCGGAATTCCCTGGTCCACGCCGGCGTTGTCGCCGGCGCTGATCGGCATCGGGTACATCGTGGGCGCGCGGCTGGCCTGCATCAACATCGCCGGCGGAATCATTGCGTGGTGGGTGTTGATCCCGTTGATGCTGGTGGTGAATCCGCAACTCTCGATGGACAACGCGAACGGCCCCGATTTGTGGCGGCAGGTGGTGCGTCCAGCGGCGGTCGGCGCAATGCTGGTGGCGGCGGCGAACACGTTGTTCGGCATGCGCGATTCCATTTCGGCGTCGCTGCGCGGAGCGTGGACCGCCTCGCGCGCGGCCGGTTCCGGCGAAACGGCGGATCCCGCCGAGCAGGACATTCCCACGCGCTGGGTGCTCGCCGGTTTGGCGGTGCTGTTTGCCGCGTCCACCGGCATCTACTATTGGTTCACCGGAAGCTGGGTCGCGGCGATCGTTTCGGCGGTCGCGATGACCGTCGCGGGCTTTCTGCTGTCGGCCGTCGGAGGCTATCTGGTCGGGTTGGTCGGAGGTTCCAATCAGCCCGTTTCCGGACTCACGCTGGCGGCGTTGCTGATGGCCGCGTTCCTGCTGCTGGGCCTGGGAGTCACGGGCAAGGCCGGCGTGGCCGCCGTGCTCGGAGTCGCGTCGGTGGTGTGCTGCGCCTGCTGCGTATCGGGCTCGCTGATTCAGGATCTGAAGGCCGGGCACCTTTTGGGCGGATCGCCGTGGAAGATGCAGGTGGTCGAGATCGTGGCCGTGATTCTGCTGTCGTTCTTTCTGATGGCGCCCATCCTGGTGTTGCACGAAGCCAACCTCGCCACGGGCGGAATCGGCGGGCGCGCGCTGCCCGCGCCGCAAGCCGGCTTGATGGCGCAACTGGCGAAGGGCATCGTCGGCGGGCAGATGGCGTGGGGACTGGTCGCCACCGGCGCCGCGTTCGGCGTCGCGCTGTTGATGACCGGCGCGCGCGCGCCCATGCTGATCGCGGTCGGAATGTATCTGCCGTTCGATACCACCAGCGCGATATTCCTCGGCGGATTCATCCAGTGGACCGGCGCGCGATGGATCGCCTCGCTGCCGGAAGACCGCCGCACCGGCGCGGAGGAAAAGGGAACGTTGCTGGCAAGCGGCCTCATCGCCGGCGAGGCGATCATGGGCATCCTGCTCGCGTTCACCGTCGTGCTGGGAGCGCCGTCGTTCACCAGGCTCATCTTCGGCGTCGACCGGTTCGCATTCGTCGAAGCCGCGGGTCCGTGGCTGTCGCTTGCCGGATTCGCGGCGATCGCATGGGTTCTCGCGGCCATCCCCGCCCGGCGGAGCGCCTCCTAAGCGGCGCCTGCCCTCGCCCCCGTTGACGGTAGTAAGATTGTTACGGTGGCGCAATGAAAACAAAATTAGCTCTTGTTGTTTTGGCCGCTTTAGGACGCGCCTGGTGCGCGCCCCACGGGCACGGCCTTCCCGTGCGCTTCGAACCGAACCGGGGACAAGCGCCCGCTTCGGCATCCTTCGTCGCGCGCGGCCCCGGATACGCGCTGTGGCTGAACGCCTCGGGAGCCGAACTCCGCTCTGGAAACGAAGTGGTGCGGCTCTTGCTGGTAGGCTCCGGCTCCAACGCCGCCGGAACGGGCGAGGAGCCGCTCGCCGCGCGGAGCAACTACTTCCGAGGATCGAAACGGGAATGGAAAACCGGTATCGAGAACTTCGCCCGCGTGCGGTACGCGTCGGTTTATTCCGGCATCGATATCGTCTACTACGGCGCGGGCGCGGCCCTCGAATACGACTTCGTGCTGAAGCCCGGAGCCTCGGCCGCCGCGATCCGCCTGCGTTTCGAAGGCGCCCGGCCCCGCCGCGTCGACGCCAACGGCGAACTGGTGCTCGCCTCTCGCGGCGGCGAATCGCGCCAGCCCGCCCCCGTCGTCTATCAGAAACGCAACGGCGTTCGCGTTCCGATCCACGGGCGCTATGCCATCCACCGCGACGGAACGGTTGGCTTTGAAACCGGAGCGTACGACAAGTCCCAGCCGCTCACCATCGACCCGGTTCTGCAATTCTCCACCTTCTGGGGCGGCCAGTTGCGGGAAAGCGCCACCGCCATCGCGCTCGACCGCGACGGCAACGTCTACACCGCCGGAACCTCCACCTCCAATGACTATCCCTTCAGCCCCAACGGCTTCCAGAAAGGCAACCGCGGCAACACCGACATCTTCGTCGTCAAGCTCGACCCCACCGGCACGCAGGTCCTCTACTCGACGCTGCTGGGCGGCAACGACGAAGAAACAGGTCCGGGCTTCGCCGTCGACCCGGCCGGCAACGCCTACATCGCCGGGACGACGCGGTCCTCCAATTTCCCCACCACGCGGGGCGCGTATCGCGAGACGCCCTATTCCGACACCGACGGCTTCCTTGCCAAGCTGAGCCCCGACGGCTCCACGCTCGTTTATTCCACCTACTTCGGCGGCCGCGGCGCCGACTCGCTGAACGGGGTCGCCATCGACGACGCCGGCGCCGCCTACGTCACCGGCGATACGCGCTCGCCCGATTTCCCCGTCACCACCGGCGCCTTTCAAGTGGATCGCAAAGGACCCATCGACGCTTTCGCCGCCAAGTTCGCGCCCTCCGGCGCCGGTCTCCAGTACTCCACGCTGCTCGGCGGCGACGCCGATTCGCTGATCGTCTCCTTTGAGTCCGGGCGCGCGATCGGCGTCGACCGCTCCGGCGGCGCCTACATCGCGGGTCTCACGACCATGCGCGACTTTCCGATCGCGCGCGCCTTCCAGGACATCCACCAAGGCACGGCCGACGTCTTCGTCACCCATCTGAGTCCCGACGGCAAAGCGCTCGACTTTTCCACTTTCCTTGGCGGCGAAGGACTGGACACCCCCACCGCGGTGGCGGTCGACTCGAGCTTCAATGTCTACGTCGCCGGATACACCGAAGGCATCCGCTTCCCCACCACCGCGAACTCCGCGCAGGGAGGCAACAACAACGACGGACGCACCAACACGGAAGGGTTCCTGGCCAAGTTCGCCGCCGGCGGACAGATCCAGTTCTCCACGATGTTCGGCGGCCGCAACGACGACCGCATCAACGCGCTCTCGGTGGACGCGGAAGGCAATGTCCACATGATCGGAACCACCGGATCGCCGGACCTTCCCGTCAGCCTGGATTCGTTCCAGCGCGGCATCGGCTCGGCGGTGGAAGCCGAACCGTTCGACGCCTTCATCGGAACCCTCGACAAGTCCGGCGGCCGCTTCACGTACCTGACCTACTTCGGCGGATCGCGCAACGACTACGGCAACGCGATCGCCAGGGACGCGGCGGGCAATCTCTTCGTGGCGGGATTCACGCAATCGGCCAATTTCCCGATCACTCCCGGCGCGTTGAAGCGAAACACAGGATTCGGAACCAACGTCGCGTTCATCGCCCGCATCGGCGAGGAGCGCCCGTCTCCGGCCAAACTGGTGATCGTTTCGGGCAACAACCAGGTCACCGATCAGAATCAGCGCGCGGCCGAGCCGCTCGTCGTCGAGGTGCGCGACGCGTTCAACGCTCCGCTATCGCAGGTTACGGTCGCGTTCGCGGCCACCAACGCCACGTTAAATGCCACCACCGCCACCACGGATTTCCAGGGACGCGCGCGCGTCACGGTCACCGCCGGCGCGCGGCCGGGCAACGCGAGTGTTCGCGCCAGCTTCGGAGCCGTGCCGCCGGTCGACTTCACGCTGCTGGTGCGCCGCGTCGGGCCTACGCCGCCGGAGATCACCAAGGGCGGAATCGTGGGCGCGGGCGGCAGCGTGCCTTCCGTGCGCGAGATATCGGTGGGCGGCCTGGCGAGACTCGCCGGGCAATATCTCGCTCCCGACAACGAGGCGCTCGAAGCCTCGGCCGGCGAACTCGTCGACGGCAAGCTGCCGGTCTCCCTGCTGGGCACGTGCCTCACCGTCAACGGCATCGCGGCGAGACTCACCTTCGTGAGCGACCGCGAGATCCGCTTCCA
Organism: Acidobacteriota bacterium; assembly: GCA_005808475.1. GTDB lineage: Bacteria > Acidobacteriota > Terriglobia > Bryobacterales > Bryobacteraceae > SYLY01. The sequence goes on from SYLY01000184.1 coordinate 15,698, forward strand.
GACGCCGGAGACGCCGGCCGGACTCGCGGTTCCCGTTCAGGTGATCACCAACTGCGGCCAATCGGGCGAGTTGCGCAGCGAGATCGAACTGGTCGAAGTCGCGCCGGTCTCTCCCGAGTTCTTCTTCTGGCAGAACAACGCCGATGGTAGAAACCCCGTGCAGGCGGCGAACGCGCGCACCGGCGTGGGCATTGGACCTTCCGGCGCGGCGGGACTCGCGCTGTCTCCCGCCGGGCCCGGAGACGAGATCTCGATCTACGGAACCGGCTTCGGACCCACGTCGCCCTATGTCGGCACCGGCGTGTTTCCCCAGGAGCGCGCATCGCTGGTCGAACTCCCCACCATTCTTCTCGACGGACGGGAACTGCCGGAGGAGAACCGCCTGTTCGCCGGACTCGCGGGCGGACAGCCCGGTCTCTATCAGATCGACTTCCGCGTCCCGCGCGAGATCCGCAATGGCAACCTCAATCTCCAACTCCGGTTCGGATTGCGGCAGACGCCGCCCGGCGCATTTCTGCGGATCGCCGGCGGGCTGGATCTCAATCCCAAGCTCCAGGTGTCGCCCGTCCGCGCCGACTTCGGCGACGTGATTCTGGGCCAGTCGCGCGAAGTGCCGTTGACGCTGGCCAACACGGGCACGGCGTTGCTCGAAATCGCGGCGTTCGTCACGGCGCATCCGGCCATCTCGGTGACGCCCTCGTTCGGCTTCGCGTTGCAGCCCGGCGAATCGCACTCGATTTCGGTGCGCGCCACGCCCACCGGCCCGGGCCGTATCGACACGAGGATCGCCATTTCCAGTTCGGACCCGTTGTCGCCCGTGCTCGACGTGCCGGTTGGGTTCAACGGAATTCCGCAACCGCCAACCCCGAACCCGGTTCCGTTCCTGAGCGCCATCCTGCCCGATAGCGTCGAAGCCGGCGGCACGGGCTTCAACCTGATCGTCAACGGCGCGAATTTCTCGCGAACCTCCGCCGTGGAGATCAACGGACGTCCGCTGCCGACCTTCTTCAATCATCCGGGCCAACTCATCTGCCAGGTGCCATCGACCGACATCTCGCAAGCGGGACAGATTCGCGTCACCGTCTTCACGCCAGCGCCGGGTGGAGGCCGCACATCAGCGCTGATCCTGAACGTCAGTCCGGTGGCGGTTGTCAACGGACCGTCGCTCTCGGTGAACCAGCTCGATCTACGTTTCTGCCCGCTGGTCACGTCTTACCTTTCGGTTCTCGACGGAGCCGGCCAGCCCATCCGCAATCTGCCGCCGGCCGCTTGCTTCGAGGACGGGACTCCGGTGGAATGCCGCACGCTGCAAGCCGCCGCCGAGACGCCGATGTCGGTCACGATCGCCTACGGTCTGAACGGCCTGGATACGGACGAGGAGCGAATTCTGCTGAAGAACGCGGTTCGCGACTTCGTGATCTCGCTGCCGGAAGGCGACCGCATCCAGCTCATCCACCTTGACGACGCGCGGCAGCAGATCGAGTTCACCACGCGCCGCGACGTGATTCTGAACCGCATCGAGGAACTCCGCCCGGTGCCCGCCACCAATCAGCTTCTGGACGCCGCGTGGTTCGCGCTGCAGACCACCGCGCGGGAAGCCGGCCGGCGGCAGGCGGTGGTCCTGTTCACCGGCGCCAACGACGCGGGCGGCTTCCTCAACGACTACAACCAACTACTCGGCACGGTACGCTCGGCGAACGTGCCCTTCTTCACGTACGCCTTCGGCTCGGGCGCGAGGAGCACGCCGCTCTTGGCGATTCTGCGGCAGTTGGCTCGCGACAGTTCTGGGCGCTTCACGATCGAGACCGATCCGCGCAACTACCTGTCGCTGTTCGGAACGCTGTCGAGGACGCTGCAATCGCAGTATCTGGTGGAGTTCCGCGCTGGCAGCCAGGATTCGCGCCCGCGCACGATGCGGTTCAGCTTCTCGCTACCCGACGGTCCGGTAAGCGGGACGCGTACCTACACGCCCTGCCTCTCGGTCGCCATCATTCAGGAAGAGAAGCCAGTATCGCCCGCGCCACGGTAAGGGGCTCCGGATCGCGGTAGCCCCCGGCGGTGTTGTACGAGGCCTGAGTCTGCTTCCAGGCCTGGTGCAACCCGGTGTGGATCTGGATCAGTTCGCCGTCCTCGATCTCCTCGCCGGGGCGGAAATTGAGTTCGCACGCCCAGACGCGCCCGGGCCGGTCCGGATTCCACAGCGGGACGCCAAACTTGCGGCAAATGAGCGGCCGGAACTCATAGATCGTGCACGCGCCGTCCTCGCCGAGAGCGGGACAAGCCAGGCGGGCCCCGGGCGGGGGGAGGCTGCCCCATGCCTCCGGCTCACCGCCGATGGCGGTGATCTCCCGGCGGCGTTCCGCGTACTGGCGCGACCGGCCTGCCAGCGCGTGGCTGCGCTCCGGCGGCACCGTGGCCACGCCGCGGGCGATCTCCGCGGCTTCAATCTCGGTGATCTGAAAGAGCTGATGACAACAGTCCGAGCAGCCGGACCGGCACTGGATGCGGGAACCGTGGAGGTTCCTGTTGCGCTGGAACTCCCGGTCCCAGGCGGCGCGAATGGCCGAGTATCCGTCCATTCCTCATTTTCCCTCAACCGCCGTCGAGACCTGCCGATGAGAGCCGGGTGAGATCGATTGGCGTCGTCGCCGCCGCGTCGCGAATTACACCGGACCTTTTGAGAGAGCTGCTTCGGGGATTGCCCGCCAATCCCGGAGTGGCCCGATCGGCGTTGCTGCGATGCGCCACACGCGATCCGTCCGAGTTCGTGGAGGCTGTGTTCGGCCTGTCCGTTCCGGAACTCGAGGCGCCGGTATCGGAAGTTCTGGGGGCGCTGATCTGCCGGAACGACGAGGTGGTGGACCGGGTGTGCGACCCCGAGCGCTGCCGCATGCAACTCGCCGTCGCGATCTCCCGGCTCGCGTCTAGCGCGGACGCCACGTTCGAGGCGCGCGTGGCGCGGCGGATCGGTGTCTGCGCGCGTGACCGGGGGGCGTGGTCGTACCGGGCCCTAGACCTGCTCGGTTCGTTATCCACGGGTGCGCGAGTGTTGCCGTATCTGGTGCATTTGGTGTCGGATCAGGACCGGTTCATTCGCTCGCGCGCCGCGTTGCTCGCCGGGCGGGCCAAGCGCGACGTCCATTGGATGAGGAGCCTGTTGAACGACCCCGATCCGCGGGTTCGAGCCAACGCCGTCGAGTCGCTGTGGGGGATGCGGGCCGAAGCCGAGTTCGCGGCCGCGCGGCGCGACTATCATCACCGGGTCTCCGCCAACGCCGTCGTGGGACTGCACATCACCGGCGGCGGTAACGCCAGTGGGCAGATCGGCGACTTGCTCGCTCATCGGGATCCTCTATTCCAGGCCGCCGGCGCCTGGGCGGCGGGCCGGTGCCAGGAAGGGGCGGTGGCCAACCACCTGCGGCGGCTCGCGCGGACGCCAGGCGGGCCGCGCGGCGCGGCATTGCGCGCGCTGGTGGAGCTGCGCAGGTCCGCCATCCCACTGGACCGGGAAACTGTTCTCGATGAGATCCCACGGCGGTCGATGAGGTGAACATGGCAGATGCGCAAGCGGCAAACGCGACGCTGGCACCCGGCAGCTTCATGGTGGTGAATTCCTTCCTCGACGAGTTGGTGGCGGGGTACGAGTCGAATCCTCTCCGCACCCGGCTCGCCTTCCGCGAGTTGCTCTCCGAGCAGCCGGGCGAATTTCTACGATCCGCGCTCAACCTGTTCGAGAGGGGGATGTGTCCCGGCGCTTCCGAATCCATCGCCAAGCTCCTCCTCGCCAACGACATCGCGCTGTCGGCCCTCGGCGATCCGGCATTGTGCTCCCTGCCGGAAGCTCTCGGACTCGCTCGCGCCGCCGCCCTTGTGGAACCCGGCCTGGACGTCCGGTTGATGAAGCGGGTCTGGGGCACGGGCCACGCTCCCAATACCGCCGTCGTGCTGCGCGTGCTGGAAATCCTCACCGGGATCTCCGATGGCGTTCGCGTCATGGCGCAGCTCATGCAATTGCTCCGCGACCCCAACCCGCGCGTCCGGTCCAAGGTGGTGTTGCTCATCGGACGCGCCAAGAAAGAACTGCGGTGGATCGAGCCCTACTTGAAAGATCCCGATCATCGAATCCGCGCCAACGCCGTCGAGGCGTGCTGGAGCATGAACTCCGCCGAAGCCACTCAGGTGTTCAAGGCGGCCTCGCAGGACTTTCATCATCGCGTCGCCGCCAACGCCTGTTTCGGACTCGTCGCCGCCGGCTGTCCGGACGCCAACCTCCAGGTGGAGCAGTTGGCCAGCTTCAACGAGCCGCTGTTCCGCGCCGCCGCGGCGTGGGTCATGGGAAAGACCGGCGATCCCGCCTTCCTTCCCACTGTCGTCGAGATGGCGAAATCCAAGGAATCGGTCGTTCGCCGCGCCGCGATCCGGTCGGTGGTCGCGCTACGCAAGGTGGAAGCGGAAAGGGCGCGGACCGGGGCCTCGGTTTCCAAGCCGGCGGTTGAACCTGTCCAGGATCAACCCGAAAGCGTGTAGTCGACTTCCATCATCTGGTAGTGGGTCGCGGCCATTCCGAGCCCCTCGTAGACCGCCTTGGCCCGATCGTTCTGGCGCTCGACGTACAGGCGCAGCCCGCAAACGCCGCCGTTTTGGGACGCAAGTTCCTCCACGCGGCGGTAGAGCGCTTTGAACACTCCCCGGCCGCGGTGCGCCGGCGCGACATAGACGCTTTGGATCCACCAGAACGTCCCGTTCCGCCAGTCGCTCCATTCGTAGGTGATCATCAACTGACCTACCACTTCGCCGTCCGACTCGGCGACCAGATAAAACCCCTTCGCCGGATCGGCCAGTAATGCTTCCACACCCGCGCGCAGCCTGCTTCGGTCCAGGCTCGTGTGCTCGGTCTCGAGCGCCATCGCGGCGTTGTATTCGGCGATGGACGCGGCGTCGGCCGGCGAGGCAGGTCTGACGATCACTCCACTATGTTCGCACCATCTCCGCCGGGGCTTCGACCCGCGCCGCCTCTTCGCCGCCGATCGTCGCCGAGAAGACTCGCATTCGCCTGCGCTGCCCTTCTTCCCGGTGCAGGGAGAATACCGAGATCAGCCCCGCCCCAACCAATGCAAGTACCAGGAAATCCGTGACCGGCGCGGCCGCCGGAGCCGCGACCGGTAGCGGGCCGAGCCCCCGCAGCATCGGAATCAGAGTGAGCGCCGCAGCCAAGCCGCGCAGGGCCGGCCGCCGGATCGCCAACAACATGAGCAGGCCCAAGCTGATGAGAAACAGGGATAGAAACGAGTGAGCCTTGAAGGCCAGATCCATTCGATACTCCTTGACGCGTGGTTGCCTCCGCCCGGGTCCCGTGGAACTCGGACGGCCAAACTACTAAGCAGATCGGCGAAGCAGCCCCAGGGCTTTAGCGGAGTAGTCCCGCTTTCCACACGAGATAGGCGCCCGCCACCAGCGCGCCCAGCAAAGCGTTGTACTCCTCGTTCTTCCGGTACAGACGCAAATCGAACCGGTCGGTCGAATCGATCTTCGGACCCCGAGGCAGAATCATCGGCACCGCGTCGACGTAGTCGTCGAAGTCGGCGAACAACTCGCGCAGCTTCTGCTCCTCCAGCTCGATCGCCGGAACGTACACCAGAAGGAATACCAGCGCGAAAACCGGAATCAACAGCGGTTGCCGGCCCGCCAGCGCGAATCCGGCCGCCGCCAGCAGCGTCCCCAAATAGAGCGGATTTCGCACGTGGCGATACGGCCCGCCCGTGGCGAGTTCCCGGTTCTTTGCCAGGTAGCCGGCCGCCCATGCCCGAATCCCCAGGCCCGCCACGATCAACGGCGCCGCCAGTTGCAGCGACCGCGCCGATGGACCGGCCAGCCAGATGAACGCGGCTGCCATCGCGAAGCCCATGGGCACGCGCAGCCGCTGCACCGCGTCCGAGTAGTGCTTCGGGAACCAGTAGCGCCGCCGCGAAGGAACCGGCCTCACGAGCGGGGAGCCTCCACAAGCAATCGCAGCTCGGCGAAAACCCGCCCGGCGCCGATCGCGGCCATGCTGTCCGCCGTTTCCGGCCTGCGCTTGTACGTCGTCTCCGCGTTCGCCTCGCGCAGGGCCGCGATGGAGCCTCCGTACGGCCCGTTGCGGGCAGGATCGGTGGGACCGAACACCGCCACGCCAGGAATGCCCAATGCGGCGGCCAAGTGCATGGGACCGCTATCCACGCCGGCGATCGCCGCCGCCCCCCGCGTCGCGTGAATGAGTCCCGCCAAGCCCGACACATGAACGTCGCAGCCGGTGGCCGCCAGCGCCGCTTCCGAACCCGGCGGTCCATTCAACACGAGCGGCAACCCGGCGGCGCGCGATAGCCTGCCCAACTCGGCGTAACGCTCGATCGGCCACTGTTTGTGCGCCCAGCCCGCGAAGGGACAGGCCAGCAGGTAGGGCGCCCGCGGCAGCCGGCCTTCTTCCGATCCCGCCGGAAGGGGAAACGAGATCACCCGGCGCCGCGCTCCCGCCGCCTGGGCAAGGTCCAGATTCATGTCCACCACGTGCGCGCCGGTGGGCGACGCCGTGCGGGCGTAGAACCAGTGGGCGGCTTTCTCGCGAAGGAACGTGCGATCGAACCCGAAAACCTCCGGGCAAGCCAGCCGCGCGGGAATCGCGGACTTGAGCAGCCCCTGGAAATCCACCGCGAACGCGGGCCGCTCCCGCCGGATCTCCCGCAGCGCGGAGACCACGCTCGACGCCGACCGCCGGTCGAACGGTATCGCACGGTCCACCGCTGGGTTTCCGTCGAGCAGCGGCATCCACTGCGGTTCGATCAACCAGAGCAGCCTCGCGGCGGGAAACGATGCACGGAGCGAGCAAACGGCGGGCAGCGCGTGAATCGCGTCGCCCATCGCGCCGAGCCGCACAGCCAGGATCGTCATACCGTTACCCCGAGTGCCGGCGATGCACGTGCAGCATCAACGCGCGCCGGCGGTCGAGGTCGGCCATCTCCTCGCGAACCAGCGCGCCTTCGGGCGCCAGATCGAGCCCCGCCGGCGCGCCGTCCGGCCCGGGGAGCACCACCGCGTCCACCCGCGCCAGTGCCGCCACCAACTCCGCGCGCGATCTCGATGGCAGCAGCGGATCGGGTGGATCGGCCAGCAGGATCACCAGCGGACAACCGGGCCGCGCCGTTCGCTCCACCACTCGGGCGTGGACGGCCGCCACCGGATCGAACAGGCCAACCAGAAACACCGCTCCCGGAAACCGCGCCACCGCCTCGGCGGCGGTCATGATCTTGCTCCGTGTGTCCAAACGTTCATTTGACCAATTCGAGCACCGCGTCCGCCACTCTTTCCGCGGAAATACGCGTCATGCAGCGATGATCGATGGGGCATACCCTCTTCAAACACGGACTGCACTCCACCGGCTCGCGAATCACCACCGCGCGGCCGCCGGTAGGACCGGTGGCGACATGGTCGGTGGCGCCGAACACGGTGACCGTGGGGATGCCGAGCGCCGAGGCGATGTGCATCGAACCGGAATCGTTCGTCAGAAACGCGCGGCAGGCGGCCGCCATATCGATGAAGCCGGTCAGGCTGGTGGCGCCGGAGAGGTCGGCCGCGGC
>SYLY01000185.1 GCA_005808475.1 Acidobacteriota bacterium
CGGCCTGCACCCCGGTGGGCGAGATCATCACCGGGAACGAGATCTCCTGGCCCATCACCGTTGTCGTCATCTCGCGGTCCGACTGTGCACCGACGACATGCGGCGCCCTGCCGAGTTCGGAGAACGCGCGCACGTTGTCGTCCATCAGGTTGTACAGGTACGCTCCGCGGAAGTCGTCGAGCGTCTCCGCCTGCCGGCTCTTCGCTTCCGTGGTGACGTTGCGCCAGATCTTGCCATCGGGCAGCTTGATCTCGGCGGGTATCGGACCGTCCGCGTAGATCGTGTCCCCGGAATGCAGGACGAAATCGGGTTCGGCGCGGCGCATCGTGTCGTAGATCTTCATGCCGCCCACATCGGGGTTGATCCCGTAGCCTTGGCCGCACGTGTCGCCGGACCACAACAGCTTCACGTCGCGAGCCGCCGAAGGCGCGCTGCGAAACCGGCCCCGCACGGGCTCGGAAACATCGGCGCCATCGGCGAACGACGCGCGATAGAAAATGGTCTGGCCCGCCGGCAGTCCGCGCAGATCCACCCGCGCGGTGAACGCCGATTCCGGCGTCGCCCATCCGCCTTCCACCCGCCGCGCCTTCGCCATGCTCTCCACCGTGGACCACTCCACCACCAGCCGCGAAGCGCGATCGGCGCGCGACCAGACCATCGCCCGGTCCGCCGTCACGTCGCCCGTCTGCACGCCCTGTTCCATCCTCGGACGCGCCGCGCGCACGAAAGCCGGAGCCGCCATCGCGGCCAGCGCCCGCCTTGTGAGCCGGTACATTCCGAACAGAATAGCGCGTCCATGCTACGATCCGGTCAAGGGGCAAATGGCGCGTATCTTGGCACTGGACGTCGGCAAACGCCGCATCGGGCTCGCCGTAAGCGACGCCCTCGGCATCACCGCGCAAGGAATCCCCACCTTCCAACGGACCACCATCCGCGAGGACATGGCGCGCATGGGCGACATCGTCGACGAGCGCCAGATCTCGCTGCTGGTGATCGGACACCCGCTCCACATGAGCGGCCGCGAAAGCCGCCAGGCCACGCACGTGAAGGAGTTCGGCGACCGGCTCTCCAAATTCACCGGCCTTCCCGTGGAGTACCACGATGAGCGCCTCACCACCAAGGAAGCGATGCGCGTGCTGAAGGAGAGCGGCATCGGCATCGAAAAGCGCGCCAAGGCCATCGACAAGCTCTCCGCCGTGCTGATCCTGCAGAGCTGGCTCGAACGGTGCGGGTCGTGCGAAAGCTGATTCCCGCCGCGCTGCTGCTCGCCGGCGCGGCATGGTTCGCGCTGCGGCCGTACAAGGGATTCGAAAAGGACGTGGTGGTCACCATCCCGCGCGGGTCGACGACTCGCGCCATGGCGGAAACGCTCGAGGCCAACGGCGTGGTGCGCCACCGCTGGCTGTTCCTGGCCGCCCGCGCGCTGAACCGGAACGTCACGCTGCAAGCCGGCGAGTATCACTTCATCGATCCTGCGGCGCCCCACGCCGTACTGGCCCGAATCGCGCACGGCGACGTCCTCTACTACGAACTCACCGTCCCCGAGGGTTCGAACATGTTCGACGTGGCCACCGCGGCGGGCAAGCTGGGCCTGTTCGACGCCGGCTCCTTCCTTCGCGCCGCGCGCGACCCGGCGCTGGTGCGCGACCTGGCGCCCAAGGCGGCCAACCTCGAAGGCTACCTGTTCCCCTCCACCTACCGCCTCACGCGCGACACCGACGCCCGCCGCCTGTGCAAGATGATGACCGCCCAGTTCCGCTCCGTCTGGCGCCAGTTGACGCCCGGCAAGGCCGATGTCCACGCTACCGTCACCATGGCGTCGCTGGTGGAGAAGGAAACCGGCAATCCCGCCGAACGCGCCCGCGTCTCGTCGGTGTTCCACAACCGGCTCGACAAATCGATGCGCCTCCAGTGCGATCCCACCACCATCTACGCCGCGCTGCTCGGCGGAACCTGGCGCGGCAAGATCCACCGCTCCGACCTCGACAGCACCCATCCTTACAACACCTACCAGAGCGCCGGACTCCCGCCCGGTCCCATCGCCAATCCCGGCCGATCGTCGCTCGAGGCGGCGCTCCGTCCGGAAAAATCGGACTTCCTCTATTTCGTCGCCAAGCCCGGTTCCACCCGCGAACACCAATTCTCCGCCACCCGCGCCGAACACGAGCAGGCCGTGGCGGCGTACCGCCATGGCCGCCAAGCGCAACAACAAACGAAGGCTCCTCCAGCAGTTCCTGGCGGAGCGAAACCCCGCCGCGGTTGACGACGCCCTCCGCGACGAGATCGAACGCGCCCTCGCGCCGGTCTCCGAGGACCACCTGCGCGACCTGCTCCGCGCCTGTGGACTGCCGCTCTCGCCCCTGGTGGAAGGCGTCCGCCAGGACTCGCTCGAGTCGCTGCGCCGCACCCTGGTGGCGCTGGCGGCCGAATACCGCCGCTATCCCCGCCGCACCCGCGCCCTGGTGATCCGCGCCAAGGACCACGCCAAACTCGCCGCGCTCCAGGCCGCTCCCCCCGCGCGCGAGCAAAAGCGCGAGATGGTGGGCTGGCTGATGGTCTGGCTCGAAAACCCGGAGCTGTTCGAGGCCTGGTCCAGGCTGCGGCTCGAGCGCCTTACTGCAGCTCGATCGACTGCACTTTGATCACTTCGCCGTCCAGTGTCCCCGTCACCTTCGCCTTGACGTCCTTCTCCTTGGTGGAGGACTTCAGCAACACCAGCGCCCGCGCGTTGCCGCGTTCGTTGAACTTGACGAACTTGCCGTCGGCGAGCACCAGACCGTAGCCGCCCTTGGCGCAATCGATGTTGCACTGGCGCGTGTGGCTGGCCAGGTCGCGGCCCTTGCACATCACGTCGACGAGGGCTCCGCTCCAGGTCTCGGCAAAAGCGGCCGAGGCGGCCAGGGCAAGCAGCGAGATTCGACGCATACGGATCCATCATAGCGCTTTCCGCCCTCTGTTGCGGCGAAAAAAAATCGCCGATAGGGTCCTTGACATCAACCTTGCCGGAGGCTCTTGATCGAATGCCCCGCGCTGTTTATACTGGCAATTTCATAGGCGTGATCCAAGCGACCACATTCACGGAACGTCCGGCCCCGGCCGACGACATCGATCCAGCGGCTCCGATGAAGGAGGCGGCGATGTTCTACGGCCTGTTTCTGCGCGGTCACAACGTGGAATCGCTGCGCCGCGACATCGACGTTCCCAAGGCCACCCTCGCGCGCTGGATGCGGCCCCGCCGGCACGAGACCAACTTCCGCGACAACCTGCGGCGCGTATACTATTTTCGCAAGCAGGTGCTGGCGATCTTCGACGAACTGGTGCTCAACGAGCGGAATCGCGCACGGCTGATGTAACGGGGCTCCACACCTGCTTCTTGGGCCGGACCGTTCCGGCGCCGACAATCGGCCTGGACATCGCCACCCGCCGTTCCGTGTTCGGGCCGGGCGAATCCGTCAAGGCCTTGCCGCTACGCGGTGTGAAGCGCCGCGGCGTTGACCGATCCGCTCTCCGGCCGCCTTTCGCCCAGGTTCCGGGTCCGCGCCTTGGACAGGCAAAGGCAAAGCCGGTAAAATGGAAGAGGTTCATCGGGAGAGCGCTTTTGTCCAAAACGGGACGCACGATCATCAGCCTGGCCCGGCAGCACGGGGTGAACTATACGCCCACCGCTACCGATGCGTGGGCGCAAGACGTCACGCGGCTTGCTGACGACGATGTGGTTCTCGATGACATCGAACTCCTGTTGATCGCCCTGCAGCGGACGGGACATCTCAGCCGGCCGGAAGCGCTACGCCTCCAGGTGGACTACTTGCGTGAAGCCCGGCTATGAGCTTCGATCCCTTCGGGGACTTCGAAACCCGTGGATACCTTCGCAATGTGTTCGGGGAGAAAGACCCGGACATTATCAAGCATCTGGAACACAGCGCTTTCGTCGCGGGCATCGCTGAGGCGTCCAAGCATCTCGCGTCCATTAGCCGGCTGTCCTATGGCGATGTCCTGCGCACGCATGAAATTCTGTTCCGCGATCTTTACCCGTGGGCGGGGCAAGACCGAATGCGGACCGTGCCCGAGATTGCCGTCAGCAAGGGCCCGGTTTTGTTCGCCCATCCCAGGGATGCGAAAGCGGCTGTCGAGTACGGATTGAAGCTGGGCTCTGACGTACCGGCGATGAAGGCCAGACCTGGCGAGGTCATGGGGTATCTGGCCTTCGGCCATCCCTTTCTGGACGGGAATGGACGGACCATCATGGTGGTTCACGCCGAGCTCGCCGAGCGCGCGGGCTTCAGCATCGAGTGGACGGCAACCAGGTCGAGTTGGATTTCGACGATGCGGTCGCCGAGCAAGAATTACGGTTACGAGGGAACTTCCCAACCTGGGGTGGAAGCCCTCGGCCCTGGGGGGAGATTCTCTTTGGCGGCCCACGGAACACGGATGTACGAGCATCGCCGCGAGGGATATCTCGGCGCATGGCCGCGGTGCCGTGGGGCGGATCGCTCGAGTGGTTGCCGACACCGATGTCGCGACGGCCATATTATGACGCCTTCTGCCGGGCCCTGATTGGTGTGACGTGTGTTCGCCAGTAGTTAGAAAACCCGTGGGGACGTTACTTAGAAACGACTGAATCCTGGGATGCGAAGCTAAGCCCACGTCCCAGGATACATTGAGTCAGAGCACTCTGCCAAGCAGCATGGTTGAGTCCCGCCTCACTGGCTGTGGGGCACCGAAACACTCACGGCCTTGGTCGATCGGTTCCCTAAATTATCGGTACATTGCACCTCGATCCCGTAGGTTCGGCCATTTCCGTCTCCGAGGCGCTTTGCGCGTAAACTCAATGCAAGATCGCCAGTGATCATCCAGTCGCCCGCGGGATCAACTGGCTCATTGCTGCTTAAGCGCGCAATCTTGCAAGATACCACGCCGCAACCACCCGACGTGTTACCGGTCACGGCAATCGGAATGAATTTGTTGTTCGGGGGCCACAGGATGTTCGGTCTCGCCGTGACGGTCGTGATCGTGGGCGCCGTGCAGGACGGCCCAAATATCTCGGCGCTTGCAAGGCGGCTTGTAATGTGACCACCAACCACCTGATATCCGCCGCTAATCAGAACGCGGCCGGAAGGCAGTAGGGTTGCGGTGTGCGTTACCCGGGACTCGGCAAGAGAAGCTGGCGCCGTCCAGGCGCCGGAAGCATAGTTATACAACTCGGCCTGGGCGATCGAGCCAGCGCCATTCTGTCCACCAACAAGCAACACTTTGCCGTCCTGCAAAAGCGTTGCTGTATGGATGTAGCGGGGCACGGCTACCGGGCTGGCGGGGGTGGTCTGGCCGGAACCGCCACTTCCCGATGGATCGTAGATCTCGACTTGAGTGTGTCCGCTGAACGTAGCCGCCGGCCCGCCCCCTGCAATCAGGATCCTGCCGTCTTGCAGTAGCGTCGCAGTGTGGTTCATGCGTGGCAAGCTCAGAGGCGTCATGGTCTGCCACGAATTGACCAGTGGGTGGTATATGTAAACGCCGGAGTAGGTTATGGGCGTAAACCCGTCGTACCCGCCCGCTACCAGGACTCTCCCGTCCGGCAATAATACAGCTCTATGATTGGTCAAGGCAACGGGGAGGGGCGCCGCGGGACTCCATGTTCCAAGGCCGGGCGTGAAGATCTCAACCGTGTTGGTCACAAACCCTCCGCAGTTATCGCAGCGGCCAGCGATTGTCATAACTCTTCCGTCGTTCAGGCGAACAGCCTCGCTAGTGGCGCGCCGCACTGACATGGAGGCACCCGGGGTAAACTGCTCCGTCGCCGGGTCGAAAATCTCCGTGCTGTTCACTGCGTGAGGATTTGTGCCGCCTGTAATTAGGACTCTACCGTCCAATAAGCGCGTTGCTGAATGCGTGGAGCGCGCGACATTCATAAGAGATCTGGAGTAACGCCACGTCCCGCTTTCGGGGTCATAGATCTCAGCCGTGTTAGTCTGACCGCCAGTGATGACATCACCCCCAGTGACCAGCACTGCGCCGTTGCCAAGCAAGGTTGCTGTGTGGTTGGCGCGGTCCAGATTCATCGGATTTGCGGGTGTAAAGGTTTGAGCGCTCAGGGGAGTCGGATTGAGAGCGCCCATCAAAAGGAAGAGCAAGCCGAGTGACGAATTTGACATAGCACTCCTGCCTTCTGTTTGTTGGTTATCTGTCTAGTTAGCTAGATGGTTAGGTAAAGCGATCTCCTGGTTGGGATGCATCCGCGGAGGCCGCCACCAACCGTAAGGCTATCACACTCTGCCCCCTGATCGGGAGCGCGTTCCTTGGGCCGATAATGTTGCGCGCCGTTCCACGCGCCTTGTCGGCATGCGATGGTCCCGGCCGTCGCGAATCGCGCCATTCCCGGGACGACTGCGGACCGCCCCCTCCTTCGAGCCGGTCCGCCGTCCGCCTACTGCTGGATGCAAACAGTGCCGGTGATTGGTCGGTGCAGCTAACTAACCACCTGCGGGGCATTAAGGCCAGGGGACGGTCGAAACGGGCCCGCTCCACGCGGTCCCGGCATGCTGCCAACCCCTGCGCCGCGCCAGCCACAGTATACAGGTTAATAGTAAACAGTAAATAGGTTAAGTGTTAGTCCTGGCGCCTCGGAACCCCACGCCGCCGTTACGTCCGGAGGGCTCGTCGTAGCTGCGGTACGCGCCGCGGGCGCTGCCTCCAATGCTGCCCCAACTGCCGCCGCGCAGGACCTGACTTGAACCCGCTTTGCGATACAAACAAGATGTCCACTCCCAGACGTTGCCCGACATGTCCGACACACCCTCCGGAGTGTTACCAGCCGGAAACATGCCGGCCGGAGTCGGGGCGCCAACCCATCCATCGATGTTCGCCAGTAGTTTGTCGGGCGTCTGGTTCCCCCACGCCCACCGCCGGCCCTCCCGTCCCCGCGCCGCGTACTCCCACTCCTCCTCCGTCGCCAACCGGCAACCTGGTTCGCGGCCGCGGTTTGGGTTCGGCAAGACTCCCGCTCGGCCGGGTCGCCGGAATCCGGGTGATCGATGGGGACTCTCCAAAAGCCGCGTTCTTCCTTTCCGATGTGCGCGCAGTTGGCGACAAAGGTGCCAGCTTCCAGCCGCACCAGTTCCTTCGCCAAGGTATGCAGGTCGTCCGTCTTCGGCGTCATCGCGGGGACCAGGAAGAAGTGCGCCCCACACTTCCTCATCGCGTCGGCGGACTTCTTGTCGAAGAAGCCCTTGCAAATCGCTGTCGTCATCCGGCCGAAGGGCGTGTCGGAGACGGTGACGGTCTCACCCCGGCGGATGTTCTCCCGCGCGCCCCACGCTCCGATGCCCTTGGACTCCCAGAACGCGGGGTTCTTCGCGCGTTCCCCTTGGCTGATGGTGTAGGGCGCAAGTTTGTCGTGCCAGTAGAGCACACGAGCGGTGCGTCCTGTAAACTCGAACACCTCGGACCTGTTTAGGTAGCCGCCGTCTTCCTCGACATGCCAACTCCCCGCGACGACCAGCGACAGCGACCCGGTATCCTCCGCCTCGCGGAACCACCGCTTCAGTTCGTCGCCGATCGCCGGCGTGAAACGAAGCTCGGGAAGCACCAGCATCGTAACCTTCGCCCGGGCGCAAAGGTCCAGAATCCGTGTGAGGAACTCGCATTGCCCTACCTCATTCTCCACGGCGGAAACCAGAAACGCTGTCTTCTGGCCGGCCTGGATTTTGTCGGTGCGGAGCGCGAGGCCGTCGCTAGTCATTCCACTGATTGCGATCTCGAGTTGGCCCGCCTGGATCATCCGGCGTCGCGTCTTGACGTCCAAGGCGGCCATCTCGATCCGGAATTGACCGAGGTTCCCGAAGGACACATCTACCGGAGTCACCGTCACGCCCGGGTGAAATGGCTCGAGGTCGCCTTCGTCGGGAACCGGCCGCTTGGGGGCGCGTCTCCAAATCGGTTCCAGCGCTGGAGTAACGTGGAATCGCCGGCCCGCCACCGCGGATTCGAATGGCCGGAGACCCGCCCGGGCCAGAGTCCGGACGTCGAGCGTCGTCGAGATCGCGGTGAGGAGCGCCGCAACTCTCCTTAGCTGGGTACTCAGGGGGCCAGAGCGGAGAAACTGCTCGACCTTCTCTCGCGTGGCGATCTCGACGGCGCTCTTCAACACGAGCGCGGCGCGGGCTTTGTCGAGGTCGGCCGCGAAGTTCGCGTTATACGCCGGCTCGGGAACGAGATGGCGCAGTTCCCCAATGTCCCTGCCGGCAAACAAGTAGGCGTTGACGAAAATCTCGCGCAAGTCGTCGGACGAGGCGATGGCCTTCGGCAGGAGAAACGGGCTGCGTACATCATCATCCCAACTCATGACGCGGTCCTCCAATCTTACCCGCTTCTCAACCTCGCCGTGGGCGCACCTGGGGATACTCAGTCCTGATCAGGGCTTCGTCGATCGGACCGCTGTCCTCCGGCCGCCTGACGAGAGGGTGCCGGAAACGGCCTTCTAAAGTCGAGCATCTTCACGCGCGGCCCAGAATGACCCGGCTACGCTGCGGAAACACCCGGTTATTGTCTCCCCTCACATCATCCGTCGAGTGCGCCGCGGGTCGTTCACGCGATTCGGCGGAAAAATTGTAAAATCTGCAAACGGTCCTGATTTCAATCGGTTAACCTCGATTTCCGCGCTTTTCAGGCGCCAGGATTCGGGCCTGTTGCTTGACGGCGCCATGGCATTCTACGCGCGGGGAGCGAACTACGCTCTCCGGAATGGAATGAGGAGAAATCGAATGGCAACCGAACTACAAATCGCGGCTTCGCGCTTCAACGGCGCCAAGTCCCAAGGACCCGTCACGCCCGAAGGAAAGGCGCGCAGCAGCCAGAACGCGGTCCGTCACGGACTCACCGCCAAGACCATCGTCCTCAACAACGAGGACTCGGCGCAATTCAAGGTCCTCTGCGATCACCTCTCCAACGATTACCAGCCGCAGACCGAGTACGAGCGCGAACTGGTCGGCCAACTCGCCGGCGCCCGCTGGAAGCTCCGCCGGTGCAACATTGTCGAGAAAGGCATCTTCGACAAAGCCGTCGACGAGATCCGGCCGAAAATCCAAGCCGAATACGAAGGCGCCGACGAGGAAATGGTTACCATCTTCGCGCTCGAGCGAGCGATCGACTCGCCCCAACTGAAGTCGCTGCGCCGCTACATGACGCAGATCCTGCGTGAGGAACGCCACGCCTCCTCCCAGCTCGAAAAGATCCGCCGGGAGCGCCCGCTCCAGCCTCCGGCGGCCGCCCCGGAGCCCGAAAATGCTCCCGTGCGAAACGAACCTGGCGAAAAACGGCCTGAAAATGGCTCGTTGCGAAACGAACCGGACCAAATCGGCGAAAGCGGCCAGATCAACCGGGTTCCGGCGATCCAAGAGCGGCGCTGACCGGGGAAATCCTCTTCCCGGCCTCTCCGGAGTCCCGCTTCGTCAGGCGAAACGGCTCCGCGGAGCACATTCCAACCGTCGCTGGACAAGCGACACCCGGCTCGCCCGCCATAAGTGTGCCCGCCCCCCCCCCGGCTTCTTCTACAAGGAGTGGATGTCCAAGGAACAGTCTTGGACCCGCATCCTCTCCACCGCGGATCCTCCTGTCGCGTGGCCGCTGTCACGACGGGGAATCCGGCCGGCGGTTACCCCGCCGCCTCCGCCAGCAATTTCACCACCTCCGTCGAAAACCGCGACCGCGCCATCACACGGTCGCACCCCGCCTCCCGAGCCGCTTGCGCCTTGTGTACGTCCACGTGCGACAGGAACGCCAACAGCGGGGCCGCCGCCGTCTCCGGATCCTCCTTCAGCGCCCGCACCGCCGCCACCGTGTCCACCTCCCGGTCGTTCAGATCCAGGATCACCAGCCGCGCTCCCCGCCGCGCCGCCTCCACCGCCGCCTCCACCGTACGCGCGCTCACCAATTGGAGCCCCGCCCTCTTGGCCGCGTCCTGGATCTTCACCGCGAAAAACAGATCCGAACAAATTGCGATCACCTTGTTCATAAGCTATCCGCGATCATAGCGCGGCCGCGGGCCCATGCTATGTTGGTTCCAGATGCCCGGGAGCAATCCCTTTCAAGATCCTGTCCGGTTTCAGCGGCGCGTCCGTCCCTGCGCCCTGGTGATCTTCGGAGCCAACGGAGACCTCACCAAGCGCAAGCTGATCCCGGCCCTGTACAGACTGGCCTACGAACGCCGGCTTCCCACCGGATTCGCTATCGTCGGAACTTCGCGAACTCCGTTGACCCACGATGCCTACCGCGACCAGATGAAGGAGGCCGTCCAGCGGTTCAGCGAAGACACCCCGCTCGACGAGAACATCTGGCGCGACTTCGCCTCCGGCCTCTTCTACGAAGCCGGCGACCTCCAGGACCCGGCTTGTTACGCCGCCATCGCCGCCCGCCTCGACGAGATCGAGGCCACCCGCCAGACCGGCGGCAACGTCCTGTTCTATCTCTCCACCCAGCCTTCCCACTACGGTCCCGCCATTCGCGGACTCGCCGCCTCCGGCCTCCATCGGGGCAAAGGCTGGCGCCGCATCGTCGTCGAAAAGCCCTTCGGCGTCGATCTCTCCTCCGCCCGCGCCTTGGACGCCGAACTCCACCTCGCCTTCGCCGAAGAGGACGTCTACCGCATCGATCACTACCTCGGAAAGGAGACCGTTCAGAACATCCTCGCCTTCCGCTTCGGCAACGGACTGTTCGAACCGCTCTGGAACCGCCGCTATATCCGCAACATACAGATCACCGCGGCCGAGTCGATCGGCGTGGAAGGCCGCGGCCGCTACTACCAGGAAGCCGGCGCCCTGCGCGACATGATCCAGAACCACCTTCTCCAGATCATGGCGACCGTCGCCATGGAGCCGCCCGCTGTCTTCGAAGCCCGCTCGGTCCGCGACGAACGCGCCAAGCTCCTCCGCTCCATCCGCCTGTTCAAACCCGGCGAAGCAGCCACGCACGCCGTCGCCGGCCAGTACGGACCGGCTAAATCCGGCGGAGCGAAACTCCTCGGATTCCGCGAGGATGAATGCGTCTCGCCGCACGCCAATACCGATACCTACGCGGCGGTTCCTTTCTTCGTCGATAACTGGCGTAGGGCCGGCGTGCCCTTCTACATCCGGACCGGTAAGCGCCTCGCCAAGCGCGTCACCGACGTCGCCATCCAGTACAACGACGCGCCCCACTCCCCCTTCGAGGCCGCCGGCATGGAAGACGCCGTCCTCGGAGCCCGGCCCAACCTGCTGGTGCTCCGCGTCCAGCCCGAGGAAGGCATCTCCCTCCGCTTCCTGTCGAAACAGCCTGGCAGCGGCATGAAACTCCGCCCCGTCTCGATGGACTTCAAGTACGGCTCCAGCTTCGGAGTCCGCTCCCCCGCCGCCTACGAAACCCTCCTCCTCGACGCCCTCGGCGGCGACGCCACCCTCTACACCCGCCAGGACATGGTCGAGGCCAGTTGGAACGCCGTAACCCCGATACTCGAGGACTGGGGCAACCGGAACTTCGACTTCCCCAATTACGACGCCGGCTCCTGGGGACCCGCCGAATCCGATGCCATGCTCGCCCGCCGCGGCGATTCCTGGAGGACTCCCTAACATGTCCGCCGCCCCGATCGACACCGGGCGCATCCTCCGCGATCTCGACGAACTCTGGGTCAACCTCGGAAAGGACGAACACGGCGGAGCCGGATCGGACGGCGTCCTCCGCGCCTGCTCCATGACCCTCGTCGTCTGCACCGAAGGCCACGACGCCGAACTCGGCGAAACCCTCGCCCTGCTCATGCGCGATCACCCCTCCCGCCTGATCGTCGTCAACCTCTCCGAATCCGCCGCCGCCCTCACCGCCAGCGTGACCGCCGAGTGCTGGATGCCCTTCGGACGCAAGCAACAGATCTGCTGCGAACGCATCGCCATCGAAATTCCCGAACACGCCATCGGCGACGCGCCCTCCGTCGCCCGCGGCCTCATCGCCCCCGATCTCCCCGTCGCCGTTTGGTGCCGCTCCCGCCGTCTCCTCCATCACCCCGAATTCCGCACCGTCGTCCGCTTGGCCAACAAGCTCATCGTCGACTCCTCCGATATCGAGGATCTGGCCGGCCGCATCGCTACCCTCCGCGCCTTTCGCGACGCCGATACCCGCGTCGCCGACCTCGCCTGGACCCGCCTCACGCGCTGGCGCGAAGCGATCGCCGCCATCTTCGACGATCCCGACTACTTGGCGCATCTCGATGCCATGGATCGCGTCGTGCTCGAATACCAGGGGCCGCACCGCCCCATGTCCACCTGCTATCTCCCCGCCTGGCTCGCGCACTGCCTCGGCCGCCGCTTCGAGACCAGGTGGTACCGCGCCGGCGATTCCCCCCGCCCCAGGCTCTTTCGCGTCGCCCTCCACGGAACCTCCCTCGATGTCGCCATCAAGGTCGAAGCCGACCGCTCGGTCCAGATGCACACCGGAACCCGCGACTCCCACTGCGTCTTTCCCGCCCTCGGCGAGTACGATCTCATGCGCGAGGAACTCGCCATCGGCGGCGAGGATCCCGTTTTCGAAGCCGTGCTAAACTTGGCGCCGGAGTTCGCATGAGCATCCATCGATTCGTCGAACCTGGCGTGCGCGAAGCCGCCGAAGCCTGCTGCCACCAGATCCTCGCGCATCTCGAAAACGCCCTGCTCGCCAACGGCATGGCCACCTTCGCCATCTCGGGAGGAAACAGCCCGAAGCCGCTCTTCCACGAACTGGTCCGCGCCCGCTTCGACTGGTCCCACGTCCACGTCTTCTGGGTCGACGAACGCTGCGTCCCCCCGCAGCACGAACAAAGCAACTTCCGCGCCGCCGATCGCGAGTTCCTCATCCCCGCTCGATTCCCTCATCGCAACGCCCACCGCGTCTACACCGAACTCCGCCCGGACCGCGCCGCCGAACGCTACGCCGAGGACATCCTCCACGTCTTCGGACTCCAACCCGGCGAAGTCCCGGCCTTCGACGTCATCCATCTCGGCGTCGGAGCCGACGGACACACCGCCAGCCTCTTCCCCGGCGATCCTCTCATCGAAGACCGCGAACGCCTCACCGCCGCCGTCTACGTCGAAAAGCTAGCCCAGTATCGCGTCACCATGATGCCCGTCGTCATCGCGAGCGCCAAGCACACCGTGCTCTTCTCCCCGGGAGCCGACAAGGCCGCCGTCGTGCGCGAAGCCGTCGAGGCCGAATACGACCCCGTCCGCCTCCCCGTCCAACTGGTCCGCCACTCCCGCAACGTGAGCTGGTTCCTCGACGAAGCGGCCGCCGCCCAAACCCGCTGACAGGACCCCGACACATGGCCGCGCCGGCGATTCCCCGCAATCCCGGTCTCGAGCCCCCGGTACCCGTCCACGATCTCGCTGCCCGCCTGATGATCAGCCCGCTCATCGGAATCGGCGTGGCCTCGCTCGTCGGCGGCTACCGGCCCCTCGCCCCCGGATCGCCGGCCTTCTGGCTCGGAACCGTCTGGTTCGCCTTCATTCCCTTCGCCATCTGGTCCGGAGCGCGCTCCATCACCGTTGGCCGCCGCCACTGGCTGGACCGTATCGCCGAACCGGCCCGCGCCACCGTCAGCGTCGCCGTCAATACCGTGCTCGCCGGTCCCGCCGCCTGGCTGCTTCTGCGGATCTGGTACGCCCTTGCCCGCCTCGAACCGGATCCCCCCGCGCTCCTCCACACCGCCATCCTCGCCATGGCCGCCGCCATGGTCATCACCCACACCTACGAGACCATGTTCCTCGCCCACGGCAACTGGAGCCGCCTTGTCGACCTCGAACGCCTCGAACGCGCCCGTGTTCAGGCCGAGCTACATGCTCTCCAGGCCCAAATCGATCCCCACTTCCTGTTCAACTCCCTCAACGCCCTCTCCGAACTCATCGAGACCGATCCCGAACGCGCCGCCGCCTTCAACGAAAATCTCGCTGGCGTCTACCGCTACATCCTCTCCCACAAAGGCGCCGGCCGCGTCCCCCTCAGCGGTGAACTCCACTTCGCCGCACGGTACGTCGGCCTCCTCCAACTTCGATTCGATAAAGCCATCCAATACGACGCGCCGCCCGAACACGCCGCCGCCGGCTGGTCCATCCCGCCGCTGGCCCTCCAACTCCTGGTCGAAAACGCCGTCAAGCACAACCGCCTCTCGGAGGCCGAACCTCTGTCCATCCGCGTCCGCATCGACGACGGCTTTCTCGTCGTGGAAAACGACCATCGCCCCCGGGGCCAAGCCCCCAGCGGCATCGGACTGAAGAACCTCGACGACCGCTACCTTCTCCTGCTCGGCCGCGGAATCCGGACCGAAGCCTCCGCCGGCTGTTTCACCGTCAGAGCGCCGCTCTGGAAATCCTGACCGGCCCTACCAATAGAACGCCGGCCGGTAGAACCGCTTGTGGCAGTTCTCGCACCGGAACGGTCTCACCATCAAAAGGAAGCAAACCAAATCGCCGACGCCCCGCCAATGCGAACTCCGGTACTCGCTGCTGCCGCACCCTGGACAGCTCCACTTCCCCCATGATCAGCCTCCCGGCTCAAACTCGGACGCTAGCTATATAGACGCTTGCCGACCCTTCATGGGATGAGTAATAACTCACCCTCAGGATCCGGCCCTCCATGCTGAGCCCAGGATAGCTCGTATCCCCACCCGAGTCAAATGAAAGAACGGTTTCAAAGCTGCTCCGTGTCATCCACGACAGCGATGTCTTCGGCTTCCCGCTCCGGGAATCGCGGCTCCCCGCGATCCACCGCCCATCCGGCAGCGCGATGAAATTCGGTCCCCCCAGCATCTGCCCTACCGGAGTCCACGCCCACTTCGTGTACGGAGGCCGGCTCACCCCGATCGACGACCGCACGCCGGACCGCGCCAACGCGACCGCCTCCTCCCCGTCGAACCGCAGCGTCGTCTCGCTCTGCCCGGGCAAATCCAACTCCGTCACCAATTCGTACCGGCTCCCGTCCGTGCCCTTCCACAAGTGCGCCGCCCGCGGTTCGGTCAACCCGCCGCCGCCCCGGTAGGAAACCCCGTAGGCCGTCCCCTTGTGCCACGTCACGCGCCACAGCCAGTGATTGCTGTGCAGCACCGGATGCAGCCGGTCCCACTCGCGCCCGTTCCGTGAAAACGCCGCACGGCACTGCCGCCGCAAGTACTTCCCGTTCTCCCGGATCGATCCCCCCATCAGCAGCATCAACCGCCCATCCGGCGTCTCGGAAAACTTCGGATCCCGCAGGTCCACGCCGTCCTCGCGCAGCAGCGCAAGCGATTCCCATCGCTCGCCGTCCCGCGACCCGATCACCCGGATCGTCCCCGTGTCCGACACGTGCCCCTGCCCCTCGCGAAACGTGCACAGCCACTCGCCCTTGTACCGGATCAGATCCGTGAACGCGCAGTGCAGTCCCTCGCCGCCCCAGATCTTCTTCACCGACACGATCTCGGGAGCCGGAGCCGCCGCCGCCGCCCCCGCCGCCATCAGAAATATGCGCCGCTTCATTAGAATGTGATCCGCCCCGTAAACTGTAGGAACCGCTTGTTCGTCTGCGACTGCACCGTCACCTGCCCGAAATTGGTCGCCACCGGATTGGTCACCGGAGCCCCGAACTGCGTCCGGTTGAACACGTTCAAAGCCTCCATCCGAAGCTGGAAACCCACTCGCTCGGTGATCCGGAAGTCCCGCAGCAGGTTCGTGTTCCACGCGTTGGTATGATCGGCCCGCAACCCGTCCACCCGCGTCGGGAAGACCCGGCTGTGGAACGCCGCCGGAGCCCGCGCCGCCGCCCTCTCGAACCCGTCGGTGTTGAACCACCGGTTGAAGGTCCGCGCCCCCGTGTTGATCTGATCCAGGCCGCCGTTGTGGAACAGATTCCCGAAATCCAACAGCGGACCCGGCTGCGCCTCCCACGACACACCCAATTGCCAGCCCCCCGCCAGATGCGACGCCAATCCCTGATTCGCGTACGCCCGCCGCTTGCCGAACGGCAGCTCCCAGATCGTGTTCAATACGATTCGGTGCGGCCGCCCGTTGTTGGACTCCCGCCACGACGGCAGCGCGTCGAACTCGTTCAGGTAAACGTCCCGGTCCCGGTTGGACAGCCGCGTGTAAGTTGCATACACCATCACCCCGCCCGAAAAACGCTTCTCGATCGTTGCCTGCAAGTCGTGCGTCTTCACCTCGCCGAACGGCGCGTTCCTCTGCGTCAGCCCGGACAAGTGCGGATGCGGCCGCAGCAACTGGTTCTTCCGGACCGTCGGCGACGTGAAGAATCCCTGCGTCGAGATATCCTGGTAAACCGCCGGGTCCGACGTCCGCAACGGCGTGAAGTTCGACAGCAGGAACGGATTCCGCACGTTGCTGCCCAGGTTGTTCGCCACCGTATCGTTTCTCGTGTTACCCGTCGCCCAATATTGCCCCGGCAGCGCGTTCAGGTCCCGGTTGATGTACACGCGGTCGGAGTACGAGCCCGAGTAAGCCACCTCGGCCACCCAGCTCGTCCCCAACTGCCGCTGTACGCCCACCCGCCACCGCCGCTGCCGCGCGTGCAGCGTGTTGAAATCGGAAAACGTGAAGCCGCGCCCCGCCGTCGCCATGTTCCCCAAACCCGCCCGCGTCGGCTCGTCGAACCGCGTCCCGTCGGACCGCACCGGGAACGGGTCCCGCAACGGCGTCACCCCCGCGCCCGGATTCCCGGCCAGCCACGTCACCCCGAAATCGTTCGACAGATTCGTCGACGTCGTGCGCGAGTAGCCTAACTGGTTCACCGTCTCGATCGCCGCGTTCAAAGTGTCGTAAAACATCCCCAACCCCGCCCGCACCACCGTCTTTGAGTCCACCTGATACGCCGCCGCCACCCGCGGCATCCACATGACC
Source organism: Acidobacteriota bacterium (assembly GCA_005808475.1). Lineage (GTDB taxonomy): Bacteria > Acidobacteriota > Terriglobia > Bryobacterales > Bryobacteraceae > SYLY01. The sequence goes on from SYLY01000185.1 coordinate 16,872, forward strand.
TCGTTCCGCCGGATCCGCGAAGGAGCCCCGTTGGCCCCCGGATACACCGCGCCGCCGCGCACCGAAAAAGCGGGCGCCGCCAATTCCGGCACGGGCGAAGCCGCGTAAGCCGCCTGCGCCGCCGCCGTGATCGGAAGCTGCGCCGTCCGGTCCACGTATCCGATCCAGCGGTTGTACCGCTCCGTCGGCCCCTTCTCGTACTCCACCCGCAACCCCAGACTCACGTTCAGCTTCCGCGTCACGCGCCAGTTGTCCTGCCCGAACCACGAAAAATACGGACTCTGGACGATGAAGCTGTCGTTCGACCCGATCGTCATCGACGTCGGAATTCCCATCAGAAAGGCGGCCCACGAATGCCCCAACTGCCCCGCCGGCGTCAGCGTATCGTCGTTCCGCCGCGTGAAGAAGTTACTGAACCCGTAGTTGCCCGACGTGTTGCCGCCCAGCCCGTTCACCTGGTAATGCTCCCGGAAATCGAACCCCGCCCGGAAACTGTGGTCGCCCCGGATATGCGTCACGTCCGTCCGGACCGACGACGACCGGACCCGAGTGATCGCCGGCACGTTCCGCCCGATCGAGTTATACCCGTCGAAATTCATCGTCGGCAGGATATGCAAATCGCCCGCCCGCTGATCCACGTACGTGGGAAAGCCCACGTCGCTCGGCTTGTAATCCTGGATCACCGGAGGCTTCGTCGGACTGATGTACTGATTGCCCGACACCAGCACGTCGAAAATCGTGGACGCGCCCCGTGTGTACACCCAATCCACCACCGCCGCGATGTTGTGCCGCCGGTCCCGCTGCGTCATCAGGCCGGGCTGCGTCCGGTAAGTCCAGTCCAGCGCGTCCAGGTAGTAGTCGTCGTAGGTCCAGCGCCCGAAGAATCGGTGGCTGTCCGACAGCTTGTAATCCCAACGGTTGGTGTACGCCTCGTACGGCGATGTCCACGGGATGTCGGTGCCCAGAAAGTTGTTCAGCGGCTCCGCGCGAGGATTCGACGGATTGTTGTTCGGCGCGGGCATCAGCCGGTTGTAGAAGTCGTAGGCGGGGTTGATCATGCGCGCCCGCGGAATCGTGTTGCCGGTGAACGGCGTCCGGATGAAATTGCCCGCCCGCGCTGGATCCGGCCGCACGCTCAGCGGATCGTAAATCTGATACCGCGTCGGATCCACCGCCAGCAAATCCGAGAAATCGCCCGCCCGGTTCGGCATCGTCGGAAACGTGTGGTTGAAGTTGATCGGATTCGGCGGAATCAGCCGCCGGAACCCCACGTAGCTGAAGAAGAAGAACAGCCGGTCCCGCCCGTTGAACACCTTCGGGATTACCAATGGACCGCCGATGAAACCCGAATAATGATTCCTCCTTCCCGACAACTGCTTCGGCGTGTTCCGCAACTGATTCGCCAGCGCCGTGTTCCCGGCCCCCTCCGCCGCCGCGATGTTCCGGTAGTAAAGCTGCCGCGTGAAGAACGGCGTCGAGTTCCAACGCGTCTGCTCGTGGATGTTCGACGCCCCGCCGTGGAACTGATTCGTCCCCGACCGCGACATCATCGAAACCACCATCCCCGACGAATGCCCGATCGACGCGTCGAAGTTGTTCGTCTCCACCTTGATCTCCGAAATCTCGTCCGAGTGCGCCACATACCCCACACGCCGCCCCCCGCTCCCGGTGTTCGACCCGCCGTCGATCGACCACTCGTTCCCGCCCACGCCCCCCGCGATCTTGTAATCCGACGTCGACGCCTGATCCCCAGGACCGATCACACGCACCTCGCCATTCGACTGCACCCCGGGAGCCATCCGCGCGAACAGCGTGACGTTCGACGACGATAGCGGCAGCCCCGCCTGGGTCCGCTGATCCACCACGCGCCCCGTGTTGGCCGACGTCGTATCGAGCAACGGCGCGTCCGCAACCACCGTCACCGACTCGCTCACCGATCCGATCTGGAGCCGCATCTCCACCTCGATCCGCGACGCCACCGGCAACACGATGCCTTTGCGGATCGACGTCCGGAACCCGGCCGATTCCACGGTCACCTGATACGCGCCCGGCAGCAACAGGTTCGCCTCGTAGTACCCGGTGTCGTTGCTGGTCAACTGCGAGGTCGTGTTGGTCTCAGTGTTACGCACCACCACCTTGGCGCCGGAGATCGCGGTGGATTGCGGGTCGAGCACCCGCCCGTGGATCGCCGACCGAGTCTCTTGCGCGTGCACCGCCGCGGCGATGGCCGCGAGGAGGAGAAGGGACCTGAAGGACATAATGAAGGGACTCTATCACGACCGGTCCGCGAGTTCAAATGGGCGAGTGGTTGGCGGCAATCGCAAAAGCGCGTTGTGGCCTGGGCCCCGGCGGGATTTCCACCCGTTTGGACGACTGGGTCTTGCCCCTGCGACCTCACCTCGAGAACCGTTACGGTCTTGGACCACTCCCCGGCCCCGCCGTCTGGCAGGGAGACGGTTCCAGCCTACACCTTGGATCTCTGCGTTCGTTTCAGTCCCCTTCAGATCGGGGCATCTAATCGTAACGGCGAAATGATCGTCTACTTCGATCTCGAGACGGGCGTTTCAGTCCCCTTCAGATCGGGGCATCTAATCGTAACGCGCGGTACGCCAAACAGCGCGCGGCGGCCGCACAGGTTTCAGTCCCCTTCAGATCGGGGCATCTAATCGTAACGGCGAACGGACTCAAGGTGGACGTGACGCGCGTCCAGTTTCAGTCCCCTTCAGATCGGGGCATCTAATCGTAA
>SYLY01000186.1 GCA_005808475.1 Acidobacteriota bacterium
CTGCACGGCGACTCGCAGCGCCTCGCTCAGCCGCATGCCTTGTCGTGGGATGCGCGCGTCGAGGGTGCGGCCGGCGATGAACTCCATCACCATGAAGTCGACGCCTTCGGCCTGGTCGATGTCGTAGATGGTGACGATGTTCGGGTGATTCAGCGCGGAGGCGGACTGGGCTTCCTGGATGAATCGCTGTTTGCGGGTGGCTTGACTGAGGTGTTCGGACCGGAGGATCTTGATGGCGACGGGGCGGTTCAATCGCGTGTCGCGCGCTTTGAAAACCTCGCCCATGCCGCCCGAGCCGAGCGGCTCGAGGATCTGGTAGTGGCTGAGTGTGCGCCCGGTCATCGGAATTCTCGCGATTCGGCCAAGTCTATCAGGTTAGAGGCTGAACTCGGAGATGCGCAGGCTCGCCTCCGGCGCGGCGAGGGGAGAAACCGGCTCGTTGGCGTCGTAGACGGTGAGCGACCGATACGCACCGGACTGAGGCGAACGGTGGACGAGGATGCGCCGATCGTTGACGTCGAGCACCCAGTAGTCGGGGATTCCGGCGCGCGCGTAGAGCGCCGCTTTCGTAGTGGTGTCGAAATCGAGGGTCGTATCGGCCACTTCCACCAGGAGCAGGACATCCTCGGGACTGGGAACTCGGGAAGCGAACCGCTGCGCGGGCTGTGTGGTCACACACAGATCGGGCTGCGGTTCGCTGGTGGGATTGTCTTCCGGCCTGACATCGATCGGCATTTGTGGTCGAACGTGAAGGTCGCCGAACACCCGATTCAGCCAACTCGCGATCAACATCAGGAACATCGCGTGAGGCGGATTCATTCCTGTCTTGTCGATCAACTCCCCTTCGATCAGCTCATAGCGAAGGCCATCGAAAACGCCCATCTTCTCGAGCGCGTCGCAATCCCGGCGCGTCCACGGTTTCTTCCGCAAGACCGAGGGCGGCGCTCCGATTTGCTCTTGCGATATGGCGAGAGGCATCGTCCGATTGTAGCTCCGTCAACCTACTGAACCGCTTCTTTCTCCGCGAGGAAGATATTGCCGCTGAGCTCCGGCAGCGCGAAGACGAGCCGGTCGCGCGAGACGGCAGGACCAAAGCCGGCGAGCCCGAAGCCGGCAAGGCTTCGCCGGGAATCATGAAAATGCAGGACGGCGAATGCCTCTCCTTTCGGCTGCTTCGTGGCGGGATCGAGCCGCTGCGCCCACACGCAGATGAATCCATCGCGTTCCGACATCCAGTACAGCAGGTTGCCATTGGGAGACCACCACGGCCGGCCGTTTCGCCCGGCCGTTTCGCCGGTACGGATCCACTCGTTTTCGCCCGCCACGGCGCCCTCTTTTACGGGAGCGATGTAAACCGGCTCTCGAACACCGCCGGGAATGTGGAAGGCGACCCAGCGCCGGTCCGGTGAGAACTCCACGCCGTGGATGGTGAGTTTGGGATGAGCGAGCAGCGGGCTGCTCTTTCGAGTGACCAAGTCGAAGGTAAACCACCGGATCGGGCCGCCGATGTAGTAGACGAGGGAGCGGCCATCCGCCGTCCAGCCGTACAACGTGCCCTCGGTGAGTTTCGTGGCTTCCCCGCCGGAAGTATCGATCAGAGAGATCGACCCAGCGCCGCCTCCATGGAAGGCTACCCTGGCGCCGTCTGGAGCGATTTTGCTCCGGGAGTAGGCCGCGTGCAACACCGTTTCCTTGCCGGAAGCCATATCGCGCAGCCTCAACTCGGATCGGGTGGGTTCGTAATGGGCATACAGAAGCTTGGATCCGTCGAAGGACATCGCGGGCATGGATTGCGATCCGCCGGCGTGGAGCAACGGCTCGGCCGCACCCCGAACCTGACCGCTGTCATGATCCATCGCCACGGACCAGAGCCGGTTCGTGAAAGGAGGCTGGGAGGAAAAGACGATCTTGCCCGCCGCCGCGCGCGCCCCCGCGACTTGCCCGGTAGCCGTGAACAAGGGCGCACTCGCCCAGCCGCGCGCCGGATCCGCCGCGCGCATTCCCCGGCGGCCGATGAGCAGGGATTCTCCGTACCAGTCGTCGGCCTGCCGGGCGCCGTCGCGTCCAACGTCCGGAACCGACAGGCGGGTGGCGGGACCGCCGTCAACGGGCGCGCGCCACAAGGACAGCGAATCCAAGTCGCCCACAGCCTTCATGCCCGTGAACACGATGGACTGAGAGTCCGGCGACCAGACGGGTTTGCTCGCCCAGCCGGCCTCCCTTCCGATCCGGCGCGGCGTTCCCCCTGCTACGGGTGTCACGAAAACGCTCGAGTCCGACAGCCCCCCCCAGTTCACGCCGTCTCCGGTGGAATAGGCCAGCCAGCGCCCGTCCGGCGAGTACCGAGGTTGCGACGCACCGCGGACGAGCAACCGCTCCTGCCCTCCCAACGCCGGCACGACATAGGTGCCGCCTCCATCGCGCCTCGAGTAGAACGCGATCTGTCCCCCGTCCGCGGAAAAGGCCGGGTCGCGGTCATCGGCGTCGTGCGTCGTGATGCGGATCGGTTGGGCATTCTCGGTCAAGGGATGGACCCAGATATCGAGGTTCTTTCCTGTCGCCCGGTCCGACGCGTAGGCGATCATCCGGCCGTCCGGTGAAATGGCGGGGCTGGTCGTAAGTCCGGTGTCGGCGGTGATCTGCCGGAGCCTGAATGCGGCGGGCGGCGCGGGGCGGCCCTTCCACAATAAGCCCGCGAGGGCGATGGCGAGAACGCCCACCGCGGCGGCGATCCATGCCCAGCGTGGCTTGGCGGGCGCGATGGCCTTTGGCGCGGCGTCGAACTTGCCGGACTCGGAGTCCTCGCGGACCTCGTCGAGCGCCAGCTTCACGTCATCCATGTGCTGCATGCGCTTGTCGCGGTCTTTGCGGAGGCAGCGGCGGACGATCTTGTCGAGGTCCGTGGGGATGTTGCCGATCGGCTTCGGCTCTTCCTTCAGAATCGCGGACATCGTCGAGACGCGGGAGTTGCCTTCGAACGCCTTGCGTCCCGTCAGCATCTCGTAGAGCACCACGCCGAAGCTGAAGATGTCGGTGCGCGGGTCGAGCTTGCGGCCTTCTGCCTGCTCCGGCGACATGTACGCCGTCGTGCCCAGGATCGTACCTTC
>SYLY01000187.1 GCA_005808475.1 Acidobacteriota bacterium
CGCGCGCGACCCCGGCAACGCGGACTGGCAGAGCGAACTATCGGTGTCGCATAACAACGTGGGGCGTGTGTATCAGTCGCAAGGGAAGCTGCCGGAGGCGCTGGCGGAGTTCGAGTCGTACCAGCGGATCATGGCCGACCTGTGTGCGCGCGACCCCGGCAACGCGGCCTGGCAGCGCGAACTGTCGGTGTCGCACAACTGCGTGGGGGGTGTGTACCAGTCGCAAGGGAAGCTGCTGGAGGCGCTGGCGGAGTTCGAGTCGGACAAGCGGATCATGGCGGACCTGTGCGCGCGCGACCCGGGCAACGCGGACTGGCAGCAGGACTTAGCGGTCACCCACAATCGCCTCGCCGCCGTTCACCTCGACCTGCATCGCGCCACCGCCGGCGCCGCCCACCTCGATACCGCCACGCGCGAGTCGACCGCCGCGCTCCGCATCCTCGAAGCCCTGCTCGCCACGGGCGGCCAGCCCGACTGGCGCCGCCGCCTCGCCCAAACCCGCACCGGACTCGCGGATCTCTACCTCCAGCAAGGCCGCGCCGAAGCCGCCCTCGCCGAGGCACGGGAAGCCGTCGCGATCCTGGAGCGGCTCCTCGAACTCGATGCCTCTAACGCCGACTGGAACGAGGACCTCGACGCCGCCCGCCGGATGGAGCGGAAGGCGCAGCAAGCCTTGGCGGACCTCTGATCCGCGCTGCGGGATAATGGGCTCGTGGTTTACCAGGGAGTTCCCACCGATACCAGCGAGATCGACGCGGCCGTCCGCCGCGCCGAGGAAGCCCTGCGGCCCGATGTGGTCCGCATCCGCTACAGTTTCGGCGAGGATTGGACCGGCGACCCATCCATCTTTTTCAAGGTCCTTCTCACCGACGCGGCCAGCCGCCCCGCCAAACTCGGCAAGGTCGTCAGCCGCGCCGAACTGCGCATTGCCGAGGAGTTTCCCGGCGAGGCGCTCGGCCTGAACTGGTACACCAGCTACCGGAGCCAGTCCGAACAGCGGGAACTGGCGGATCCTGCCTGGGCCTAGCATGGCGCTTTGCGACGACCTATTGGAACAGGCGTTCCATCTCGCCCGCCGGGAGCCAACGCGTCCCCGGCAAGCGAGCCTTCGCCGCGCGTTGTCGACGAGCTACTACGCCCTCTTCCACTTCCTGGCTGCGGAGGCGGCCGCCAATTGGAAGGCTCCGGAACAGCGCGCCGCCTTCACTTCGTCCTGGGTTTGTCCCTCCTGAAGCTCCGGCAGCCGTGCGAGGCGATCGCGCCGCTGGAATCGGCGCTGAAGTGGCCGGCGCGCCCCGCCTCGACGCTCGTCGAACTGGGCGACGCCAACCAGGGCTGCGAGTGTTGGGAACCCGCGGCCAAGGCGCACGCGGAAGCGGCCCGGACCGCGGCCGATCCCCCCCGCCTCCTCCGCGAGAGCGCCCATTGTTGGTGGATGGCCCGCCGCTACGACGCCGCCAAGCCGCTGTTCGCGGCGTTGATGCGGTCGCGCTACTCGGCCGCCGCCGATGTCTTGTATGAATACGGAGATACGCTGGCCAGGTTGGAAGGAGCCGCTTCCGGCGTTCCACTTCTCGAGAAGGCGGTCGCGGCGGATCCCCGCCTGGTGGCCGCCCATGGCGCGTTGGGCCGGGGCTTGATGGAGCTGGGCCGGGCCGCCGAGGCGGTTCCGCACCTCGAGTCCGCCGCTACGGTGGATGCCGCGCTCCTGCTCCCCCTCAGTCGCGCCTACCGGGCATTGAACCGGCCCGCCGACGCCGCCCGCGCGGAAGCGGAATACAAGACGCGCTCGGCGGCGCGCTGACGGCGTCCCGGGGGACGAACCCGCGGCCGCCGGCCGCGACGCGAAAATAGGAGCGCGCCAGGGGCTGGAAACCCGCCTTTCCGCATTTCGCTTGACTTGCTGAGGGAAGGCCCAGTACAATCTAGGGTGCATCGTGGTGATGCCTACCGGAGTAGTCGATAAGACTCGCTCCTTTTGCTGCTGGTGTAAGTGGATTAGCTGAGAGGAAAACGATGTCGAGAGCCTTTCCTGTCTACGCCGCCGCTTTGGTGATCGCCGCCGGCGTGGCCCTTGCTCAAACTAACCGCGGCGCCATTCGTGGCACGGTGACCGACCCCAGCGGGGCGGCCGTGGCAAGCGTCGAGGTGAAGGCCCGAAATCAGGGTACGTCCATCGTAACCGTATCGACAACGGACGGGCTTGGCGTCTACGCGTTTCCCAATCTCGCCCCGGGCCCCTACGAGCTTACGATCTCACATGCCGGGTTCAAGAAATCAGTAATTCGTTCCGTGGAGCTCCACGTTGGCGAAGTCCTACGCGTGGATTCCACATTAGTGCTCGGCGATCTGAGCGAGAGCATCGCCGTGACCGGGGGGAACGTTGCGGTGTCGCCCGATACCGTGCAGGTTGGCACGGTGCTCACGTCGAAGGAGTATGACAACCTACCGTTGGCGGCGGTTTCCCGGGTTCGCGTGGCTACTGACTTCGCTCTCTTCACGCCGGGCGTGCTGGGAAGCCAGCAGCGGCCAGGCGAAGCGAACACCGCTACCACGCAGCTTTCGGTGGATGGCAGTAAGCCCGGCTCCACGGACGTGACCGTCGACGGCATGTCCGCGGGTCAGTTCCAGAATTTCGGCTCCTGGACCGAGGTTGGCACGCCGGTGGATGGTATCGCCGAATTCAACATCATCAAGGGCACGGTATCGGCCGAGTATGGCCACATTCAGTCGGCGCTGATCAGTTTCAGCCTCAAGTCCGGTACGAATGAGTTCCATGCGAGCCTGTTTGAGAACTTCCGTAATACGCGCCTCAACGCCAGGTCTTTCTTCGAGGGCGAGAAGCTCGCGTTTCATCAAAACAATTTCGGCGGAACCGTCAGCGGTCCGGTCCGTAAAGACCGGACGTTTTTCATGACTTCACTGGACCTGTCCTACTTCCGCGGCGCGTCGCAAGTGGTAGTGTACACATCTCCGCCGGCCGAGTTTCTGAAGGGCGACTTCTCGCGATTGCGGACTAGCGGCGGGGCATTGCGGCCAATTTACGACCCGGCGACTTCGGTGTCCGACGGAAGGGGCGGCGTCACGCGTCAGCCATTCTCCGGCAACGTCATTCCCACAGCCCGGATCAGCCCGATCACCCGGCAGGTGGCCGATCTGTATCCGCTGCCAAACCGCCCGGGGATCGACAACAATTTCGTCGGCCGGGGTGGCGCGGCGATTCTCAATAACTATTACTGGGTGAGCAGAATCGATCACCGGTTCAACGACAAACACAATATTTCCGGTTCCTACAACTTCACGTTCGTGCCGCGCGATACATACGACAATCCTTACGAGGGCACGGTGCTGTTGAATGGTCTGGTTCAGGACTTCCGGAGCAGGAACTTCCGCTTTACCTATGATTATAGTATTACCCCGTCGATTCTCAACCATTTCCAGATCGGCTATAACCGGTTCCTCAATCCCGTGCGTACGTACAGCCACCAATTCACTCCCGGTGTGAATTGGGTCCAAAAACTTGGAATCAAGGGTGTCAGCGAGGGTGACGGCAGCCTGCCTGTGTTCCAATTCAGTTCAGACAGCTATCCGCAGGTAGCCAGCCCACGCTGGGACGCGGATGTCGAGGACAACTCGATGCTGACCAACACAACGACCCTGATCCGCGGCCGTCATAATATCAAGGCCGGATTCGAAGCCCGCATACAGGAATTCAACACGCGTAACCAGCGGAACCAGAACGGAACTTTCGTTTTCGACTTCAAGGAAACCGCTCTGAATGCAAGCACTCAGACCGGCAACTCATTTGCCAGTTTCCTTCTCGGCTACGTCGACGCGGCCAACGTCGGTCTGCCGCTGAATGTCGGCTCCCGCCGCCCGTACTATGCCTGGTTCGTTCAGGACGACTTCAAGTTCTCCTCGCGGCTGACGCTCAACCTGGGCCTGCGTTACGACCTGGAGTTGCCCCCCTATGAGTTGGCGGATCGCGCCTCGATCTTTGACCTGAATACTTCCAACCCAGGCGCCGGTGGCCGTCTGGGGGCGCTCGTGTTCGCCGGGAAAGGGCCGAACAGAATCGGGCGCCGTGCTTTCGAAGACAAGTACTTCGGGGCAATCGGGCCGCGGATTGGACTCGCCTACAAGATCGGAAACGGGACTGTCGTCCGGTCCAGCTATGGCATCATGTACTCGGCAAGCCGGCTGTTGAACTCATACCACGGTTACGGTGGCACGCAAAGCTTCATCAGTTCCGACAACGGTAACTCGCCGGCGTTCCGTATCGAGGAAGGAATGCCGGTGAATTTTCCGAGGCCGCCGTTTATCGATCCGGCCGCGGGAAACGGTAATAGCGTTACGACTTCCGTGTTTTCCGAGGCGGCCAGGATGCCGATGTCCCAGGTTTGGCGCTTTGACGTGCAAAGGGAACTCGCGGGAGGTGTAGTCGCGGAGGCGGCCTACGTTGGCACCCGTGCAACTCACCTTAATGACGCGAGCCTGCGGAACTTCAATCAGGTGGAGTCCCGGCATCTGTCGCTCGGCAGCCTTTTGACGGCGGACATCAATTCCGCGGCGGCGCGCGCCGCCAACATCCCGATCCCGTACCCGGGTTTTAGAGGCGCCGTGCGGCAGGCGCTTCGCGCCTATCCGCAAGTACTTACCATCACGTCGGCGGAGGACAAGCTGGGAGCATCAAGCTACCACGCATTCGAAACGAAAGTCCAGAAGCGGTTCGCGAACGGCTTGCAGTACTTGGCCAGCTATACCATTTCGAAGTCGATGACTGACGTGAACGACGCACTCTCCGGCATTAACGAATCCGCGATGCAGGACGCCGGCAACCGGCGGGCGGAGCGTGCAGTGGCTGCCTTTGATACTCCACAGAATTTCTGGGTCAGTACCATCTATGAGCCTCCAGTTGGCCGGGGAAAGCGATTCCTCGGCCAGGCGGGCGCGGCGCAAGGCATTCTGGGAGACTGGAGCATTTCGATCGTGATGAACTATCAGAGCGGAGTTCCTCTCCGGATATCGCAATCGAATCGTTTGTCGATCTTTAATTCGGGCCAGCGTCCTGATCGATTGTCCGGCACGCCCGCGCGCAACCCCGCCACCTACGGCGCCTTCGATCCGGCCGTGGATCGATTGTTCAATCCGGCGGCATTCGTACAGGCAGGAACAACCGCGTTCGGTAACGCGGCCGCCCGTTTGAGCGACGCGCGAGGGTTCGGTACTCGGAAGGAAGATCTTAATTTGAGCAAGAAGTTCCGAATTAGGGAGCGCTACCTCTTCGAGTTTAATGGGCAGGTGTTTAACCTGCTTAACAGGAACCAGTGGGGGCGCGCCGAGGACAATGTCAGCTCGTCAGACTTCGGTAAGGTGAGCCGGGCGGGGCCCGGCAGGTTCGTCCAGTTGGGACTCAAGCTACGGTTTTAAAGTTCGCAAGCTGGATGTTCCACGGCTGTACTCTCGTGTGAGGTTCTAATGTTCACGATACGAGTTTCGGTGTTGGCGGGTTTGGCGGCTTGCCTGGCGGCGGCCGAGTTGAAAGTCCCCGCCAAAAACATAGTCGTCTATCGGGAGACCGGGCGCTTTGGCGGCTGGCCGGCGAATCAGGGCATCTGGTCATGGGGCAACGAAATCGTCGTTGGTCTCCGGTCCGCGGTCTTCAAGCTCAATCCCACTGGACATGCAAGGGATAGTTCGAAACCACAGGAGGAATACCAGGCGCGAAGCCTGGATGGTGGAGAAACGTGGAGGATCGAAAAACCCAAGGAGCTTGTGAGGCCGGACAACGGCGGCGCGCAGCCCGTTGATAGCCCGGGCGGCTTCGATTTCACCAGTCCCGGCTTCGCGATGATGCTCCGCGGAAGCGAAGAGCGTGCCTCGCGCTTCTACATTTCGATGGATCGCGCCAAGACATGGAAGGGACCGTATAAGCTGCCGCTTTTCGGGCAGCCCCGTATCATGGCTCGAACGGATTATTTAGTGTTCGGAAAGCGGGAGCTGATGCTGTTCCTTACCGCCGCCAAGAAGAACGATAAGGAAGGGCGCGTCTTTTGCGCCCGTACGACGGACGGCGGCAAGACGTGGGACTTCGTTTCATGGCTGGGACCCGAGCCCGATGGCTATTCGATCATGCCCAGTTCGGTGCGTCTGTCTCGCGATGAGATCCTCACCGCGATTCGCCGCCAGGAGGGTGATCAGCACTGGATCGAGAGCTATCGCACGATCGATGCCGGCAAAACGTGGCGGTTGTTCAATCGCCCGGTCCCCTCAACCGGAGGGTATTCCGGTAATCCGCCAAGCATGATCAAACTCGAGGACGGCAGGATGGCTATCACGTATGGCTATCGAGCGGAACCATATGGCATTCGGGCTCGCCTTAGCAACGACAACGGAAGAACGTGGGGTGACGAGATTATCTTGCGTGCGGATGGCGGGTGCTGGGATTTGGGCTATCCGCGAAGCGTGCAGAGGCCAGACGGCAAGGTCATGACCGCGTATTATTATAACGATCGCCAGGACAAAGAACGCTACATCGGCGCAACGATCTGGGATCCGGGAGCAAAGTGATTCGATGAAAAGACTCATGATCGCGTTCGCGGCGCTGCTCGCGACATTAGGAACCGGCGCCCAGAAGACGGCGTCCGTCGAAAACGTCACGGTGTACAAAGAACCGGGTCGATTTGGGGGCTGGCCCGCGAACAACGGGATCTGGTCCTGGGGCGATGAGATTCTCGTCGGCTTCAGCCAAGGCTATTTCAAGAAGGTGGAAACGGGACACGCGATCGACGGATCCAAACCCAGCGTGCCGCGATTTGCGAGGAGCGTGGACGGCGGCCGTTCGTGGAAGATTGAAACACCGTCGTTCCTGGATGCGGACGGCAAGGAGAAGGAAGCCACCGCTCCTCCCGGCGGAATCGACTTCACCAACCCAAATTTCGCCATGACCTTGCGAATGGTCTCGAGCCGAACGGGGTTTTCCCGGTTCTACTATTCCTATGACAGGGGCAAGACTTGGCAGGGGCCGTTTTCGCTCCCCACGTTTGGCCGCAAGGTGATCTCGGCGCGCACGGACTACCTCGTCAACGGGAAACGCGATGCGATGGCATTTATCACTTCGGGCAAGGAGAACGGCCGCGAGGGGCGCGTGTTTTGCACACGCACGACGGACGGTGGCAAGACATGGAAGTTCATTTCCTGGATCGGTCCGGAGCCGCTGGGCTTCTCAATCATGCCCTCGACGGTGCGGCTGTCTCCAAAAGTATTGCTTACGGCGCTTCGCCAGAAAGAGGGTGATAGCCACTGGATCGACAACTACATCAGCGAGGATGATGGCCGCAACTGGAGTTTCCTGAACAGACCGGTGGAATCCACCGGCGCTTTCGTCGGCAATCCGTCCAGTACGATCCGGCTCGCGGACGGGCGCATCGCGATGACGTATGGGTACCGCTCCGCCCCGTTTGGCATTCGCGCGAAGCTCAGCAGCGATCAGGGCAAGACCTGGGGCGAGGAAATCATGTTGCGCGATGACGCCGGATCCGGCGACCTTGGTTATCCCCGTACCGTCCAACGTAGCGACGGCAAGATCGTGACGGTCTACTACTTCAACGACGACAAGTACGCCGAGCGTTACATCGCGGCGAGCATATGGGATCCTGGAACGTCTAAGACGCGTTAGCGTTTCTCTGGCGGCGCTCCGAACATTCAATCGAGGCGCGCAGGTGATCGAGCAAGTTCAACGTGTCTGAGAGGTCTTGATGCGACTACGAATTCCGTTAGTACTCGGCTTTACCTTGATGCTCGTTTTGGGCTTGAAGGCGCAGCGCGGCCGCGTCGAGGCGGTGGAAATCGGCCGCGGCAATGCCGACTTGATGCCTAAAGGGAAAGAGGCGGACGGCATCGCCGGGGATTTCGTCTTGCGCAACAACAAGGTCCACGCGCTGATTTCCGGTTCGCAGCCGCTGCGGCGGGCCAATATGCGTACCGAGAACGCGTTCGTGACCCAAGGCTGCCTCTACGACCTCGACCTGCGTGGAGAGAGCAACGATCAGATCACGGCATTTCGCCCCGGAGACGCTGGTGGTGAAGTCTCCTGGGTGCGCGTAGTGGATAATGCGTCGCCCGGGGGCGCCGCCGTGGAGGCAGTCCGCACCGGGGTGAAGGGCGACGGCCTCTACTCTCGTCACGAGTATCGGTTGGAGCACGACTGGCAACACATTCTGGTGACCTCCACCTATCGGAACGAGTCCAACGCGCCCAAAAAGATCAAGCCGGCGCCGGTGTGGCGCGGTTTCGAGGACAGCAAGGAGTGGCAGGTGCAAGGCATTCACGTCGCCGACAGCACGGACCCGTTCGACAAGCGGGCCTACGCCTGGGGCCTCCCGCCCGGCGCCGCGGCGTTCGAGCCGGAGGTGACCCTCCAGGCGAGGGAGGAAAAGACCTTTCAGGTGGCTCTCGTGGTCGCGGATTCGCCCTTGGCTGCCTATGGTCTGGTCGCGGCGCTGGGCGGTCAAACCGGGGAGACCACCGGTACGCTGCTCGATCCGGCGGCCGCACCCGCGATTCACGCCAGCCTGATCGTGCCCATCCAGGGTAAGGAACTGCCACATTATCCCGATGCGAAGGGACGCTTCTCATTCCGGTTGCCGGCGGGCCAATACGACTTGGCGGTGGAAGACATTGGCCGCGATCGCCTCCAGCGCACCCTTGCCGTCAAGCCGGCCTCGGGCGCCAAGTTGGACTTGGTGGTTACCAAGGCCTCCGCGGTTGCCGTTGACATCCGCAACGAGAAGGGCGAACGTTCTCCCGGAAAAGTCCAATTCATTGGCGTCGAGGATACCGCGACTCCCAATTTTGGAACCGGCTACCGCGCGCATGGCGGCGATCATCAGTATCAGACTCATGACGGGGAGTTCACGCAGCAGATTCCGCCGGGGAAGTACCTGGTGCGTATCACGCGCGGCCCGGAATACGACCTGGTCGAGCGGCGCATTGAGGTTGGAAAGGCCGAGACCGTCCACGTCGAAGCGGTCCTGAAGCGAACCGTCGATACGCGCGGCTGGGTCAGCACCGACTTTCATTCGCACTCGACGCCCAGCGGCGACAACTACTGCGCCACCGCCGACCGCATCACCAACCTGGTCGCCGAACATATCGAGTTCGCCCCGGCCACCGAGCACAACCGGATTTACGATTGGCAGCCGCATATCGAGCGGCTCGGGCTGAGCCCGCTCCTGAAGACGATCGTTGGCCTCGAACTGACAGGCAGCTTTCAACACTTGAATGCCTTCCCGCTCGAGCCTGATCCACTGGCGCAGGATGGGGGAGCCCCGGTGTATACGTACGATCCCCGAATCAACGCGATCGTGCTGCGCAACTGGGGAACCCCCAGTCTGGTCCCGGGCGCGTCGCGCCACGACACCTACCAGAATGCCCGCGTCGGGGTTCCGCCGTTCGGCGGGGGAGACGACCGCTGGGTGCAGGTAAATCATCCCTCGGTGGGCCGCGTGTTCTTCGACCGCGACGGTGATGGCGTCGAAGATGGCGGCTTTGTGGGATTCGAGAAACTCCTCGACGCGGCGGAGGTGTGGAGCTCCGACATTCTGAAGGCAAGTCCGGAGATTGAGAGGTCCGCCGGCGGTCGGATCGTGAAGATACCTAACCGGACGTTCGGCTGGCTGCAGATGATGAATCAGGGCCGGCGCATCTGGTGTGTCGCGGTCAGCGACGCGCACCGGATTTTTGGCAACGGAGCCGGTGGATGGCGGACGTATGTTCCAAGCTCCAGCGACGAACCCGCGGAGATCAACCCATCCGAGATCATCCGCAACGCCAAGGCCGGGCGGATGATGATCACCAACGGACCGTTCCTCGATGTCGCCACTGGAGACGGACTGCCCATCGGCTCGACGGTCATCGCCGAAGGCGGGGTGAGTCTTAAGATCCGCGTGCAGGCGGC
The DNA here is from genome assembly GCA_005808475.1 of Acidobacteriota bacterium. Classification (GTDB taxonomy): domain Bacteria; phylum Acidobacteriota; class Terriglobia; order Bryobacterales; family Bryobacteraceae; genus SYLY01. Next base: position 9,959 of record SYLY01000187.1, read on the forward strand.
GAACTGGATGGATATTGACCGGGTCCAGGTGCTGGTAAGCGGGCGTCAACCTGAGGAGTACAACTTCACGCGCAAGAAGCATCCCGGGATGTTCAGGGACGGAACCGTGCGGTTTAACGAAGTTGTCCGGGTGAAGTTGCAGCGCGATGAGCACTTAATCGTGGTCGCGGCCGGAGAGAACACGGATCTCCGCAAGGGATGGGGGCGCGACCCGAACGGACGGATGCCGCCGGTGGCGTTCACGAATCCGATTTACGTGGACGTGGATCGCGACGGCTTCAAGGCCAACGGCGACACGCTGGGGCATCGCCTGATGACTTCTTCCCCAAGAGAATGAAAACATGCAGCGCCACAGGCGCGGAGAGAGTGAGAGTACTTCAACATGCGTTCTAAGATTTCTAAGAAAACGGCATCGTGGATCCTTGGCCCGGTATTTGGCCTGGCGTTCCTTTGCGCGGGCCTTTCCGCGCAACAGGCGGTCCGTTTGCCCAGGGCAGTTATCAAGCCATCCTTGGTTCGACTGGCGCCAGGGGGCGAGCAACGTTTCAAGGTCGTCCTGGCGGCGGCGCGACTCATGGCGGCTACCGCGCCGGAGAAGGTGACGTGGTCGGTGAATGACATTCCCGGCGGAAACGCCGAGGTTGGCGTCATCGATGTAAACGGCCTGTATCGAGCGCCGTTGAAGGCGCCTGTGCCTCACGAAATTCACATCTGCGCGGAAGCGGAGGGCGCCGCCAACCGGAGGCTGTGGGGAACCGTGCTGATGGGCAATCCCGATCCGGCATATAAAATGGTGGGTAGCTGGGCCGAATCCGCCGGGACGGGAGGACGCCTCAAAAAGCCACACGGGATTAGCATCGACGGCGGTGGAAACCTTCTCATCGCGGACCAGGGGGCAAACCGGATCTTCCGCTACTCGAAGACAGGAAAGTTTCTATCCGAGATTGGGCGCGGCCAGGGCGCCGAGGCGGGGCAGTTCACCGAACCACGCTATGCGGCGGTGGATGATTCCGGCAATATCTTTGTAACTGACGTCAAATCGGACCGCCCACGGATGCAGGTGTTCGATACGAGTGGGAAGCTCCTGCGGATCTTCGCCGAAAAAGGTTTCGCGCCAGGACAAATCATGCGGGGCCACGGATTGGCCTTCGACAGAAAGCAACGGTTGTTCGTGACTGACGTGGACAACATGCGGGTGTGCATCTTCGAGCGCTCCGGCAAGTTCCAGTCTTGTTGGGGAAAAGACGGCCCGAGTCTCGGCGATTTCAACGCTCCCCACGGCCTGTTCATCGACGGCAGCGATGACGTGTTCGTGAACGGATACTATGGCCCCACCCAGAAGTTCACCCCCGATGGAGACTTCCTCTTGGCCTTCGGATTTGGCGATCCACCGGAAGGCGCGGTGTATTTCCATAGCATCACCGGCGACCGCTGGGGCAACGTTTACGCAACCGTGCGGACCAAGGCCGGCTATTCCGGAGCTCTGGAGAGTCAGGCGGGGAAGAAAGTCAGCATCGCCAAGTACAACAACAACGGCGATTTCATCTGCAACCTGAGCCTGTCCGTGAAGGAACACACCGAGAGTTGGGCCGCTGTCGACCGGGATGGAAACGTGTATGCTCTGTTCACGGGAGCTGGCCAAGCCGGGGTCGAAGTCTTTGCCCAACAGTAGCGTTGAGAATCCGCTCCATGGCGCCGGGTCCTTGGCGTGAGGTAACATCGTCCCATGCCGCCAACTCCAAGTGGAGGGGCCGGGTTTTTTCTGCCATGAAACTGATCCTCACCGCGTTGCTCGTCGTCTCCCCTTTCATGGCGGCTGAGCCAGACATAGACCAGTTCCTGGACCGGTTTTCCCGGGAGTGGCTGCGGGGCGACCCGCAGCGGGCGTCCGACCTCCATGTGTTCACCGGCGAGGAGCAGGACCGCATGGACCGCGCCTTGACCCCCGCGACGCTGGCCTTCCAGCAATCGCGCGTCTCCCTCGCCCGCAAGGGTCTGGTGGAGCTAAAGAAGTTCGATCGCGCCAAACTCACCCCGCAACAGCGGATTTCCGCGGCGAGCTTCGAGTGGCAACTCGAGGATATCGTCCGTGGCGCGCGATTTCAGGAGCACCGATACGTCTTCGAACAGATGTTCGGCCTTCAAACGCGGCTGCCAGAGCTGATGGCAAACATGCCAGTGCGCAATGAGAAGGATGCCCGCAACTACCTGGCGCGGCTCACTCAGGTTGGCGCGCGCATCGACGAGGCCGCCGTCGAGGCGAAGGCACGGGCGAGGAAAGGCATCCTGCCGCCGAAGGCCATTCTCGAGGTGACCATCGAGCAAATGAAACGGCTGATCGGCGGGGAGCCATCGAAGAGTTTGTGGGTCACGTCGTTCGCGGACCGGCTGGACCGCCTTCCCGGCCTCGCCGCCGCCACTCGGAAGGACATGCTCGCGACGGCGGAGGGCTCAGTCTCCGCATCCATTCAACCGGCCTACCAGCGGGCGATCGAAATGCTAGCCTCGCAACGGGCGAGCGCAACGGAGGAAGTGGGATTCTGGCGGCTTCCGCAAGGCGCCGCGGCATACGGTCAGCGCTTGATCTCCAGCACCACTACGGCTATTCCGGCGGCGCGGATTCACCAGATTGGCCTGGATCAGGTCGTCTTGGTCGAGAAGGAAATCGACCGCTTACTCGCATTGCTCGGCGAGACCGGAGGTACGCGCGCGCAACGTTTGGCGCGGGTGCGGGCGAAACGGCCGGGCGTCATCGGCGGCGAACCGGACGCCAGAGCGAAGCACATTGCCGCGTACACCGGGATCATTCGCGACGCGGAAAAGCGCGCCGCGGCGCTGTTCGATATGCGGCCCAAGGCCCCGGTCGAGGTCCGGCGAGTTCCGCTGTTTCGCGAGGCGAATTCCCCGGCGTATTACACCACTCCCACCCCGGATGGATCGCGCCCGGGCATCTTCTGGACCCCGCAGTTGAACCCACCCTTCGTCGCCAGCCGCAGTCTGGCCTACCATGAGGCAGTCCCAGGACATCACTTCCAACTCGCGTTACAGGGGGAACGCGCGGATCTGCCTCTCTTCCGCCGTTACGGGTTCCTCGGATTTCTTTCCGGGTTTACCGAAGGTTGGGGGCTTTACGCGGAGCGCTTGGCATGGGAGCAAGGCTGGTACGAGGGCGACCTACACGGCGAGTTGGATTACCTGACCAGTTCCAGTCTGTTCCGCGCCCAGCGGCTCGTTGTGGATACGGGACTGCACGCCAAGAGGTGGACCATCGAGCAAGGAGTGGAATACGGCATCCGGCGGAGCGAAGTGGAGCGCTACGTCACGGTCCCAGGCCAGGCGTGCAGCTATAAGTTGGGTGAACTGAAGATCGTGGAGGAGCGAGAACGGGCTAAGCGGGCGCTGGGAGCGAAGTTCTCAATCAAGGAGTTTCACAACGCGGTGCTCGCGGCCGGCGCGGTCCCACTCGACGTGCTCCCCACCGTGGTGGACGAGTACATCCGGGCGCGGTAGGGGGAGCTTTCGGCTCCGGAGACCCCGCGGGCCGGCGCCACTACTCCGTGCGGCGGACCGCCGCTTGCACCGCCGGAGTATACGAAGTCAGGCGCGCCGGCTTGGCGTCGGCGTCGAGCACCCACACCTTCCGGTCCTTGAAGTACGCCACGATCTCGCGGTCCTTCTCCGGGCTCATCTCGCGCGCCCACACGACGCGCGACGCATCGATATCGGCCGAGTTGTACACCCACTCGTCGAAGATCGAATGATCCGCGGAATAGCGGACCAGCACCAGATCCTTGCCCTCGCTACGCTCCAGTTCGCCGAGCACTCGCCGCCGATCGTCGACAAACGCGACCTCGTAGCCGGTGAAGTAACGCGGTTTCCAGGTCCACGCCTTGAAGGCAACCGCCCCCACCAGCAACGCGAGGGCAAGCCGCCGGTCCATTTCCCGGAACCCTACGGCCACCAGCAGCACGATGACGCCCATCGCCGACGCGAGATAGTGGGCTTGGAGCCATCGCTCGAGGCACAGCGCGCCTAGAAAGAGCGCCAGTGCCGCTCCCAGCCGCGGCTGCTTCCTCACGCCCCACAGGAACGCGGGAATCATCGGAATCGACACGAAGAACGGCATCGCCTCGAGGATCAGCGACAGGAGCGTGAACCCCGGATTCTCCCGCGCCGTGACGTAGTATCCCCGGTCCCAATCCCAGAATCGCTTCAGCGCCGCGTGCCGGTAAACAGGAGCCGGAAAGTCGGCCTGCGTGAGCAGGACCGGCGCCGCGCCGTATTGGCGCTGGTGCTCCACATACGGCATTCGGGTCGCGTGTCCGGAGCCCCGGTAGTTATACAGAGCCATCGCCGCCACGCCCGCGAGCATCACCGCGGCGGCGGGTCCCGCCAGCCTCGGAATCGCATCCCGCCGGATCCGCGGCAGGCAGATCGCCCCGGCGATCAGGCAAAGCAACGCGCCTTCGAACGGGCGGCTATTGGCCAGAACCACCGCGCCGAACGCGGCTGCGGCGGCCAGACGGGGCTGGGGATCGCGCGTCAGACGGGCCGCCGCCCCAATCACCAAGGCTCCGGCCGCCGCGGCGATGGACCCGCCCCAGTACGAGTTCATCCAATACCCCAGCACTCCCACTTTGATCGTGGCCGCCATCGTCGCGCCGAACGCCCATCCCGGCGGAAGCCAGACCAGCAGCATCCAGCACAACGCGGCGGCCAGCGCGGCCCCCGTCAGCAAAACGCCGGCCCACGGACTCCCGAACACCACCTGCCCGAACGCAAGCGCCACGCCCTGCGCCGGTGGATATTTCATCTGATAGGTGGGCAGCATGTTGACGTGCATCGTCTCGAAATGCTCCCACATCGCGTGCGGCGGATTGGTCAGCCGTCCGGACGCGAACGTATCGGCGCCCAGCAAATAGCCGAACTCGTCGTGCGCGCGAGGCTCCGGCGGCGGCAGAACCGGCAGCATCACCAGGCGGAGCGCCACCGTTAGCGCCGCCGCTGTCGTACACGGCCACTTCACGCGACTGGACCAGTCCTACTCCCGCGAGAGTGCTTCACCTGCATAAGATCGGCAGCCGGCCGCGGAACCCTTAGACGAGGCTACCTCACTGCACCACCAGACTTCCCCGGTACATCCCCATTCCACACGCGAACCCGAACTCTCCAGCCGGACGCGACGGCAGTTCGACCAGCGTCACCTGTCCGGGCCGCAGTTCGCGCGTCAAGCCAAGCCCGGGAAACACGATCGTCGCCCCGCAATTGGGATCCGCGCTGCGTGTGATCGCCAGGGTGACGGCCCGGCCGGCGGGGACGCGGAGCCGCTGCGGCTCGAATCCGCCCGGCGTGACGCTCAATCGGATCGCTCCGGCCGGGATGGCGGTAGCTGGTCCTGACTTACCGGCTCGCCTGACCGTAACCTCGAACGGGATGGTCCGCACCTGCCCATCTACCTGAAGTTGCAGCCAAAGCCGGTAACTCCCCACGCGCGGGAACACCGCGGCCACCCGGAGAACCGCTGGAGGAGGGCCGGGCGCCTCGGATGCGTGGACATGCGCCTCGCTGGCCGCGATTTTGCTGGACCCTTCCTCCACCGGATGCGCGTGAGCCAGGCTCGACAGGTTCTCGCCCGCGATCACGACGTGGGCCCACGCGCCCAGATACGGTTGCCAGCCTCGAATCGCCGATGCTGGACGGAACCGCAGTTCCACGTCCTCGCCCGCGGTAAGTTGGTCTACTCCCTCGATGGCGATACCGGACGGCCGGGGCGCCTCGGCTACGCCGGCCCGGGGACCGCTTACCGTAACGTCGTGGAACTCCAAGCGCTGGTTGCCTCCGGGCGGAGTGAACTCGGCGTAAACGCGGTACCGCCCGGCGCGTGGGAACGTGTGACTTACCTCCCAGACTCCATCATCCGTCACGCGCGGATGGATGTGGGCGAAGATCTTCCGGTCGTGCGAGATGGCCAGTACGTGTACGGGCCGTTCGTGGACGTACTCGAGATGGCGAATCGGGCGGCCCCGCGCATCGGGGAAACGAAAACGCAATACCGCTGGCCGTCCCGCGCGGAGCGGACCGCTGGTGTCGAACCGCTCCCGGCTGGGTTCCGGCCGGTCGACGTGGCCCCGGAACTCGTGCGCCAATAGATAGGGAAACGCCAGCTTGCCCCGTTCGTCCGTCGCCAGGAAGTAGGCATACGTCCCATCCGGATACTCGGGAGTTATGGCGTGGCGCCCGTTGAACTCATCCAGGTCTCCGGCGCCGGGAGTATACACGTAGTCCTCCACGAACGTCCCGAGCGGATACTCGGGCCCCACCGGCGGACCGATCTGGCCTGGTGCGAGCGTGGTTCCATCGGGCAGCCGGTCGCGGGCGGCCATCTCGCGCGGAACGTAACTCGACCGCGCGCGCCCAGCCGCCGTCCACGGACCGTACACCGGATACCCGTCGAGCGCGTACCCGATAATCGGTGAATGCCTCCCCGTGTTGGCGATCAAGCCTTCCAGCAGACCCGGCGCGGCGCCACGTTCCAGGCCCGGTCGCGGCCGGCCGGCGGCGGTAACCGTGCCGTCGTCATTCCGCGCCACCGCGTCGTAGTGCCAGATATTCTGTCCCCGGTAAGAGGCTGCCTCGAAATGATTCGGAATTGGCAAGCCGTTCACGAAAACGCCGGCATGATCCTCCGGGATATGGGCGCGCCGGCCCGTTTCCTCCCGCGGACTCCGGGGGAGCCGGAACGCGAACTCCACCAAGCCCTGACGCGGTCTCGGTTCGTTCTGCAGCGGACCTAGATAGGCCAGGGAAATACCGGCCGATCGCACGAGCACATGAGCGCCGGCGATCTCCACCGAATGAACGTCCGGCCGAATTCGCGCCACGCCGCCGGATGCACCGGCCATCTTCCCGGCCCGGATCCAGACCGTCTCCACCGGCTGCGCCGCCGCCGACGCCGCGGCCAGGCAGAGAAGCGGCCAGCCGTTCACCGAAAGGTAACCTGGACCGGGTTGCCCGGCCTTCCGGCCGCGGTAATCACGATCTCCAACTTGCCCCTTCCCGCCAGATTCGCGGGCAGCGGGATATTGATCTGGTCAAGGCCCGGATATGTGCCCTGTGGACCCGCATAAGCGACAGGCGCGGGCGCCCCACCGATCGCCGCCGTAACCATCCCGGCGGAGTTGAATCCGGTGCCGTACAGGATGAGCGTTGCCTGCTCCGCCGCCGGACCCGGCGCGATGGGTCCCGCGATTGGCTCGTACACGGTCTGCCCATCGCGAATCCGCGCTACCTGGCCCGCCGCCAGGTTCTCGATGTTCTGCTTGAAGATACCCGGATAGACCGGCACGATATGCAATGCGCTCGGAACCGTGACGCCTCCCGCCGTATGCCGGACCGTCGCCAATCCCGCCGCCGCGCCCTCGGGAACCAGGTAGTTCACTTGTTTCGGCGATGCATAGGAGATCCGCGCTGGCAAAGCCGCGCCGCTCGAATCGACGACGGTGACCGTGGCGCCGCCTAGCGTCGTGGGCCAGTTCGCTCCCTCCGCCGTCTCGGTGGACGTGGCGAGCTTCGCCTCGAATTGCGCGTAAGCCGTAACCAGCGAACCCGGAGTCACCGGGCCGCCCTCGTTCGACGCGGAGGACCGGGTGATCGCGTTGGCCGCCACAAGGCCGCCGCCGGCGTCGTCCCCCGATGCGCCGCGGTAAGAGGCGCCATCCGCGGCGTTGAAGATCGCGACTCCGTTCACCCACACGCCGATCGCCCCCAGACCGGTGCTGGTCCGCGTGGTGGCCTCTTCCGGAACTCGTGGTAACTGCACGGACGAGTTCAGCGCCGCCGCCCAGTTCATGAAGACTCCCCCGTTGGCGCTGCCCGCGAACCAGGGGCCGATGACATAGCCCGGTAGATTACTCGAATTGAGGTAGATCGCTCCGGCCGTTGTCCGGACGCGTTGGATATCCGCGATCGCGGGAGACGTCACTCCGCCCATGGCCGGACGGGCGCCCGGCGGTTGCGTTCCGGGCCAGGTGGTTTGCGGCCCCGCGGACGGATCCCAGCCAATGATGGCGCGAGCCGTGGTTTGCGGACTCGCCGTCAGCAGCGACTTCAGCCGCGGGTCGGTCGAACTGGGCTGCCCGGTGAACCGGCCGTTGTTGAAGTAATCCTCCGCGTCGGTGGGGACGTTGACTGCTCCTGGCGGTCCTGGCGCGACCCGGACCGCGCCGCGGTACTGGAGACCCTGGATGTACGGAAACGCGGGCGTTCCATCGTCCTTGATCGTCACGTGGTACGCGTAAGTGCCGCCGGGAAAGTCGGGCGTGATCTCGGTGCGGCCATTGAACTGGTCCAAATCGCCCAGCCCGGCGGCGAACTCGTAGTCTTCGATATAGCGGCCGATCGGGAACCGTTCGTTGACGGGCGGGCCTTGCTGCGCCGCCGGTAGCTCGCGCGGGACGCCGCGGTGGTAGTCCAGAGCCCAGTCGGGCAGGGAATCGCGCCGCGCGATCGCCCGCGGCCGGTAACCGGACTGGAGGCGCTTCACCGGGCTGGACGGATCCATCGGGTTCGAGTAACCGTAGGGGCCATAGACCGGGTAGCCGTCGAGCGACCACCCGAGAATCGGCGAATGCGTCCACGGCGCGGCCTTCTCCCGGTAGACGCTGCCCGTGCGGCCCGAACCCGCGATCTCCACGTTGTCCCCCAGTTGGGCGCGAAGGCAAATGGGCTGCACGTGATTGTGGTACATGCCCTGTCCCGGCTGGTGAGCCAGGCAGGAGTCGAATGTCTCCACTTCGCCGAAGTAGGCGTCGCGGAGCCAGATGCCATCGCCCATCTGCATGGCGGGCTGCGCCAGCAGGGAGACGGCTGCGATCGGGAGGAGGAAAGCGGGGCGCGGGAGCTTCATGGACCCATGCTACCGGCGTTTTGTAAGGATTTCGTTAACTACCCGGTCAACCGGCCCGCTAAATCGAAATCGCCCCCCACGTCCGTCAGACGGAAATCGCGCCCCTGGAAGAAATAGGTCAACCTCCGGTGATCCATGCCGAGCAGCGAAAGCATCGCCCCATGCAGATCGTTCACATGCACCCGATCCACCGCCGCGCGAAACCCGAAATCGTCCGTCGCGCCCACCACTCGTCCGCCACCAACCCCACCACCTGCCATCCAGGCGGTGAAGCCGTACGGATGATGGTCGCGCCCTTCCTTGCCTTGCATGACCGGCGTGCGGCCAAACTCGCCGGCCCAGACCAGCAGCGTCGATTCGAGCAGTCCCCGCTGCTTCAGGTCCGCGATCAGACCCGCGATCGGGCGGTCGATCTTGCGGGCGTTGTCGACATGGTTCTTATCGCACTCGCTGTGGCCGTCCCAATCGGTGCTGATCAATTGCACGAAGCGGACTCCGCGTTCCACCATCCGGCGAGCGAGAAGGCACATGCCTCCGAACTTCGCGGTGCTCTTCTCGTCGATCCCGTAAAGCGCGCGCGTGGCCGCGGATTCCTGTGAGATGTCGACCAGCCCCGGAGCCGCTGTCTGCATCCGAAAGGCGAGTTCGTAGTTGGCGATCTGGGCCTCGAGCCGCGAATCATCGGCTCGCTCCGCGGCATGCCGCCGGTTCCATTCGCCGATTTGATCGAGCATCCGGCGCTGTTCGCCGGCGGTCAGGCCGCTCGCGGGGGACAGGTTGACGAGCGGCGATCCTTCCGTCCGCAAGAGCGTGCCTTGGTAGGCCGCGGGCAGAAAACCCGACGAGTACGAGGTGCGCGCGCGGCCGCCGATCGAGCCGTCGCTCATCACCAGGAAGGCCGGCAGGTTGTCGCATTCCGTACCCAGTCCATAAACGACCCACGAGCCAACGCTCGGGAAGCCGACCCGAATCGAGCCAGTGTAGAGAAGGTTCAGCGCCGGTCCATGAATGAACGCGTCGTGATGGCACGATCGGATGAGCGCGAGATCGTCGGCGTGGGCGCCGGTTTGTTCGAACAGGTCCGAGATTTCGAGTCCCGATTGGCCGCGCTTGCGGAACGTGCGCCGGCTGCCCATCAGCTTGGAGTCTCCGACTTTGATGAACTGGAGGTTCAGACCATCGGCCTGGAAGCTGGCGGGCAGCGGCTTGCCGTCGAACCGCGTCAGTTCGGGCTTCGGGTCGAACGTATCGACGTGCGAAGGGCCGCCCTGCATGAACAGGTAAATGACGCTCTTCGCTTTCGCGGCCCTGTGCGAGGGCTTCGGCGCGAGCGGACTCCCGTTGGCGCCAGGGCCGCCGAGGGCCATCGCGCCCAGGCCGAAGCCGAGGCGGGAGAGAAGTTCGCGGCGGGGTAGCGTGGTCATGTCAGTCGGCGAAAGCGAACTCGTTCAGGTTGAACAGCGACAGGCAGAACTTCTCGAGCGACAGGTCCTCGATCATGCGTGCGCCCTCTTCGGCCTCTTGTCTCGACGGCGCGCGCCCCAACGCGAGGCGCCACGCGGCGTCCGCCTGCCCGGCCGGAACGCCCCCGGCTTGCTGGCGCACTCGCGCGGCGAAGGCGGCGGCCTGTTCGTGCGCCACTCGGTTGTTCAGGAACCAGAGCGCTTGCGGAGCCACCGAACTGACGTCGCGCCGTGGACAGCTCACCGCGTTGGTCGGCGCGTCGAACGCTTCGAACATCGGGAACGGAAACGTGCGGCGGACCAGCAGGTACAAGCCGCGGCGCCGGTGCTCGGCCGGATCGCCATTCACGGGCCATTGCCACGCGCTCGCCAATCCGCTCAACTCATCCGCCGCGAGCGGTGGCGCCACCGGCTTTCCTCCCAGCTTCGGATTCAGCGAGCCGGCGGCCGCGTGCATCGAGTCCCACAGCAGCTCCCCTTCCAGGCGGCGGCGATTTGCCTTCCACAGGTAGCGATTCTCGGGGTCGATCCGCGCGTTGGCCGCGTTCGAGAAGCGGCTCGCGCGCTGGTAGGTCTCCGAATTCATGATCAACCGGTGCATCGCCTTGATGGACCAGTTCCGGCTGACGAATTCGGCGGCGAGCCAGTCGAGCAACGCCTGATTCACCGGCGCCTCGCCCTGCCGCCCGAAATCGTTCGGCGTGGCGGTAATGCCCCGGCCGAAATGCCACGCCCAGATGCGATTCACCATCACGCGCGCGGTCAGCGGATGCTCGGGTCTGGTGAGCCACAGAGCGAGTTGCTTCCGCGCGAGAGGGACGCAACGGCCCGTGCAACCGGCCGCGATCTCGCCGCCGCCGAGAAACGCGGGAAGTCCAGGGCCAACCGCCTCTTGGGCGCCGCTCAGTTCGCCACGATGGTAGATGTGCGTCGCCGGAACCAGTTCGGGTTCGCGATGGCCCAGGACGGTGGCCGTGGGAATGTCCATCAGACCATCCCAGACCTTTCCTTGCGCGTCTTTCTCCGGCGCGGCCAGCACCGCCTTGCCGATCTCGCGCAGCAGGCGGTCCGTTTCGGCCTGCTCTTCCTTCGTGGGCTCGCGCTTCTCCTCTTTGGCGCTCTGCTTCACTTTCTGTTCGTGCAACCGATAGGCGATTCTCGCTTCCGCCACCGCGATCACGCGCGGATAGTGCTGGCCGTGGTCGCGAATCGACATCCGATGCACGACGGGGATCTCCACTTCGGTGCTGAGGGCGAAGATCGCCTGCAGGCGGTGATAGTCGCGCTGCGTGATCGGATCGAACTTATGATCGTGGCAGCGCGCGCATCCGAACGTGAGGCCCAGGAAGGCGGCAGCCGCCGTGTCGGCCCAATCGGTGAGCTTCTCGTATTGGAGCTTGCGCGCGTCCATGTTCGATTCGTGGACCTCCGCCCCGAAACCGAACATGCCGGTTCCGATCCGCGCCTCGAGGTTGCGCAGCTTCTGCTTCGGCAACTCGTAGGAGCCGTCCATGTCGAGGTTGTCGGGCCACATCTCGTCGCCCGCAATCTGTTCCTGCACGAAGCGGTCGTAGGGCTTGTCCGCGTTCAACGATTGGACCACCCAGTCGCGATAGCGCCACGCGTTCTTGAACAGGATATCCGTCTCGTAGCCGCCGCTGTCGGCGTATCGGACCACGTCCAGCCAATGGCGTCCCCAGCGCTCGCCGTAGTGCGGCGATTCGAGCAGCTCATCGACGAGCTTGGCGAAGGCATCGTGCGCGCTGTCTTCGAGGAAACGTTTCACTCGATCCGGCGGAGGGGGTAGACCGATGAGGTCGAAGTAGGCGCGGCGGATCAGCGTCGCTTTGTCCGCCGCCGGCGCGGGCGTGAGCGATTTCGCGCGCAGTTGCGTCGAAACGATCGCGTCGATCGCGTTCCCCGCGCCGCCGGGAGGCTCCGGCCGTTCCACTTTCCGGAACGACCACCATTCGCCCGGTGACCCCGCCCGGCTCGATGTCCACGGCGCTCCATCGCGAATCCAGTCGCGAATCGCCGCGATCTCGGCGGCCGGCAGCGATTCGCGCCCGGGAGGCATCCTCGGCTCGGCGAGTCCCGAGACGTGGCGATAGATCAGGCTGCGATCGGCGTTGCCCGGCGTAAGCGCGGGCCCACGACTCCCGCCCTCGAGGGCGGAGGCGCGATCCCGAAGGTCCAACCCGGACATCTTCCGCTCGCCGTGACAGCCGAGGCACTTGGAACCGAGAATGAGCGCGCCGCTCGAGTCCTGAGCCTGGGCGAAAGCGCCGGACAGCAGGAGCGCCGCCGCCGCGAGAACTCGCCCCTCGTGCTCCATCTCATCGTGATTATATACGGACCGCGCGCCGCGGCGGACAAAAGCTACGCCGGCAGGCGGTCCGGCTGACCTCTCGGATGCGCCCGCAGGATGTCCACCAGTTCCGCCATCTCCCGCGGATACTCGGCCTGCACGTCCCGCTCCTCGTTCGGATCGTCGAAGATGCGGAACAGGAAGCGTGTCGTAACCGGGTTCTGCCCCATGGTCACTTGCTCCACCAGCTTGAACTCGCCCCGGTACACGCACGAATTGAGGCCACCTCCCATCACCACCGGACCGTGCTCCACGGCCTCGCCCTCCCGCAGGCTCTTCCAGACGCTCACTCCATCCAACTCCACGCCGCCCGTATCGAAACCGGCCGCGTCCCGCAGCGTGGGCAGCCAATCCAGCACCGTCAGGAACCCGTCGTGCTGGTGATTTTCCCGCAACACGCCCGGCCACGACACGATCCCGGGAACACGCAGCCCGCCCTCGAACGCGCTGCCCTTCTGGGCGCGCAGAGGCGTGTTGCTCCCGCCCGCGTTATTCGCCGGCGTGCCCCCGTTGTCGCTGACCCAGATCACCAGCGTGTTCTCCACCAACCCTTCCTCTTTGAGCGTGCCCAGCACGCGCCCGATCCCCGCGTCCATGCACTCGATCATCGCCAGATAGGTCCGCCGGAACGGATCCGCGATGTGGCCATACCGCGCCAGATACTCCTCCGGCGCCTCCAACGGAATGTGCGGCGCGTTCAGGGAAAGATCCAGGAAGAACGGGCGGTCCTTGTCCCGGCCGCGAATGTAGCGGACCGCCTCGGCCGCCAACAGATCCGTCGTGTAGCCCTCTTCCTCGAGCAGTTCGCCGTCGCGGTACCAGTCGGGCCGGTTGCCGTTGCCGCGATGCGTGTAATAACTCGTTTCACCGCCCGTGTAACCGTAGTGGGAATCGAAGCCCCTGCGATGAGGGAAATACTCGGGAGCGATGATGCCCAGGTGCCACTTGCCAATCAGGGCCGTCTGGTATCCGGACTCCCGCAGCATCCCCGGCAGCAGCCGCTCTCCGATCGGAAGCGCGTTGGTGAGGGGAATCGGAGCCGGCACACCGAGGCGGAACGCCGAACGGCCCGTCAACAAAGCGCAGCGAGTAGGGCTGCACACCGACATCGTGCGGTACTGCTCCAGCCGCGTCCCCCTGCCGGCCAAGCCGTCGAGGTGCGGCGTCTTCACCTCCGGGTTGCGGTAGCCGATGTCGTTCCACCCCAGATCGTCCGACATGATCAGGAGCACATTGGGCCGGCCGGCCGCGCGCCCGATCCGTGGGGCGAGGAGGCCGCCGAGAGCCGTGCCTAGGAATCCGCGGCGGGTGAGGGAGTGCGTGGACATGGTTGGTCAGGGTGTTGAACCCGGGATCGCACCGAAGGTTGCGGGGCGCTGCCCAGCCGGTCGCAAGATCGCTCCGGCGCCGCATCCATGGGTTACCTGTTTCACATCGGGGAACCAGCCGGACGCCGTTACTTGGGTACTTGGTCAGAGGCAGGATGGGGGCGTTTCAATCCCCTTCACATCGGGGAACCGGCCGGACGTCACGGCCTGTGGGATCCTCAACGGTGTCAGCGGATACGCGTTTCAATCCCCTTCACATCGGGGAACCAGTATCTCGGGAATTCCGAAAGAGCCGCAACGGGCCGCTATCGTGCGCTTCGGAACAAGATCGCAGCGATTGGCCTTCCGCTCCTCGATGTGGATGGAATGAGGCGCGAGGTTGCGGAACGGCGTGGTTGCACTCGGCGCAGGGGACGTGACGGACGCGAGCCCGGCCAGCGCGCCTCACCTCCCCATCGCGAAATCCCATTCCTTCGCCGAAGCCTTCACGATCCCCTCGACATCGCGCTCGAGCAGGTATCGCGACGACACCAGCCGCCGCGCCTCCCGCCGGACCTTCGCGAGATAAACGTCTTTGCCGCCATAAAAGCTTGCGCATCGTCTCCGCCGGAAACGCGAAGTACGATCCGGTCATGCTGAACAACTCCTCCGGGGATCCGATCGCCGGCGCTCGCGGATTCCATCCCGTATGCATCGCGAGCGGAACCGCGCGCTCGCCGCCCCGGCCGTTGGCGCCGTGACACAACGAGCCAGTGGCGAGGGAAGAGCGCCTCCCCGGAGGACTGCGCCCAGGAGCGCTCGCCGGGCGGGTGCTACTGGAGTGTGAACGACCACGCACCCGTGCCGCCCACATCGGACTATGGGCCCCAGCCGGCATCGGAGCCGGGTGCGCACGCCGCGGGCGGCACGGCGAGGCAGGCGCGCACCTTTCCGGTGTAGCTGCCAGCGGCCAAGCCGAAGAATCCTCGCGACTCGGTATACTCGAGCCCCGAGGTGATCGGGACTCCGCCCGCCGGAGTGAGTACCCACTGATAGTAGGAGACACCCGGTACTGGCGCCCAGGCGAGCGCGATCGATCCATCTTGGCGCCGGGGCGCATTGGTTTCCTGATATCCCGGGAGCACCGGCGTGGGCGACTGCACCACTGGCCCGGAGAGCGCGAAATTGGCAACCGCACTCACCACGTCCTGACCATTGACCTTCGCCAGCACGATCGCGTCGTATCGTTTACCCGGCTGCGGAGCGCATCGCCCAGAAATTCAGCGTCGTGTAACGTTGCCGGAGGGAAATTGCCGCTCCATGTCCTGGACGTAGAGGCGATAGGTAGTGTTCGAACCGTTGCCGCCGGGGAGGCGGCTCCAGGAAAAGAAAACGACGGGCCCGGCGTGAGCACCGAAAGCAGAACCTCGGAAATCTTGCCCGTCTCCTACTTCTTCTCTTCTCGCGCTGTCTGAACGTACTTTCCGCAAACCTCGAGAAGCGTGACTTTGATGTCGAATGCTCTTGCTCGAGCCGCTGTTGCAACGCACGCCTGAGCTGTCTGAGCCTCGGCTGACCCTTTTGGGCAAGTTCCGAGCATCCGTTTCAGATCGTTATGGACTGGATCCGCGCAGGCGTATCCTGGAGCCAACGTGCTCCTTATGGTAGGCGCCGAAGTTGGGCATCCGGCCATCAAAACAAACTTGGAACATCACGCGCACCATGAACGACTCGCACAACTGACAATGGCTTGGTCTGAGGGTCGTAGATGATCAGGTAGGAACCCACCGGCCAGAAGAGAACCGGCTGTTCAGTCAGATCCTTGCGGGTGTGGCCGATGTGCGGATTCTCGGCCAAGCGCCGGCAAGCGTCAAAGAGGGCAAGACGCACTTTGCGGGCAGCCTCGACGCTGTCTGCTGCAATGTAGCTCCAGATCTCCCTGATGTCGCAGGCCGCTTCCGGCGAGAGCTTGAATCGCTTCATGCTGCCGGGGGTTTATCGAGAGCGGCTTCTTCTCGTTCAAGCTGAGCAAAGAATTCATCACCATCAACGCCTTCGCTACGGCGAAGCGAATCGAGCCCCTGGGCGATTCTCTTGCGGAGTTCTTGCTTGCGCAGCTCCATCAACTCGTCACGGTCCGCCAGCAAGCGCAAAGCGTCCCTGACGACTTCACTGGCCGATCCATAGCGGCCACTTTTGACCCGGCTCTGGACGAGCTGCTCGAGTTCTTGGGTGAGATGTACGTTCATGGGTGAAGCCTCCTCTCAGCCTGAGAATAGCCGATATAGCCAAAACTGTCAATCTTGGACAGGCCGGCCACTCTCGACCACAGGCGCTCTATTCATGCAGGAGTGAAGCATTTTGCAGTCCTTGATTGTTTGACAAATGACCACAGCGGTTTTATTATAAAGCATGCAGAAGCAATACTACCCCTTCACCTGTTCCCATTGCGGGTTCGAGCAGAACGCGGCTTCTGTCGCAAGCCAGCTCGAAGACGAAGTTCTGTTGAGCGAAGCAGCGCGTCGTTACGCTCGTAAGCAAACGCCTCACGCTGGACCGGGCCGTCCCACACTTGTTCGATGCCCAGGTTGCGACAACGAGATGTCAAGCGAACAAGCGCGGGAGCATCGTGCAGGCTGCGTACGAGACCGTCTAGAGAAGCTGAAAAGCGAAGGGTGGCACTATCGGCTATCACCAAAGGATGCTGACCCCTACCCCGACTTTTCGATTAACCAGGTGTCGGATGAAGAGGTCCGCTTCTACAAAGTGTCGTCCGGTCAAGACCTTCCTATCGAGCTTCGCAAAGTGGCCGAGATCACCTGCAACCCAATTGATCGCACCGTAGCCATAAGGCTACTTGGACGAGTCCATTGGGAGGCGGCAATCCAACGATGGACATTCCAACCGTCCCGTATCGGGAGGCCACGTCTAGCAACATGACCAACCTGCCTTCTAGCAATTCCAAAGAGGGTGCGGCTCTTTTGCGTTTCGGGCTAAAGTGCGATCTGTCAATTGGATAGCGGTCACGCTGGGCGTTCCAGGGCTTGCGAAACAGGGGGATAACGATGCTGTGGCCGGATATGGGGGCCTAGCCTAGTGCCGTAGCAG
>SYLY01000188.1 GCA_005808475.1 Acidobacteriota bacterium
CGAACTCGTCGGGAATCGTGAATCCGACGTACTTCACCTGCACCGGGCGCATTCTGCGCGAAGGCTTGTCGAGCAGCGCGGCGATCTGGATGGAGCGGGGCCGCCGCTGTTGGAGCACGTGCGCCAGATAGGTGAGCGTGACGCCGGTGTCCACGATGTCCTCGACGATCAGTACGTCCATGCCCTCGAGTGACATGTCGAGGTCCTTGGTCAGCTTCACTTCGCCGGATGTCGTCTTACCCTTGCCGTAGCTGGACACCGCCATGAAGTCGAACTTGACTGGCGCGGGCACGGCGCGAATCAGGTCGGCGAGGAACACGCAGGCGCCTTTCAGGATGGCGACCATGTGGATAGCGCCGTTCGGGTAGTCGTTCGCGATCTGCCGGCCGAGTTCGTCGATCCGCTTGCGGATCTCCTCGTGGGAAATGAAAACGCGAGTTTCGTAACGCGGTTCCTTGTCCAAGTCTCCTCCTGGGTGGCCGGTTAGTCGGCTCTTTTGATCTTGTTGCTGGGCGGTCCGATGTGTATGTGGGCGGCGGTGGATTGACCGGCCACCGCGCCGTGGAAGGCCAGATAGGGAACGCGCATCGTTTCGAGCAGCCGCCGCAGCCACGCGCCCTCCTTGGAATCGGGCTTCACGCCGATGTCCATGCGTCCGGTGTGATCGAACCCCATCGACCGGTGCAGTTCGGTGGCGCCGCGCGCCGAAACGGGCAGCGTCTGGCCGAAGTGCTTCTCGAAAGCCGCTTCCACCGCGCGCAGCTTGGCCGCCGAGGGAACGGCTCCCTCTCCGGCGAACCGTTCGGCGATGCGAGTGCCGTCCCTGGGCTCGCCGGCAGGCTGATCGAGTTCGTTTTCGGCGGCCGCCATGGACGCCAATTCGTCGAACAGCCGCGCCCGGCCGAGCGCCAGTTCGTGGACCTGCTCGGCGCGCGCCACATCGGCGCGGAGCGGGTCCAGCGTGTCGCGTCCGCGCGCCTGGAGTTCCACCAGCTTTTCGGCCTCGGCCAGCTTCGCCTTGCGGCGGTTCACCTGGCGTTCGGCGGCGGCGATCATGTCGCGATTCCGGTCCGGGGTCATGCGCTCGAGCTCGATCCGGGCATAGAGGGTGGCGCGGAGAATCGCATTGTCGCGCTCCTCGGCTACCTCGTCGCGAGCGTCATCCAGGGCCTTACGGGGCATCGCGCCGGCCTCCACCAACTGGCGGACGCGATCCATCCGCTCTTCGGCAAGGATCAGCGCGGCGGAGGTCTGCGCGGCCGATGGAGCCGCGGCGAGCCAGAGACCGAAGATAGCGAAAAGCGCGCGCACTTCCTCCGATTGTAGTACGATACCGCTCAGGAGATCGCTTCATAACGACCACGAAAGCCGCCCCCGTCAAGTCCGCCGCCAAAGCCATCAAGAAGGCCGCGCCGAAGACGCCTAGAAAGAAAGCCGTTCCGGCGGCCGAACCATCCGCTCCGCCGCAAACGTACGCCACCTGCGTGGAGGCCGCTCGCGAAAAGAAGGCCTCCGACATCCGCGTGCTGGACCTGCGTCCGGTGACGACGTTCGCCGATTACTTCGTGATCTGCACGGGTAACAACCCACGCCAGAACCAGGCGATCGCCGGTGAAGTGGTCCGCTCGATGGCCGCCCGCGGCGAACGGGCCAACTCAATGGAGGGCTTCGAGAACGCCGAGTGGATCCTGATCGACTTCGGAGACCTGGTGGTGCACGTGTTCGACCCGAAGGCGCGCGCCTACTACGACCTGGACCGGTTGTGGCGGGACGCCCTGGAGGCTCCGCTGCCGGAGGAGTGATCGCCGCTGGGCGATACTGGAGATTGGCGCGCGAAATCTGGTTGATGCGGCACGGCGAGTCCGAATGGAACGTCACCGGACAGCATACGGGGCAAACCGACATCGGACTGAGCGACCGGGGCCGCCGTGAGGCCGAGGCGCTGGGCCGAGGGATGGCGGGACGGACGTTCGATTTCGTGATGGTCAGCCCGATGCTCCGCGCGACCGATACGTGCAGGCTGGCCGGCTATCTGGATGGCGCGGAGCCGTGCGCCGATTCGGTGGAACGCAGCTACGGCGATTTCGAGGGGCTGACCTGGCCGGAGATCCGCGCGGTCGCACCCGAGTGGACCATCTGGGGTCCGGCGGCTCCGAACGGGGAAAGCGTCGAGGATGTCGCGGTCCGAGCCCGGCGTGTTCTGGCTCGGCTGGAAGCTGTCCCCGGCGATGCCGCGCTGTTCGCTCACGGCCATTTTCTGCGCGTGCTCACCGCCCTGTGGCTCGGTCTGCCGCCGGATCACGGCCGGTTGTTCGCGCTGGGCACGGCGACCGTCAGCGTGCTGGGCCGGGAGAACGGGGTTCCGGTGATCCGGCGCTGGGGCGTGCCTCCGCCGTTGTGAAGGCGTCTCCCGGACTGCCGCTTCAAGCGTCCGCCCCGCCCCGCCGCTCTTGCGCGGGCGCTCCGGCTCCGCTACGCTCGTTGTCAGACCACCCCACATCCATGACACCCAAGTCTAACCCCCGCACCATCGGGGCGGCCGCCGCGCTGCTGTTCTGCGCCGCCGCCCTGGCGCAAGATCCGCTGAATGAATTCGAGAAGCGGGTCACCGAGTTTACGCTGAAGAACGGCTGGCGGTTCATCGTCGTCGAACGCCATCAGGCGCCCGTTGCCTCCTTCTACACCTACGCCGACGTCGGCTCCGCGCAGGACCACAAAGGCATCACGGGAATGGCGCACATGTTCGAACACATGGCGTTCAAGGGCACCAAGTCCATCGGCACGAAGAACTACGCCGAAGAGAAGAACTCCCTTGACCGCGTCGACCAGGCGTTCGCCGCCTGGAAAGCCGAGCGAACCAAGCCCGGCGGCGGCGACAAAGCCAAGGTGGAGCAACTGAAGAAGGAGTTCGACGCCGCCCAGGAAGGCGCCGGCAAGTTTGTCGAGACCAACGAGTTCACCGTCGCCATCGACCGCGCCGGTGGGCGCGGACTCAACGCCTCCACCGGCTTCGACCGGACCGATTACTTCTATAGCCTCCCCTCCAACTCCGCCGAGCTTTGGTTTTACCTGGAATCGGAGCGATTCCGCGATCCCGTGCTTCGCGAGTTCTACAAGGAGGCGTCGGTCGTCCGTCAGGAGCGCCGGCTCAGCGTCGAAAGCCAGCCGATCCGGAAGCTGGTGGAGGAACTGCTCGCCACCGCGTTCGTCGCCCATCCCTATGGCGAGACGGGCATCGGCCACATGAGCGACCTAGAGAGCTTCACCCGCGCCGACGCGGAGGCGTTCTTCAAGAAATACTACGGTCCTTCCAACCTGCTCAGCGTCGTGGTGGGGGACGTCGATCCCAAGAAGATCCGCGCACTCGCCGAGCAGTATATGGGCCGGCTCGAACCGCGCGAGAAGCCGGAGCCGCTGCGCACCGTGGAGCCGCCGCAGCATTCGGAGAAGCGCTTCGTCATGAAGGGCCAAGCCCAGCGATTCACCGTGATGGGCTTCCACATCCCCTCCATCAACGACCCCGACTACGCCGCCTACACCGCTCTCGGCAGCCTGCTCAGCGCGGGCCGCTCGTCCCGCCTGTATCAGGGGCTGGTCACCGACCGCAAAATCGCCGTCGCCGCCGCCGGATTCCCCGGATTCCCCGGAGACAAGTATCCCGCGCTGTTCATCTTCTACGCGGTTCCAGCGCCCGGCAAGGACAACGCAGCGATGGAGAAGGCGATGATGGAGGAAATCCACAAACTCGAAACCGAACTCGTGTCCGCGGACGAGTTGGAAGGCGTCAAGAACCGCCGCCGCGCTCAACTGGTTTCGACCCTCGGGAGCAACACCGCGATGGGCGGGGAGCTTTCCAAGTGGCAGGTGCTGACGGGAGACTGGCGCAATGTCTTCAAGTTCCTGGATAAACTCGCCGCGGTAACCCCGGCCGACATCCAACGCGCCGCCAAGGCGGCGTTCATCGAAACCAACCGCACGGTCGGGTATCTGGAGCCCGCGCCGGCCCCCAAGGGTAACTGAGGAGATCACGATGAACCTGCGAATTTCCGCCTTTCTCGCCGCGCCGGCGATGCTCGTTTCCATCCTCACCGCGCAGCAAGCGATCCCCAAGTCATACAAGGACATCAAGTACCCGCCGCTCAATCCGGTGAAGGTCCCCAGGATCGAGCGGTACACGCTGCCGAACGGAATTCGCGTGCTGCTGGTGGAGGATCACGAACTGCCCACCTTCGCCGCGCAAGCCTTCATCCCCGGCGGCGAATTCCGCGACCCCGCCGGCAAGACCGGCCTTGCCGGAATCACGCTGGCGGCCATGCGCACCGGGGGTAGCGTCACCCAGCCCGGCGACGCGCTCGACAAGGAACTGGACCGGCTGCCCGCGTCCGTCGAGACCGATTCCGGCGACGACGCCAATACGGCCTCGGTTTCGTGCCTCCGAGAGAACGCCGCCCGCATGCTCGGCGTGCTGGCGGACCTGATCCGCAACCCGGCGTTTCCGCAGGACAAGATCGATCTCGCCAAGACGCAGACCCGCGCCGGCATCGAGCGCCGCAACGACGATGTCACCGGAATTCTCGGCCGCGAAATGACGCGGCTGCTGTACGGCAAGGAGTCCGCCTTCGGCCGCGAGGAAGAATACGCGACGATCGACGCGATCGCTCGCGAGGACGTGCTCGCTTACTATAAGGATAACTTCCAGCCCGATAACATCCTGCTCGGAGTCTGGGGAGACTTCGACACGGCGGCGATGAAAGCGATCGTGGAGAAGCATCTGGGGTCATGGGCGCGCGGCGGAAAGGCTCGTCCGAAGACGCCCGCCGTCGACATGGCGGCTCAGGCCAAGGGTATCTTCGTGGCGGATAAGAGCGATGTGACGCAGTCGTGGGTCCGCGCCGGCCACCTGCTCGATCTGAAGCGGAACCACCCCGATTACCCCGCGATGATCGTGCTCGGTTCGGTGCTCGGCGGCGGTTTCGGCTCCCGTATGTTCGACGAGATCCGCACCCGGCAGGGGCTCGCCTACTCGGCCTCCGCCGGCTACTCGGCGCAGTTCGACCATCCGGGTATGTGGAGCGCCTCGGCGGGGGTGGAGAACAAGAACGTCCCGAAGGCGGTGGACGCGGTCAAGGCGGAGATTCGCAAAATCAAGGAGGCCGAGATCACCGACGCCGAATTGCAGCGCGCCTAGGACA
>SYLY01000189.1 GCA_005808475.1 Acidobacteriota bacterium
CGAGCAGAATCAGATCGGGGTCGTGCAGTAGCGCCGCCGCGAGATTCAAACGCCGCTTCATGCCGCCACTGTAGGTTCCGGCGCGATCGTTGGCGCGCGAGGCGAGTCCCACCAGTTCGAGGTTCGCCGAAATGGTGGAGGCCAGATCGCGGCCGGACAGGCCTTGCAGCGCGCCGAACAGGCGCAGGTTTTCGAGGGCCGTGAGTTCTTCGAAAAGCGCGAGTTCCTGAGGAACCAGCCCGAGCCTGCGGCGGCTCTCCCGGTCCGCGGCGGTGAACGCGCGGCCGTCGATGGCGATTTCGCCCGCGTCCGGCGTGAGCAGCCCGCAAGCCATCGCGATGGTGGTGGTCTTCCCCGCGCCGTTCGGGCCCAACAGCGCGAGCATCTCGCCGCGCTTCACTTCGAAGCTCACCCCGTCCACCGCCGTTATCGCGCCGAAGCGCTTCCGCAGTCCGCGAGCGATTAGGAATGCCATCCGTGTCTGACCAGCATACGCAACCGGCGAGACGGAAGTTCCGCCGCGGACTGAGATTCAGGCCGGCCGGCCGATGTTCCATGCCTGCTCGCCTTGACCTGTCCCCGTACGCATACTCTTTTGTTCGCGATATATCAGTTGTTGACATCTATTGTTATACCGTGTACGGTGGAACTATGAACGTCCACCTTGGGGCAGCCTTCGATGAATTCGTCGCCGGTCTTTTGAAGAGCGGCTACTACCAGACTCAAAGCGAAGTGTTGCGCGAAGGCTTGCGTCTCCTCAAGGAGCGTGAAGAAATCAAACGATTGCGTATCGCGGAACTCCGGAAAGAGATTGCTCTCGGAAGCGAGCAAGCAGACCGCGGCGATTTCGCGGATGGCCCGAAAGCCTTTGCAAAGATCCGCAAACGTAGCGCGGAGAGGAAGAAGCGACTCGAGGCATGAGGAAGCCGTTCGTCCTTACACCCCGTGCCGAGCAAGACATTGAGGATATTTGGGACTATGTCGCGGCAGATAGCATTGATGTGGCCGACCGCGTCTTGGCCGCGTTGGAGAAGGCAATGTATCGCCTTGCGAAGACGCCCGGTATCGGACATTTGCGCGAGGATTTGGCGGACCGCCGTCATCGGTTCTGGTTGGTTTAGGTTGGTTTACTCTTACCTGGTCGTCTATCGTTTTGAGACGAAGTCTCTCCAAGTCATTCGGGTACTTCACGCAGCCCGCGACGTACAAAGCATCCTCGATTTTCCCACCGAAGAGTAAGGTCGCCAGACTGGGAAAACGGAGCCCATTCGCCCACTCTTGCGAAGCGCCCGGCGAGGACGAGAGGGCTTCCAGGGCCACGACCAAACGAACGGCCCTTGCCCGGCTCCTCGAGGGCATCCGGGCCGCGCCCAGTGGCGGATCGCCGAGCGCACCCGCGCGGGCGCCGCCGCCGCGGGGCGATAATGTTCGGATGCTCACCACGAGACGAGATTTCGGCAAGCTGGCTCTGTCCGCGGCGCCGCTGTTCGCCAAGGCGGATTCCAAGTTCGGCGGCGTGCAGATCGGCGCGATCACCTACAGCTTCCGCGCGCTGCCGGGCGGCGCCGAAGACATCCTGAAGTATTGCTCCGAACTCGGGCTGTCCTCGATCGAGCTGATGTCGGACGCCGCCGAGAACTACGCCGGCGCGCCCAAGATGCCGCGGCCTCCCGGACGCCAAGCCACGCCCGAACAGCGCGAGGCCGCCAAGCGCGCGTCGGATGAACGGGCCAAATGGCGGACCTCCGTTTCGATGGACAAATACAAGTCGTTGCGCTCGTTGTTCGCGGCCGAAGGCGTCAAGATCGACGTGTTCAAGCTTCCGGTCTCGCCCGCGATGTCCGATGCCGAATGCGACTACGTGTTCCACGTGGCCAAGGCGCTGGGAGCGCGGTCGGTGACGATGGAGCTGCCGAACCAGCCCGATCAAAGCAAGCGGGCGGGCGAGTTCGCGGCGAAGCACAAGATCTTCGTGGGCTACCACAATCACACGCAGGTGAACGAGCGGAGCTGGGAGACGGCGCTGTCGCAATCCAAATACGCGAGCATCAACCTGGATGTGGGCCACTTCACCGAAGCCATCGGAACGTCCCCGGTTCCGTTCGTCAAGGCGAATCACGGGCGCATTTCCAGCTTCCACCTGAAGGACAAGCGGTTCAAGGCCAACGGCGGCGGCAACCGTCCCTGGGGTCAAGGCGATACGCCGTTGAAGGACGTGCTGCAAACGATGGCCAAGGAAAAGTACAAGTGGCCGGCCAACATCGAACTCGAGTACGACGTACCGAAGGACTCGACCGTGATGGCCGAGATGAAGAAGTGCGTCCTGTACTGCAAGGACGCGCTGGCCTGAGGCGGATCAGGCGAGTATGGCGCGGATGGGCCCCTCGCCTTCCTCGATCAATTTGAACTTGCGCGCGTTGAGCCCGATCTCCATCTTCTTGTAGTCCAGCCCCATGCGGTCGAGAATGGTCGCCTGCAGATCGGCGATATAGTGCGGTCTGTCCACCGCCTTGTAGCCGACTTCGTCGGTTCCGCCTTCGATCATTCCGCCCTTGACGCCGCCCCCCGCCAGCAGCGTGGTGAAGCCTTTGCCGTTGTGGTCGCGGCCGGTGGTGTTCTGCGACCACGGCGTGCGGCCGAACTCGCTGGTCAGCACAACCAGCGTGCTGTCGAGCATGCCGCGCTGCTTCAGATCGCGAACCAGCCCGGCGATGGGACGATCCACCGCGCGGCAGAGCGGCTCGTGCGTCTTCATGTCGCCGTGGGCGTCCCACGATCCGTTGCCGCCGCCCGCGTGGCAGAGCTGGACGAAGCGCACGCCATTCTCCACCAGACGCCGCGCCAACAACAACTGGCGGCCGAAGCTGTCCGTCTCCTTGGCGCCGATCCCGTAGAGCGCCTTCACGTGTTCGGGCTCCTGGGAGAAGTCGACCAGCGGCGGCGCCGAGATCATCATGTTCGCCGCCAATTCGTAGGCCTTCATGCGCGCGCCGATCTCGGTGTCCACCGCGTAGTCATCGCGAAAGCCGCGGTTCAGATCGCCGAGGACGGACATCAGGCGCTCCCGCTCCGCTCGACCGGCGCCCTCGGTGGGCAGCAGGTTCGGCAGCGGCGTTCCGCCGGCCTGGAACGGAGTCGCCGAATGCGACGCGCCCAGGTAGCCGCCGGTCAACTGCACCGGTGACGACGGACGCCCGATGTTTACGAACGCGGGCAGGTTTTTGTTCGCGGTTCCGAGCGCGTAGGTGATCCAACTCGCCAGGCAGGGATGTTCGAACTGGCGAAGCGGCTTGCCGGTGCAATGTTCGATCACCGCCGGGAAGTGATTCGTCTGATGGCAGTGCATCGACCGCACGACGGCGAAATCGTCGATCGTCCCGCCGACGTTCGGAAACCAGTCCGACACGGGGATGCCCGATTTCCCGTATTGCTTATAGGTTCTCAATATCGGAATCACGGGACGGCGCATCGGCGCGTTGTTGTCGCCAAAGCCGATCGCGTCCATCAGCTTTCCGGCGTGTTTGTTGTCCTTGGGATCGAACGTGTCGATGTGGCTGAGTCCGCCGCAAAGGAAAACGTAGACGACGGACTTCGCCTTGGCGGCGCCGGGAAGCCGCGCTTCGGACATCTTGCCATCGTCCGCCTGCATCGCGCCGAACGCCGCCCCCAGGAATCCGTTGGCGGCGCGCGTCAGAAACCGCCGTCGCGAAAAGGGATTCATCGTCACCTCACGAACAGGAACTCGTCGAGATTGTAGAACGTCCACGCAAGGCCGCTCAGTTTCGACGGATCGGAGCCCACGTACCGCATCGCCCGGTCGAGTTCGGCGTCGTCCGGGTCGCGTCCGATCGCCGCGCGAAACATCCATTGCGCCGCGGGCCGGGCGCCGCTTCCCGACGCTTGGCGCGCCCGCTCCGCGAGTTTCGCCGCCGCGGCCTCGATCATCGGATCGTTCATGGAAAAGAGCGCTTGCGGCGCGGTCACGTTCCGCTGGCGCAACGGACACGGCGTGCGTCCGTCGTCCACGTCGAACGCCGCGAGGAAGCTCGACATCACCTCGGTGCTGGGAATGTAGCCCCGGGCCATGTACGCGGCGCGCCGGTTCGAGCGGCTTTCGAACGTTTCGCCGGGCGGGAGGAAGATGCTCTGCTTGCTGTCCGGATTCACGGGCTGGAACGATTTGCCGCCGATCGCCGGGTCGAGATTTCCGGACGTGAGCAGGATCGAGTCCCACACCGGCTCGGCCTCCAGCCGCTTCAACCGGAATCGCCAGAGGTGCGCGTTGGCGCCGTCGATCTTGGTGTTCGCCTCGAAATGCGGTCCGGGCTTCGACGACATCTTGTAGGCGTCCGACGTTACGATCAGCCGGTGCAGCCACTTCATGCGATAGCCGTTGTTCGCGAACTCCACCGCCAGGTAATCGAGTAGCGGCTGATTCGACGGACGTCCGCCGAGCAGGCCGAAGTCGCTCGGGTTCTTGTGCAGGCCTTCGCCGAAGTGCCATTGCCAGATCCGATTCACGGCCACCCGCGCGAACAGCGGATTCTCCTTGGCGGTGAGCCAATCGGTGAAGCCCTCGCGGCGCCCATCGCGGAAGTCGATGTCGCTGGGCTTGAACGGGAAGCCGGGCTCGACCGGCTTGTCCTTTTCCGGGCGCGTGGGATCGCCGGAGGTGAGGATGTACGATTTCTCCTGGAGCCGCGCGCTGTCTTCTTCCACGATGGTGACGCCCGGCAAGTCGGCTGGCCGTTTGACGGCGCGCTGCTTTTTCGACAGTTCGTCGTAGCGCGCGATCGCGTCCTTCGGCATGATCTCCTTCATCTTCGGCGGGTCGATGCGCAGGACCGGGAAGTAGTCGTCGAAGGTCTTCTGCCCGGCGATGGTTCGCTTGCGTTCGGGTTTCAGGACGATCTCGCGTACATCGGGCGGCAGCATCGCGACGCGTTCGTCGAACAGCTTCTGGCGGTAGGGGGCGATGAGCGCCTCGATGGCTTCGTCAATGGGCTCTTTCTCTCGGCGGTAGCGTTCCATCGCCTCGCCGTTTTCGACGAGTTGCTCGCGGGCGGCGAGCGTGATCCGCCGCAACACCAGCGGATCGAACAGCGCCTTCATCGCGTAGTAGTCGCGTTGCGAAATGGGATCGAAGCGGTGATCGTGGCATTTGGCGCACGCGACCGTCATGCCGAGAAACGCGGACGAGACAGTCTCCACGGCGTTGAAGGAGATGTCGCGATCCCGATCCGAGCGGGTCAGAGCCGAGCGGGCCAGGAAGCCGAGCGCGAATTGATCGCGGGGATCGGCCTCGCCCCGGGTCCGGCGCCCGGTGGCGCTGAGCGTGGTATGGCTCGAATACCGGTTGCCGAGGATCTGCGCGCGCACGAACTGGTCGTACGGCACGTCCGCGTTCAGCGAAGCGATGACCCAGTCGCGCCAGAGATGGATGCCGCGGGCGGCGGGCATGACGGAGCCGTCCAGCCCGTCGAGATCGGCGTAGCGGAGCACGTCGAGCCAGTGGCGTCCCCAGCGGACGCCGTGTTGCGGGTCCCGCAGCAGCCCGTCCACGACGTTTTCGTACGCGTCCGGCGAGGTGTCGGAGAGGAAGCGGTCCTGCTGCTCGGGCGTGGGCGGAAGGCCGGTGAGATCGAAGTGGACGCGGCGGAGGAGTTCGCGCTTCGACGCGGGGCCGTTCGGGCGGAGTCCGAGTTCGCCGCGCTTGGCCGCGAGGAATGCGTCGATCGGATGCGCGGCGCTCTCGATCCGCGGTGGATCCCTGCGAACGGGCGGCCGTAGCGACCAGAGCTTCGGCGCTGGCGTGACGCTCTCCGGGCCGGCGGCGAGGAGCGGCATCGCGAGAAGCAGCCACGGGAGGCGAGACATATCCAGTAGACAGCGTAGCTCAGTTGCGCCGGATCGAAACCCGCGAGGTTCGCTAAGATCGAGATTCGCAAATGCGCCTGATCCACTACCTCGAGATCGAGAATTTCAAAACGTTCGGTGGCAAACAGCGCATCGAACTGGATCATCCGGCCGTGATCATCGGCCCGAACAACTGTGGCAAGACGAGCGTGATTCAAGCGATCGTGTTGTGGAGCCAGGCGCTTCGGGCCTGGCTGGCGGCACGCTCCGGTTCGGAGGCTCGCGAGAGGCCGGGCACGCCGCTCAACCGGCTTGCCATCGTCAATGTGCCGGTGCAAAGAACGCGCTTCTTCTGGCACGAAACGAAGGTCCGAACGGGGAACGCCGACGTTCCGTTGATCATCACGGCGGGAGTGTGGTTCCAGGGCGCCGTAACCCCGGTCACGATGCGGTTTCGTAATCAGGGCGAGGACTTGGTGTACTGCTCCCTGGACGAGTCCATTCGCGGCGAGAGCGGACTGATTGAGTTCGCGGCCGGCATCAACGTCGAACTGCTGTATCCGATGTCCGGGCTAGAGGTGGAGGAGCCGGTCTTGCAGCCCGGGCGGATCGCGGTGTTGCTGGGGCAGGGGCAGACCGCCCAGGTGCTGCGGAATCTCTGCCTAATGGTCCAAAGGAAGAACGCGCAGGATTGGAAGAAGATCGTCGTGCTGATGGAGCGCCTGTTCCGCATGCGGCTCGGCGACCCCGTTGAGAACTCGCGCGGCGCGATCGACCTCGGCTACGGGCAGGAAGGCGTGAAGGAACTCGCGCTCTCTTCCGCCGGGCGCGGATTCCAGCAGATGCTGCTGATCTTCGCTTATCTCTACTCGCACCCGAAAAGCGTCTTGCTGGTGGACGAGCCCGACGCGCATCTCGAAATCCTACGGCAAAAGCAGATCTTCGTGCTGCTACGGGATATCGCGGCGGAGAACGGTTCGCAGGTGATCCTGGTGACGCACTCGGAGGTGATCCTGGACGCGGCATTGGACCGGAATCTCACGCTGCTGCTCGAGGGCCGCGCCGACAATCTGGCGAAGAAGGCGGACATCCGCGAAAGCCTGAAGCTCTACGGCGCCGCGCATTACGTGCGGGCGCGGCAGCGAGGCTACGTCTGGTATGTGGAAGGCGGAACAGACGTGGATATCCTTCGCGCGATGGCGGAACGGCTGGACCACCGGGCGGCAAAGCTGTGGGATGAGAGCCCGAACGTGTTCTTCGTGGAAAGCGTGCACTCCGAGATCAACGTGGAGAGCGAGATCGAGCGCGTGGAGGGCGGATTCGGCATCACTCCCAGGGAGCACTTCAACGGTCTGAGGAAGATGCTACCGGGTTTGAAGGGTCTGGCAATTCTCGACAACGACGGGGGGAGCCGGAAGGATGGCGGCGACGCGAGCCTGGCGATCCGGTATTGGACGAAATACGAGATCGAGAACTACTTCATCACTCCGGGGCTCCTGCTGCAGTACTTCGATGTGGTCAACCCCACGCTCGAACTTTTCGCGATCGAACGCGACTTGGCCGGGCAGGTGATGGATGAGATCGTGATCGAAGCGGTGTTCGCCGGAAACGACGCCGACCACAGGATCTGGAGAGACGCCGCTCCCGAAGCGGCGCGGTTGATCTGGGATTCCAAGACCGAGCGGTTGAAGCTGAGCGCGTTCGCGGAGGACTTCTTCCGGAGAGTGGCGTCGCGGACCGGTTTCCCAATGTTGCTCACCAAGGGCGAGTTCCACCATCTGGTCAAGTTCGTGGATCCTGCCGCTGTCCCTCGCGAGGTGGCGGAGAAGCTCGACCTGCTGGCCGATCTGTTCCAGTCCGCCGGGCCGATGCTCGACGCCTGACGCTTGCTAGACTGGCCGTCTATGCCCGTCCACCGCTGGAGCGAAATCCCCCGGGAACAGATGAATCCCTCCTTCGCGCGCCAGGTGATCCACGCCGAGCGCATCACCATCGCGAAGGTCTTCCTCACCAAGGGTTCCATCGTCCCCCGTCATCATCATGAGAACGAGCAGATCACGGTGCTCGAACGAGGCGAGTTGAAGTTCGTGTTCGACGATCACGAAGCGGTGATCGGCGCCGGCGAAGTCATGCAAATCCCACCGAACGCGCCCCACCGCGTGGAGGCGCTCGAGGAAAGCGAAGGCTACGATCTGTTCTCGCCCATTCGCTCCGATTGGCTCCGCGGCGACGACGCTTACTTGCGCAAGTGAGCGCCCGTCTCGTCCACCGCGATGCTCGCCGGATTCCACGGTAGATCGCGGATTTCGTGAACCATGCGGCCCTGCGCGTCCACCTCGACCAGCCGCCGGGCCGTGTAATCGGCGAGCATCAGACCGCCATTCGACAGTTGCGCCATCCCCGCGATCCAGCCCGCGCGGACCGGTCCCTTGCCCGCGAACGACCGCACCGTCTTGCCGCCGCGATCCACTTCGATCACCTCGCCCGGATCGGCCAGCGCGATCAGTGTGTTGCCGTTCGCGAGCCGCCGCGCCTGATACGGCAGGCGTCCCTTCGGCGTCTCGTGCTTCCAGATCACCGCCCCCGCCGCGTCGATCTCGAGCACCACATCGCCTTTCTGCAACGCCGCCAGTGTCGTGCCGGCGGCCGTGCGGCGGCACATGCGCAGCCACGAGTTCAGGTACTCCGGCTTCTCCCACTGCCACACAACCTGGCCCTTCGGCGACACTTCCACGATGCGCGCGGTGGCCGGATCGGCAATCAAAGTGTTGCCGTTCGGCAGGCGCTCGGCGCTGGCGGGCCGCTTCAGTCCGATCTCCGGTCCCGCCTTCCAGACCACTTTGCGGTTCCCGTCGATCTCCTCCACCGCGCCCTGCGGGTCGCGCGTGAAGAGCACGTGGCCGTCAGGCAGCGACTGCACGTCCAGACCCTTGTCGTTCGGCGTCTTCCACAGCGCGCGGCCCGATGGCCACGCCATCGCGACGAGTTCGCCGAGCGGCCCGTGATCGCTGATGAGAACCGTGAATCGATCCGGCGCCGGCTTCAGATGACGGTCCAGGAACGCGTGCATGGCGCGGTCCGCTTGCTCCTGGCCGGCCCCCTTGAATCCATGACCGGCGCCTTCGATCGTTTCGAGACGCGCCTCGACGCCCGCACCGATGAGCCTGCCGTGCAGCGTCACCGACTGCGCGTAGGGGACGTTGAGGTCGAGCGTGCCGTGGATCGAAATGGTGGGCGCCGCCGCGGGGCTGACCCACCACAGCGGACTCGCCTCGAGGTGCTGCTTGCGCAGATACGGAAGATCGCCGCCGATCAGCGGAGGCAGCGCATCGCCGGCGTTGCGCGATCCGCCATAGGCCGTCGTCATGTCCGAACGCCCGTACAGGTTGACGACGCACTGTACATCGCTCGAGAAGCCCGCGTGCATCGGCGGGCCCTCGAATCGCGCGACGCCGTTGGTCACGCCGAGGAACAGCGACAGCGTGCCGCCCGCGGAGACTCCGATGGCGCCGATGCGGTCCGGATCGAGCGAGAGCTTCGCCGCGTTGGCGCGCAGGAATCGCACCGCCGCCTTCACGTCGTGCACCTGCGCCGGGAATTGGAACTTCGGCGTGAGGCGGTAGCTGGTGGAGGCGGCCACGTAACCGCGTTTGGCGAGCGCGATGGCCATCGGTATCATGCCGTCGCGTTTGCCGCCCGAGAATCCGCCGCCGTGGATCAGAAGCACGCCGGGATGCGGTCCGCCGGACGAGGGCCGCACCACGTCCATGGCGAGCGCGGGCGCTTGCGCGCGCGGCGGCGCGAACACCAGATCCTTGTCGTGGACAAGCCCGGCCGGGATGCTCTGAGCGGCCAACGCGGCGGCGGCGAGAAAGAACGGAGCCAGCATCAGCGCAGTATAGCTCCGCGCCGGTGATAGCATTTCGACATGAAGAAATGGATCGTTGCGGCGCTGCTGGCTCCATCGATGGCGGCCGCGCAGTATCGCTGGGTGAAAGTGACGGGAGAAGCTCCATTCGCGGCCCGCGACGGCGCGGGCGCTTTGAGTTTCCTCGGCAAGATGTGGCTGATCGGGGGATGGAACCCGAAGGACAAGGCCCACTTTCCGATGATCTGCAACAATGAAACTTGGAGTTCGGCCGATGGCGGATCGTGGAGGCTGGAGAAGCCGAATACGTTTCTGGACGCCTCTTTCGACGCGTCGAAGGACTGGGAAGGCCGCCACACCGCCGGCTACGCGGTTCACGCCGGCAAGATGTGGATCGTAGGCGGCGACGCCAACCAGAAGCACTATCAGAACGACGTGTGGAACTCGAGCGACGGAGTCAACTGGACCCGCGTCTCCAACGATCCTCCGTGGGCGCCCCGCGTGCTGCACTACACGGTCGAGTTCCGCGGAAAGCTCTGGGTCATCGGCGGCCAGACCATGCCGGGCTTCGCGCCTGGCGCGCCCGAGCGTTTCCATCGGGACCTATGGACCAGCGCCGATGGCGTGCGCTGGGACCAGGTGAAGCCCGCCGGGCCGTACTGGTCCGCGCGAGGCATGATCGGCGGCGCGGCCGTCCATCGCGGGCGCATCTGGATCCTGGGCGGCGGCACCTATGACACTCCCACCACACCGTCGCGCCAGTTCTTCAACGACGTCTGGTCGTCGGCGGATGGAGTCCACTGGAAGCTCCACACCAAGGCCGCGCCCTGGACTCCGCGGCAGTACCACGACGTCGCCGTTTGGGACGGCAAGCTCTGGGTGATGGAGGGCTACAACGCGGCAGGCGGCAACCGCAACGACGTCTGGTACTCGGCGGACGGCGAGCACTGGGAGGAGTTGAAAAACACGCCGTGGAAGCCGCGCCACGCGGCGAGCGCGTTCGTGCACGCGGGCCACCTGTGGATGGTCGCGGGCAACAACATGGAAAGCGATGTCTGGAAGCTGGAGCGGGCCAAATGACTCCGCTTGCGTTCGCGGTGTGGACGGTGGACGCGCTGATGAATCTGGCCGCGCCCGGCGAGCCTCGCATCAGTCCCGACGGCCGCGATTGCGCGTATGTGCTGCGCGGAGAGGTGCTGACGCAGCCGCTCCAAGGCGGCCGCGCGAAGTCCGTGGGAAAGGGCTCGCGGCCGCGCTGGTCGCCGGATTCGAAGCGTCTGGCGTTCCTGCGCGATGGAAAGATCGCCGTGGTGGGAGCGGCGCCTGCCTCCTTGCCCGGGCCGGTATCGGCGTTCGAATGGATGCCGGACGGCGCGGGCTTCGCGGCGATCGTCAACGATCCCCGGCCCGCGGCCGATCCCGAAGTCGCCAATCGGGACTACCGGCCCGCGCGGCTGTGGATCGCCCCTGCCGCGGGCGCACCCCGCGCGGTTAGCGCCGCCGGCCGTCACGTGGTTTCGTTCGCGGTCTCGCCCGAAGGACGCCGCGCGGTGTACGCGGCGCAGCCCACGCCTCGCGCTCGCGATTCGTTTCATGTCGATCTCTATTCCGTCGATGTCGCTTCGGGAGTTGAGATTGCGCTCGTGACTCAGCAAGGCCGCGATGCCGAGCCTTCGTTCTCTCCAGACGGGAAGTGGATCGCGTTCCATTCGCAGGCGGGCTCGCTGAACTACTTCGAAGCGCGGCACGTGGGGATTTTCCCCGTGACGGGAGGCTCGCCGCGCTACCTCACGGCGAACTCCGCGCTGGACGTATTCCGCGGCGGCAACGCGTTCGGATGGCGGCCGGACTCGCGATCGATCGCGTTCACCGCCGGGCGCGGCGTGACGGACGTTCTGGCGCGCTTCGACATCGAATCGGGCCGCGAAACGATTCTTGCCGAAAGTGTTTCGGGCGCGGCGAGCTTCGCCAACGACGGCGAGACCGCCGTTTTCCTGAAGTCGAGCCCGGAGCGGCCTGTCGAAGTGTTCGCCCTGGTGGGCGGCCAGGAGCGGCGCCTCACCGATTCGGCGGCCGCGATCGCCACGCTGCCCAAGCCGAAATCGGAGGTCGTGCGCTGGAAGTCGAGCGACGGCGTCGGCGTGGAGGGTGTTCTCTGGCTGCCGCCGGATTGGCAGCCGGGCCGCCGCGTGCCGGTGTTGACCGAACTCCACGGCGGGCCCACCGGCGTGGCGGCGCATGCTTTCCCGATGCCGCGCACCTATCCCACGCAGATGTTCCTGGACGCCGGCGCGGCGGTGTTCGCGCCGAATTTCCGCGGCTCGGCCAACTACAGCGCGCGGTTCCGCATGCGCAACGCGCAGTCACAGGGCGTGGGCGATTTCGCCGACGTCATGACCGGCATCGACGCGCTCGCCGAGCGAGGCATCGCCGATCCGGACCGGCTCGGCGTGATGGGCTGGAGCTACGGCGGCTACCTCGGCGCTTCGGTCATCACGCAAACTCATCGTTTCAAGGCCGCTTCGGTGGGCGCGCCCGCCACCGACTGGATCACCTACTACGGCCAATCCGAAGGACCGCGCGAAGTGCTGTGGACGTACTTCGGCGGCAAGCCGTGGGAAGTTCCGGAGAACTACCGCAAACACTCGCCGCGAGCCCGGCTGCACCAGATCCGCACTCCCACGCTGCTGCAAGTGGGGGGGCTCGACATCAACCACAACGCGGAGATTTTTCAAGCGTTGACCGATAGCGGCGTGGAAGTAGAGTACGTGGTCTATCCGCGCGAAGGCCACGGAATTCGAGAGCCCGCCCACGTCCGGGACCTGTTGGAGCGCAACTTTCGCTGGTTCGCGCAAAAGCTGGCGCTTCCGGCGAAGCCCCAGTTGTGATAAACTCGTCCCACGATTTCTTCCGGCCGCGTGGTGAGAATGACTTTTCACGAGGAGGGTCCGAATGAGCAGGATGCTCTGGGCTTCTGTTTTGATGTGCTTTCCCGCGCTTGCGCAGCTCGGAACGCAAGGCGCGATTCTGGGAGTGGTGACCGACACCACGGGCGCGGTCGTTTCCGGCGCCGAAGTCACGGCCGCCAATATCGACACGGGTTTGAAAAGGAGCGCCGTCACGGACGACGGTGGACTCTTCGACATCCTGGCGCTCCCGATCGGGCAATACTCGGTGACGGTGAGCCTCCGCGGCTTTCGCACCTGGAGGCTGGAACGCACCCAACTGACCGTCGGCGAACGTAAGCGTCTTTCGCCGCGCCTCGACGTGGGCGAAGTCAGCGAACGGGTGCAGGTGGAAACCGGAGTCGAACTGGTGC
The DNA here is from genome assembly GCA_005808475.1 of Acidobacteriota bacterium. Classification (GTDB taxonomy): domain Bacteria; phylum Acidobacteriota; class Terriglobia; order Bryobacterales; family Bryobacteraceae; genus SYLY01. The sequence goes on from SYLY01000189.1 coordinate 13,044, forward strand.
AAACCGAGCGCGGCGCCGTGGAGTCCGTCGTCGAGCAGCGCCAGATCCGCGACTTGCCGCTCAACGGGCGCAATCCGATCGAACTGGTGAATCTGGTGCCGGGCGTCCGCTTCCTGGGGCGTGGCGCCGCCGATCGCGATTCCACCGTGCAAGGCAACGGCAACCGGACGGACGGCACCGAGTTTCAGGTCGACGGCTTGGTGGCCAACACGGGCCTGGACGAAAGGGGGGCGGGCATTCCGAACGTCGATACCATCGCCGAGTTCAAGGTGGAAACCTCCAACTTCGGCGCGGAGAACGGCCGCCATGCGTTGCAGGTGCTGATGGTGACCAAGAGCGGCTCCAACGAATTTCACGGCACGGCGTGGGAGTTCCTGCGCAACGAGAGAATGGACGCGTTCAACACGTTCGCGAAAACGCCCGGCGCGCGCAAGCCGAAGCTGAGCCAGAATCAGTTCGGATTCACGCTGGGCGGTCCCATCGTCAAGAACAAGACGCACTTTTTCGGATCTTATGAGGGCACGCGCATCCGGCGCGCACGCCTCTACAATTCCGTCGTTCCGTCGGCCGCCCAGCGCAACGGCGACTTTTCCGCGTTGCTGCCGCGCACGATTCGCGATCCGCTCACGAATCAGCCTTTCCCCAACAACCAGATCCCGGCGAACCGCTTTTCGACGGCGGCGCGGTTCTTCTTTCCGAACCTGCTGACCGCCAATTCCGGCCCCGACCGGTTCCGCACCACGGCGCCCACCACCAACGACGTGAACGAGTTCACCATCCGCGTGGACCACCAGATCTCCTCCAAACAGCGCGCCTATTTCCGCGCGATCGTGATCCGGGACAGCGGCAACACGCCGGACTACAGCCCCGACGTCGTCAACCTTCGCAAAACGCCGCAACACAACTTGGGCGCAAACTACAACTACACGATCAGTCCCACGACGCTGCTCACCGTGGACATTGGAACCATGCAGTCGGTCATCCAGCAGGATTGCGTCTGCGTCGGTGGCGAGAACCTCACGCAGAAGGCCGGCATTCGCGGATTCCCGACCGAAGGCCGCGGCGCGTCGGTGGGCTTGCCGAACAGCGTCGGCATCGCTGGATACACCGGCTTCAGCACTCCGTTCGGCGTCCCGTACCGCCTCTGGTGGACCACCGCGGGCGGCAAGGCGAGCGTCAACATGGTGCGCGGCGCCCACACGATCAACGCCGGATATCAGTTCCATCACCTGACCACGCTCGGACGCCACTCATCGGGCTTCGCGCGCGGCGCCTTCACGTTCAACGGCCAGTACACGGGCGACGGCTTCGCCGACTACATGCTGGGGCTGGTCCAGACGACGTCGCGCAACTATCCGCTGCAAACGTTCGGCACCAAGGACGCTCCCTACTCGGCGCCCTACATTCAAGACTATTGGAAGGTCACGCGCAGTCTGACGCTGAACTTCGGACTTCGCTACGACTTCTGGCATGAGAAAGACATCGTACGGGGCAACGGCGCCAGCTTCGACCGGCAGCGAGGCAAGATTGTCGCGGGCGTCGACAAGAACGGCAAGGTGGATCTCGGCGCGCAGCCGGTCGCGCCGTTCCTGGCGGCCGCGACGGCGGGTCTCTGGGTTCCGGCCACCGAAGTGGGCGCGCCTCACGGACTGTTCGCCGCCAACGGCTACCTGTCGCCGCGGCTGGGATTCGCGTGGCGTGTGACCGACAAGAACGATTTCGTGGTGCGGGGCGGGTATGGCATTTTCGCCTCCAGTTTCCCCGCCAACCGCTCGGCATCCGCCATCATCGGCCCTCCCTACTGGACATGGGAGACGCAGGTGTTCGCCGCCGGCACCGTTCAACCGTGGGAGACCGCGTGGCCGGATGATCCACGGTCGTTCATCGCGACTTCGGTCATCGCTCCGGACATTTATCTGAAGACGCAGAAGACGCACGAGATGAACATATCGATCCAGAAGTCGCTGCCGATGCAGTCCGCGCTGACGCTTTCCTACGTGGCCAACAAGAGCGTGGACGCGATCACGCGCGATCCGTTCAACGAAGTGGCGCCGGGCCGGTACGCCAATCTTCAGAACGCGCGCCCGTATCCGCGGCTCGGATCGAGCGAACTCTACGTGAATCGCGGCAAGACGTGGTACAACGCGCTGCAAGCCAAGCTGGAGCGGCGCTTCGTGAACGGACTTTCGACGACTTTCGCCTACTCGTTCTCGAAGCTGCTGTTGAACGATACGGCCACCGAGCACACCGGGATCCTGGAACCCTTCGCGCCGAACGGCTATAACCGCGGCCGCTCGGATCTGGATCGCACGCACTTGCTCGCGTGGAACGCGGTGTACGAGATTCCGTTCGGACGCGGCCGTAAGATGGGCGCGAGCCTGCATCCGGTGCTCAACGGAATCCTGGGCGGATGGCAGGTGAACGCAATCTACCTGTTCCAGTCCGGCGCTCCGTTGACGTTCAATGTTCCCGGCGCCACGCTCGGCAACGGCCGCAACACGCGCGCCAACCTGCTCGGCAGCCCCAAGCTCTCCAACCCCACCACCGACCGCTACTTCGACGTGGCCGCGTTGGGAACGCCCGCCGCGACGCTGTTCGGCAACTCCGGCCTGGGACTCATCGACGGCCCGGCGCGCCACACGCTGGACACCGGGCTCACCAAGAACTTCTACGTGACCGAGCGCCGGTTCCTGCAGTTCCGCTGGGAAATGTTCAACGCCCCGAATCACGTAAACTATGGAAATCCGAACACGGCTCTGACTCAACCGACCACCGGCCGCATCCTGTCCGCGGGCGGCGCTCGCGAAATGCAAATGGGATTGAAGTTCATATTCTGATGCGCCTTGTTTCGATCGCCGTTCTCCTTGCCTCGGTTGCGGCCGCGCAATCGCCTTACCGCACCCGCGTGAAGCCGGTGCTCGAGAATCAGTGCTCGTCCTGCCACAACGCGACGGTGAAGCAGGGCGGGCTCGATCTGTCGACGCGCGAAAAGATGCTGCGGGGAGGCGATCGCGGACCGGCCGTGGTTCCGGGCAATCCGGGCGAAAGCCTCCTGCAGGCCTACATCTCGCACACCCGGCAGCCGGGAATGCCGCTGGGCGCCAAGAAGCTGGATGACGACACGGTGGCCGCGTTCGCCGCGTGGATCAAGGATGGCGCGAAGTTCGACGAAGGCGATTCCGCGCCGGCGATGCTTTCCTCGCACTGGTCGTTTCGCAAGCCCATTCGCCAACAGGCGCCCATTCCGCGCGATTCCGCGTGGCGCGCGAATCCTGTGGACGCCTTCATCGCGGCGGAACGCGAAAAGCGCGGGCTGACGCCGCTCGGGCAGGCGGAGCCGCATACGTTGTTGCGGCGCGTGTATTTGGATCTCACGGGGCTTCCTCCCACGCCGGAGCAAGTCCGTGAGTTCACCGGCGACAAGTCGTCCGGGGCCTACGAGCGTCTGGTGGACAAGCTGCTGGCGAGTCCGCGTTACGGCGAACGTTGGGGCCGGCATTGGATGGACATCTGGCGGTACAGCGATTGGTACGGCAACGGATCCGCGGAGGTACGCAGCAGCCAGCGCCACATCTGGCAATGGCGGGACTGGATTATCGAATCGCTCAACGAGGACAAGAGCTACGACCGGATGGTGACGGAGATGCTGGCCGCCGACGAACTGGCGCCCACCGATCCGAAGACGTTGCGAGCCACCGGATTTCTCGCCCGCAACTGGTTCCGGTTCAATCGCAACGTATGGCTGATGGATACGATCGAGTCGACCACGGCGGCGTTTCTCGGTGTCACGCTCAAGTGCGCGCGCTGCCACGATCACAAGTACGATCCGTTCGCGCAGACCGACTACTACAAGTTCCGCGCGTTCTTCGAGCCCCACGACATTCGGGTAGACAAGACGCCCGGACAGCCCGATCGCAAGAAGGGCGGGCTGCCGCGCGCCTACGATTCCGCCGCCAAGGAGCCCGGCCCGGACGTGGAGGGTGGCATCAACCTGATGCCGGCGATCTTCGACAAGACCTATCTGTTCGTGCGCGGCGACGAAAACAGTCCCGACAAAGAGCACGAGATGCTTCCCGCGACTCCGCCCGCGCTCGGCGGCCCGCCCATCAAAATCGATCCGGTGGAACTGCCGTCCGAAGCCTACTATCCCGACATTCGCCCGTTCGTCGCGACGGACCTGGCGGCGGAGGCGAAGGCGAACGTGAAAACCGTGGAAGAGCGGTTGGCGCGAGTGCACCGCGAGATCGAGGAGGCGCGCACCGAGCTGGCGAATCCGCGCCCCGAGCCCACTGGCCCCGCTGTCGACTATGGCAAGGAAATCAGGCCGCTGTTCGAGGAGCGCTGCGCCAACTGCCATCTGGGCCGCAACGCAAAGGGCGGACTGAGTCTCGCAACGGAGCAGGCGATCAAGAGCGGCGGCAAGAACGGACCCTCCGTCACCGCCGGTAACGGCGCAGGCAGCCTGTTGATCCAGTATCTGAAGGGCGAAAAGCAACCGCGCATGCCGCTGAACGGTTCGGCGCTGGACGACGGCAAGATCGCCCTGGTAGCCAAGTGGATCGACCGGATGCCGCGCAAGAAGCCGGCGGAGGTGATCGAGGAAGGTCCGTTCCTGATCTCCGCGACAGAGAAGGAATTGGCCGCCGCGACGGCCTCGGCGGCCGCGCTCGAGACTCGCATCCGCGCCGAACACGCCAAGTACGCCAAGCCGCCGGTCGAGAACGCGGGTGAACTCGCCGAAGCGGCCAGGATCGCCGAGCGCGAGGCGCATCTGCTCAGGGCCGACGAGAACCTGTTCCGCGCGCAACGCAAGATGACGGAAGCGATGTCGGCGCCCGCCAAGGACGAGGAGCAGCGCAAGGCTCGCGACCGGAACGTGGCGGCCGCGAAGAAGAACCTCGAAACCGCCTTGGAGGCGCTGAACAAGCCGCCCGATGCGTACTCTCCGCTCGGCCCCGTTCACATGAAGGTAAGCACCGGACGACGCACAGCGTTGGCCCGATGGATCGTGAGCCCAGATAATCCACTCGCGGCCCGGGTCGCCGTGAATCACATTTGGCTGCGGCACTTCGGGGCTCCGCTGGCGCCGAACGTCGTCGATTTCGGCAAGAACGGCAAGGCTCCCACCAACCCCGCGCTGCTTGACTGGCTGGCGGTGGAGTTCATGGACTCCGGCTGGAGCATGAAGAAGCTGCACCGGCTCATCGTGACCAGCAAGGCTTATCGAATGGAGTCGGGACTGCCCGCGGCCGGTCACGCGAACCTGAAGTCCGATCCCAACAACGTCTATCTGTGGCGGCAGAATTCGCGGCGGCTCGAGGCGGAGGCGATCCGCGACAGTCTGCTGGTGGCGAGCGGATCGTTGGACATCGCCATGGGAGGGCCCGAACTGCACGAAGAGACCGAGCAGGACACGCCTCGCCGCAGCGTCTACTTCCACATCACGCCGAACTCGCAGATGCAGTTCCTGAAGGTGTTCGATGGGGCCGATCCGTTGGCTTGCTTCGTGCGGCCCGAATCGATCGTCCCGCAGCAGGCGCTGGCTCTCGCCAACAGCAAACTGGGTTTCGATCACGCGCGAACGCTCGCGTCGAAGCTGGGGGGGACGTCGCCCGCGCCCGCGGAGTTCGTGCGATCGGCGTTCCTGGCCGCGCTGGCCCGGCCCGCTTCCGAAGTGGAAGAACGCAAGTCGGTGGCGTTTCTCGAAAGGCAGACCTCCGTGGCCGGCGCGGCGCGCGCGCGGGAGAGTCTGGTGCATGCATTGTTCAACCGGGACGAGTTCGTGAGCATACGATGAAAGATATGAGATCCTTCGCACCCAACGCATGCGGCCGCGTGGACCGGCGTCAAATCCTGACCCGCGCCGGAATGGGGTTCACCGGCCTGGTGCTCGGTTCGATGTTCCACCGCGACGCCGCGGCATCGGAGCAGAGGCCGTGGGCGCCGCCCGACGGCAAGCCCCACTTCGCTCCCAAGGCGAAGAGCGTCATCTGGGTTTTCCTGCAAGGCGGCGTGAGCCACCTCGAGTCCTTCGATCCCAAGCCCGAACTGAACAAATACGCGGGACGCACGATCGGCGAGACGCCGCATGCCGGCGTGCTCGATTCGCCCTTGGTCAAGAAGAACGTCGTGCAGTTCACCGCCGCGGAACGCAAGCTCATGATGAACGTGATGCCGCTCCAGGTGGGATTCAAGAAGCGTGGCCAAAGCGGCATCGAGATCTCCGATTGGTGGCCGCATCTGGGCGCCACCGTCGACAAGCTGGCGATCCTGCGATCCATCTGGACCACCGACAACGATCACGCCGCTCAGCTCCAGTTCCACACGGGCCGCCACATCTTCCAGGGTTTCCATCCGTCGATCGGATCCTGGGTCCACTACGGTCTGGGCAGCATGAACGAGAACGTGCCGAAGTTCGTGGTGCTGGGGCCGCCCGTTCCTCCTCATCTCGGCGGCATGGGTGTGAGCGGAGGCCACTATCTGGGGCCGCAACACGCCGGTGTGCACTTGTCCGGCGATCCCGCCAATCCGCTGCCCTACGCGTCGCCCGCGGAGAAGCTCGCCGCCGGCGAGCAGAAGAGCGAGTTCGAGTTCATCGACGAGTTGAACCGGCTGGACGCGGACCGCTATCCGGCCGACGCTTCCATCCGCGCGCGCATCAAGTCGTACGAACTCGCGTTTCGCATGCAGACGGCGATTCCCGAGGTGTTCCAGTTTCAGGAAGAGCCGGAGCACATTCGCAAGTCGTACGGGCTGGACCAGGAGAACACCAAACATTTCGGGCAGGATTTGTTGGCCGCCCGCCGGCTGGTGGAACGCGGCGTGCGCTTCGTGCAAATCTTCCACGGCTATCGCACCGACGGCAATGGTTGGGACGCGCACAGCGAACTGAAGAAGAACCACTCGAAACTGTGCGGTGAAGTGGACCTGCCGCTGGCGGGCCTGATTCGCGACCTGGATCAACGTGGTCTGCTGAACGAGACGATCGTCGTGTGGGGCACCGAGTTCGGCCGCACTCCCGGCGTCGAAGGTCTGCGCGAAGGGCGCGATCACCATCCGTTCGGATTCTCCTGTTGGATGGCCGGCGGCGGATTGAAAGGCGGCATCGCGCACGGCGCCACCGACGAACTCGGCTTCCACGCGGTGGAGAACCGGCACTACGTCACCGACATCCACGCGACGGTGCTGCATCAGATGGGGCTCGACCCGCGGCGCCTCGAGATGCCCGGGCACAAGCGGCTCGACATCGATTTCGGCGAGCCCATCCGCGAGATTTTAGCGTGAGCGGCGCGCGGTTGGCGGCGGCGCTCGCCGCCGCATGGACCGCGGCCGGCGCCGATCCCAAGATCGCATCGGTGTTTCCGATGTCAGGCCGCGCGGGTTCGGAATTCGATGTGACCGTTCGCGGCACGGGGCTCGACGCGGCGCGAGCGGTGATGTTCGACGGAACGGGCGTGGTGGGGCGCGTGATCGAGTCCAAGCCCGAGGAGGCGCGCGTCCGCGTGACCGTGGAGCCGGGCGTCGCGTACGATGCGCGGGGATTCCGGATCGTCACCTCGTGGGGCGTGACCAACCGCGCGGAGATTCGCGTGACCGATTCGCGGACCGCTTCCGAGGACGAACCTGTCGCGTCGTTGCCTGCGTTGATCAATGGGGTGTTGTCGCTGCCGGGCGAAACCGACTCGTATTGGATCGGCGTCGCGGCGGGCGAGACCATCGGCATCGAGGCGATCTCCGGACTCGCGTCGTTCGATCCCGCGGTAAGCGTCTGGGCGCCGTCCGCGAGCTGGTTCGACAAGACGCGGCTCGAGCGGATCGCGGTCAACGACGAGCCGCTGTATTTCCCCGGTCTCGACACGGCGGCGCGGCTGACGCACCGCTTCGATAAGGCGGGCAAGTACTGCGTCCGGGTGTCCGGATTCCAAGGACAAGGCGGGCCGGGATACGTGTATCAATTGCGCATCGCGCGGGGCGCGCTGACGCCGCCGAAGCTGCATCCCGTCAACGAGCCCGAATGGCCGGAGCGATCCTTCGTGCGGCGCGTGGGACCCGAGTGGATGGCGGCCGCCGCCAGGCGTGGACTTCAGAAGCCGCCGAAAGCGGTGGAAAGCTACAAGGCCGCGCTCGAAGGGGCCGCGGACGTACCCGTGATCGACGAGACGGGAATGGTGGAAGGCAGGATTGGGGCGTCGGACGAGGCTCACGAGATTCGATTGAAGATCGCCGAGACGCGCGATCTGGCGATCGAAGTGGAAACGCCCGGCGCCACGCTGCCGCGTTTCAATCCCGTGGTTCGCGTGATGCAGCCCGACGGGCACGAGGTGGTCACCAACGTCTACACCAAGCGCAATAACAACGGCCTCTACATGATGAAGATGATCCAGGCCAAGACCGTGGTCACGCTCCGTTCGGTGGGCGAGTATCGCATCCAGATCCGCGATATCACCAGCGATCGCCACGCGCCGGACTTCGCCTATCGCGTGCTGATCCGGCCGCGGATTCCGCATATCGGGTCGGCCGCGCTCGTCGAGGATCGCGTGAATCTGGAACCTGGCCAGTCGAAGCCGCTTACCGTGAACGTGGATCGGGAAGAGGGCTTCAAGGGCTTCGTCGCGATCTCCGTGGAAGGGCTTCCGCCCGGCATCACCGCCGTGGCGGGACTCGAGAACCCCGTCGAGAGACCGCCCCTACCGAACGCCGGCCGTCGCGAACGCTATTACCCGGTTCCGCAGACCGCCACGGTGATGCTGATCGCTTCGCCCGACGCTCCGCCGGGCGAACTGCCGTCGCGCGCCCGTGTGATCGCGCGGCCCGTGGTGGATGGCCGCGTGGGCGAAGCGGTGCTGAACAAGGAAGTGCCGGTGATGGTGGTGGCGAGGAGGCCGTCATGAGGCTGCTGGCTGCGCTCGCGATGGCGGCCGCGATTCAGGCCCAGGACCGCGCCGTATCGATGCGCGTGGAGCCCGCGAATCGTGTGCTGCGAGGCGCGGACGCATCGCAACGCTACCTTGCGATCGCGACGATGGCGAGCGGCATCGAGCGGGATGTGACCGCCGATGTGGCGTGGTCGGTCTCGGGAACCGCGCGGGCGTCCATCGAAAGCGGCAACCTGCGGGCGCTGTCGGATGGCGGTGTAGCGGTCGCCGCGCGTTGGCGGGGCTTGTCCGCGTCGGCGCGGGCTCGCGTCGAGGATACCGCGCGCGCGCGCGAATTCCAGTTCGGACTCGACATCGGCGGCATCCTCACGCGCAACGGATGCAACGGCGCGAGCTGCCACGGTGGCGTGAAAGGGCGCGGCGGGCTCAAGCTCTCGGCGGGCGCGCTGCATCCGAAGGACGACTGGGAGTGGATCGTGAAGGGCGGCGAATATCAGGTCCTCAGCGCTGAGCCGAAGGGCCCGCGAAAGCCGCGCGTGAATCTCGAACAGCCGGAAAAGAGCCTCGTCCTCGAGAAGGCAGCCGGTTTGGTTGCGCATGGCGGCGGGCGCCGTTTCGCGCCCGGTTCGCCGGACCACACGGCGATGCTCGACTGGATTCGCAAAGGCGCTCCTTTCGGTCCGCCAGGCGCGAAGGACGATCAAGTGGCGCGGCTCGAGGTGTTCCCGCGCGTGGTGACGCTCGAAGCCGGGTCCAAGCACGGCCTGTTGGTCACCGCCCATTTGGAAGGCGGCGGCACGCGGGACTTCACTCCCCATGCGCTCTACGTTTCAAGCGACAAGGATATCGCCGGCGTGGAAAGCGGCGGCGCGATCACCGCGGGCAGGCTCGGCGAGACGGCGATTCTCATCCGCGCCGCGGGACTGGCCGCTAGCGCGACCGTGGGAGTGGTTGGTCCGCCGGTGGCCGCGTATCCGAACGAACCCGGGTTCAACTTCATCGACGGCTACGTGTTCGACAAGTTGCGCAAGTTCCGCGTGCCGCCATCGGGCCTTTCCGGCGACGCCGAGTTCCTGCGCCGCGCGTGCCTGGATCTCACCGGCATGTTGCCGCCTCCCGATCGCGTCCGCGAGTTCGTGGCGAACAAGGACCCGGACAAGCGGCGCAAGTTGATCGACGCGCTCATCGGCTCGCCAGAGTTAGTCGACTATTGGACGTTCCGGTTCGACGACGTATTCCGCTTGTCGATTTTCGCGAACGGCATTCAACCCAAGTGGAGCCAGATGTACGGCGAGTGGGTGCGCGACGCCATCGCGAGCAACAAGCCGTACGACCGGATCGCGCGCGAACGGCTCACCGCGCAAGGCTACGACGGACCCACGCGGCACTTCCTGCCGTACGACGTGATCGGCCCGCCCGGCGAGACGATGGCCGAGGAACTGCGCGTCTTCTTCGGACGCCGCCTCGACTGCGCGCAGTGCCACAACCATCCTTATGAAGCGTGGACGCAGGATCAGTTCTGGGGCATGGCCGCCTTCTTCGGGCGCATGTTCAAGATGGGCGATACCGGCCGGGAGTACGTGATCTTCGACCATCCGCTGAACGAGGCGATGGGCAACGGCGACGTAGACGGCAACGTGAAGATGTTCCATCCGCGCACCAAGGCGGAGTTGAAGCCGGTGCTGCTCGATGGCCGCGCCGTCGATGCCGGCACGCGCAAGAGCCCGCGCCACGAGCTCGCCGAGTGGGTGGTGAAGCATCCCTATTTCTCCGAGGCGATCGTCAACCGGATGTGGGCCTACTTTTTCGGACGCGGACTCGTCGATCCGGTGGACGACTTCCGCTCCACCAATCCGCCGACGCACCCGGAACTGCTCGAGCGTCTGGCTCGCGAGTTCCGCGGCCGCGGGCACGATCTACGATGGCTGATGCGCGCCCTTGTCGAATCGCGCGTGTATCAGGCGAGCGGAATCGCCGCGGACGCCAATCGCGGCGATCGCACCAACTACTCGCACTCGCTCTCGCGGCCGTTGGACGCGGAAGTGCTGCTCGACGCGATCTCCGACGTCACCGGAGTGCCGGAGACATTCACCACCGCGGTCTCGGCGGGCGCGAAGGTCAACGGCCAGGCCGCGCCCGGAGTTCGCGCGGTGCAACTGCGGGAGCCCGATCTGTTCTATTCGCGTTTTCTCGAGCTGTACGGCCGGCCGAACCGCCTGTCGATGCCCGAACGGAGTTCCAAAGCGAACCTGGGCCAGGCGCTGCACGTGCTGGCGGGGACGGTCTACAACGAAAAGCTAGAGGCTCCGGGCGGGCGGTTGCAACGGTTGCTGGCGGCGGGCAAGACGGATGCCGAAATCGCGGAGGAGTTCTATCTGGCGGCGTTCGCGCGGACGCCATCGAAGGAAGAACTGTCGGGCATCGCCGAACTGGCCGCCGCGCGCGGAGATCGCAAGGAAGCGTTGAAGGATCTGGTGTGGGCCGTGCTCGCATCGCGCGAATTCGCCGAGAATCATTAGAGGAGCACCATCATGACGTCACGCCGCGGTTTCGTTCACGCCGGTTCGCTGAGCCTGCTCGGCGCGGATCTGGGCGGATTGCTGCGCGCCGCGGAGGGTTCGGCGTCCAAGGGCAAGGCGCGCGCCTGCATCCTGCTGTGGCTCGAGGGCGGCCCCAGCCAAATGGATACGTGGGATCCGAAACCCGATTCCGCCTTCAAGGCGATCTCGACGAACGTGGCGGGCATCCAGGTGTCGGAGCTTTTGCCGAGGATGGCGCGGCGGATGGACAAGATCTCGCTGGTGCGTTCGATGCACACCAAGGGCAACGATCACCCGCAAGGCACGCACTACGCGATCACCGGCCACGAACCGAACCCGGCGATGCAGTTCCCCAGTATCGGCTCCATCGTGGCCAAGGAACTTGGCGCGCGCGGTGTGATGCCGCCCCATGTACTCGCGCCGCGGTGGGAGCGCAGCCGGCAGTACGAAGAGTACTTCCGCTCCGGTTTCCTCGGCGGCGAGTTCGATCCGATGTGCATTCCCGATCCGGGCGCGAAGGACTTTTCGGTGGCCGATCTGGCGCTGCCCAAAAGCGTATCCGGCCCGGCCGTGGAAAGCCGCCAGGCGTTCCTGAAGCTGGTGGACCGCCGCTATCGCGAACTGCACCAGGGCGCCGAGCACGCCAACATGGACCAGTACGCGTCGCAGGCCTGGCGCATGATTCTCAACCCGCGCGTGCGCGACGCATTCGATCTGTCGAAGGAGCCGGACAAGCTGCGCGACGCGTACGGGCGCGACTCGGTGGGCCAGAGCGCCCTTCTGGCGCGGCGGTTGGTGGAAGCTGGATCGGTCTTCGTCACGGCGGCCGGCTTCCACTCGAATTCATGGGACACGCACGCCAAGAACGACGAGGGCCATCGCGACCGCCTGTGTCCGCCGCTCGACCGGACGCTATCGGCGCTGCTCGACGATCTGAGCCAACGCGGCCTGCTCGATTCGACGATCGTGCTGGCAATGGGCGAGTTCGGCCGCACGCCGTTCGTGAACCCCGACCTCGGCCGCGATCACTGGCCGGTATGCTGGTCGCTGGCGCTCGGCGGCGGCGGGATCAAGGGCGGCGCGGTGGTGGGAGCGAGCGACGAGAAGGGCGCCAACCCCGCCGGACGGGCGGTGAGCATGGGGGATATCTTCGCCACGATCTTCAAGCAGTTCGGGATCGACTGGACCAAGGAGTACGACACGCCGATCGGGCGGCCCGTGAAGATCGCCAACGCGCTCGACGACAAGACGGGTGAGCCGCTGGTCGAATTGGCGTGACGGGATCAGTAGGGGATCGGAGCGGCGATCAACCTCCGTGCCGCGTCTCGCGCTGATTGGAGATACGCTTCCAGGTTGGCTGCCGTCAAGCGAACGCCGAACCCTTGAACGCACTCCGCATCACGTCCCTCGATGCGCGCGGCGATCATCCGGCCCACCGCTGGCGAGTAATGATGCGCGTCGAAGTAGTTGGATGAATCGGCGGTCACGGGGTTGACGCCGGAGAACTCCCAGATTTCGCCGAAGATCGCGATCAACCCACGCAACCAGGCGCCGTATTCCGACATTCTGTTCTGCCTCGCGACGATGGCGAACATGTGGACCGATACCGGATTCGTGAAAACCACGATGCGGGTGCTCGGCCATCTTCGCCGGATCGCGTGGAGAGAGTCCATGTAGGGCAGCCGGGACAGATCGAGCGAAGGGAAGGGCGCTGAATACATCGCCACATCCTTCTCGATGCGCCGCTGGCGTTCGGCGGGTGTCGGCATCGGCGGCGGAACGAATTCGTATTGGGCGTCGAAGGCGTAGGAGTCGGCGCAGCCTCGGAGCATGCACCTGGCTGCACTGAGCGAGAGTCTCAGTGCGCTGACATTGAATAGGTCGGCCCAGCGCCCGGTGGCTGCCTCGGCGGCATATTCCCGCGCTCCGAGGGGAACCGATCCTGGAGGCAAGGCCCCATCCAACGGGAAATCCACCGCCAACACGATAGTCGTAGGCGTTCGCACGCCGCAAGCCACATCCAGGAACCCTTCGTATTCGTCCGGGTGCATCGAGGAAGCCGAGTAGTTGAGAACACGCATCCTCCGGAACGCGGACGCGTGGATTGGACGGACTCTGGAATTGCCCAGCAACACTCCGTCGAACTCGGGCCGCGTGTTGACAAGGCGGTTTGTCTTCTGACGCCGTTCATCTACTTGGAAAGACGGCGCGGGAAGCAAAGGCCCACCGTAGTGCCAGAGTGGGTCGAAGATGCGGATCGTCAGAGCGGATGCCGCCAACCCCGCGATGGCCGAACCGGATAGCCAGATGAGAAAGCTCGCGGGTTGCATGATCAGAACTGGAAGTACACGAACTGAGTGGTTTCCCGCAGCGAGAGAATGCAGGAAGCAAGCAGAAGGCCCGCAATGGACGCCAAAGCCGGACCACGCCACCCCGTGTCCACGCTCCAATCGTCGACGAGACGGGACGCGGCAGGCCCAATCGTAGCCAGGACAGCCGATCCGGCGAGCGTGACGAACTGTGTCCTGTTGGGGACGAAGGGCGAGCCGTCAGCCCGCTGGCCTGCCATCGCCAAGAGGAGGTTGGCGCATGGGTCCCAGCTACCGGCGCGGAAAGGAGCCCACATCAGCGTGACTACGGCGAAGGTTAACACCGACGCGACGCCTCGCCCGACCCGGAGCGGTTCGCGGCGCCACATGAGACGCTTGGCGCGAAGCCATGCGTGGGTGGCCGCCAGAAGGACGCCGTGAAGGGTTCCCCAGAGAAGGAACGTCCAGTTGGCCCCGTGCCACAGTCCCGCGATCGCCATGGTGGCGATCAGGTTCGCGTATCCCCGGAGCTCTCCCCGGCGGTTGGCGCCCAGCGGAAAGAACAGGTAGTCCCGCAGGAACGCCGACAGTGTGATGTGCCATCGGCGCCAAAAGTCCACGAGATTCAAGGCCCGGTAAGGACGATCGAAGTTGACCGGGAGTTCGATGCCGAACATGCGGGCCAATCCCACTGCCATGTCGCTGTAGCCTGAGAAGTCGAAGTAGATCTGGAAGGTGAAGGCCAGTAGGCCCGTCCATGCCTGAACGAGGCCTGGCGTCCCTCCCACCATGGCCGCCTCGAAGGCCGGATCGGCCAGCAAGGCCAATCGGTCGGCCACCAGGACTTTCTTGGCGAGGCCGAACGTGAATAGCGCCACACCTCGCGCCAGATTCGCCAAGTTCAACTGGTACACCGATGGCAGGGCAAACTGGGGCATAAGCTGGGCGTGGTGGACAATCGGGCCGGCGACCAGGTGGGGGAAGAAGGTTACGAAAAGGGTGTAGCGCAACAGGTCGCGCTCCTGCGCCAGTCCGGCCCGCGCATCCGCCAGATAGGCGATCTGGGTGATGCTGAAGAACGAGATCCCAAGCGGCAAGACGAGGCCCACCTTCGGCATTCCGGTCACTGATGCGAGGAAGTCCCAGTATTTGAAGACGCCCAGAACGCCAAGATTCGCCGCGACGGCGGCGGCGAAGACGGCCCGCCCCGACGGCCCCGCTCCCGCCTTCGAAATAGCCGAGCCGGCGGCGAAGTTGAATCCGATCGAACCGATCAGCAACAGAGTGTCGGGCAGCCGCCACGCGGCGTAGAAGCCAGTTGAGGCCGCCACCAGCCATAGCGCCGCCCAGCGGTGGTGCCATCTTCCCAGCACGAAGAAGCCCACCAACGTGACAGGGAGAAAAGCCAGGATAAACCCGAAGGAGTTGAACGGCACAGCGCCTACGAGAACCCCAGCTTCAATAGCCGGACTCCGTTCTCCCACGTCAACTGGCGGAACACGTCCGGCGCCGTTGCCTGCTTGACCGCGGCGAGCGTCTCGCGCGCCACGCACTTGCCCTTGATCAGCGGCTCCTGCGAACCCTGCCCCGTTCCGCGTCCATCGCGGCAACTGCAATCGCAGCCGAACATCAGCTTGGCGCGATGCCGCTTCAGGAAGTCCGCCGTGAACTCGGGATCGCGGGCCAGAGCGTTGCGGCCGGAGTTGGCGGAAAGGTCGCCGTACAGGTTCGGATAATCGCCGAGCATCTTGTCGGTCAGCCCGCCGCGTTTCACCTTGCCCTTCGGGTACGAGACTCCCGCCTGGGGATCGGCGCTGATATTGGCCCAGAAGAAGTCGGCGTGGCCGATGAAGGTGGTTCGTGGGAACGCTTTCAGCACCGCCGGCAGGCGCGGGAATCCGGTGCTGAACATGCCTTCGCCGGCGAAGTGTTGGGACTCCTGGAAATGCACCAGCACCGGAATCCCGAAATCCGCGGCCATCGCGTAGAGCCGTTTCATCTCCGGACCGTCGAGCGCGACATGGCTTTTGATCTCGCCGAAGCCAATCGCGCCTTCCCGGGCGTTGCGCTCGAGTACGGCGAACGATTCGGGTTTGCTCACGTCGGCTCCGGCGAATCGCGCGAATCGCGCCGGGTGCTCCTTGACCGCCGCTTTCGCTTGTTCCTCGGCGTTCGCGGCCGCCAGCAGCACGGCGTGCGTCACGCCACATCCGTCCATGTGCGTTGAATTCGCCTGGGCCGAACCCTTCGGATGCAAATGAATATCCAATATCGATCCGCCCCAGGAGGGGACGTCCTGGGCCGCCAAAACGGCCCCGCAGGAAGCTTGAAGGAACTGGCGGCGTCGCATGAATCCCGATATTAGCGCGGCCGCGCCATTGTCGTAGCGGCCGGATGGTGACATAATCGCCCTATCTCCTCCGAGGTCGCCGAATGCTTCCCCTACTGTTCATTGGTCTTTCCGCCGTCCGGTTGTTCGCGCAAGCGGGCACCGACGGCTCGATCCTGGGCGTGGTGAACGACCAGTCCGGCGCCGCCTTGGCGGGCGCTCGGGTGTCGGTGCGCAACCTCGACACCGGCATGGAGCGGGCGGTCGACTCGTCTTCCGACGGCGCCTTCGAGATCCTGGCGCTCCCTCGCGGAGCCTATCGCGTCACGGTAACGGCGCAAGGGTTCGCCACGTGGCAGACTCCGCGCGTCGATCTGACGGTGGGCCAACTCCGCCGAGTATCGCCCATGTTGAAGCTCGGCGACGTGAAGGAGCAGGTGACGGTGGAAGCCTCCGGGACCACGATTCAGACGGAAAAGGCGTCGGTGGAAACAGCCATCGACGAGAAGCAGATCAGGGATCTTCCGCTGAACGGCCGCAATCCCATCGAGATGGTGATGCTCGCGCCCGGCATGCGCTGGCTCGGCTCCGGCGGTCTCGCCAACGAACATACGGTGCAGGGCGGCGGCAAGCGCGAGGATCAGACCGGGTTTTCCGTGGACGGTCTCGACGCCAACGATCCAAGCAACGAGAAGGGATTCGCGTTTCCCAACGTCGACACCGTGGCCCAGTTCTCCGTGCAGACCGCGAACTTCACGGCCGAGAACGGGCGCAATCCGCTGCAGGTGCAGATGGTGACGAAGTCCGGCACGAACGAATTCCACGGCACGCTCTGGGAGTTCCATCGGAACGCCGCCGCCGACGCGCGCAACGCGTTCGCTCTGACGCGCCCCAAGCTGATTCGCAACCAGTACGGATTCAGCGTGGGCGGCCCGGTTCGCAAGGACCGGCTCTTTTTCTTCACCAGCTACGAAGGCACGCGCATCCGCCAGGACCGCATCTACAACTCCAACACTCCCGCCCCGGCGATGTTCAACGGCGACTTCGGGGCGCGGCGGGTCACCGATCCAGCCACCGCCGCCAATGCGCCGTTTCCGAACAACGTCATTCCCACGTCGCGCTTCTCGCCGGCGTCGCGCTTCTTTTTTCCCTTCATCCTGCAATCGAATTCTCCGGGCAACTTCTATCGCGACCTGGCGCCGAGCACCAACGACAACCACAATTTCCTCGCGCGAGGCGATTATCAATTGACTTCCGCGCAACGGGTATACGCGCGCTGGGTGGTGGTGGATCTGGGCAACGTGTCCGCGGGCTACAGGCCGGACGTCGTCTCCGATCAGAACATCCGCCAGCACAACATGGGTCTGAACTACAACTGGACGCTCGGTCCGGGAACGCTGCTGAACGTCGCCGCCGGCGTGATTCTGTCGGACACCAAAACCGTGTCGGACGTAGTGGGCAAGCGGAATCTCAACGAGGAAGCCGGCATCCAGGGATTCCCCACGGCCGGCCGCGAACAAGCCGTGGGACTGCCCACCGTGACCTTCACCGGCTACACCGGCTTCAGCTATCCGCAGCAGGTTCCATCGCGATTCCGCCGCTTGGTGGTCAACTTCAAGCCGAACATGAACCACGTGGTGGGCAAGCACACCATCGGCTATGGCTACGAGTGGAACGAGCGCAAGACCATCGCCGGCCACACGTCGGCCTCGCCTCGCGGTACGTTCAATTTCAACGCCCAGTACACCGGCGATGGATTCGCGGACTATTTGCTAGGGCTGCTGGCCAACAACGAGCGGAACTATCCGCTGAACACGTTCGGAATGGCGCACTCGCCGTACTCGGCGCTCTATCTGCAGGACGTCTACAAGGTGACGCCGCGGATCACGGTCAACTACGGCATTCGGTGGGACTACTGGCATGCCAAGCAACTCGTGCGAAACACGGGCGCGACGTGGGTCCCGCGCCTTGGCAAGGTGGTGGCGGCCACCGACGCGAAAGGCAACGTGGATCTCTCGTCGCAGGTTGTTTCGTCCGCGCTGGCCGCTTCCACGGCCGATCTGTGGATCCCGGCGTCGCAGGCC
This sequence comes from Acidobacteriota bacterium, assembly GCA_005808475.1. Classification (GTDB taxonomy): domain Bacteria; phylum Acidobacteriota; class Terriglobia; order Bryobacterales; family Bryobacteraceae; genus SYLY01. Next base: position 31,182 of record SYLY01000189.1, read on the forward strand.
AACATCCCCCGCGGTCTGTACCAGGCGAACGGCACAATCTCGCCGCGATTGGGCGCGGCGTGGCGCGTCCGAAGCGACGACTCGCTGGTGCTGCGGGTGGGCTACGGGATCTTCACCGGCAACTTCAACGGGAACATCGTGGGCTCGCAGGTGATCGGGCCTCCCTACTGGACCTTCGAGCGGCTCACGTTCGCCCGCGCCAGCAATCAGCGTTGGGAAACGTCGTTCCCCGCGAATCCGTCCGCGTTCATCGCGCCTTCGGTGACGGCTCCCGCCTACGACTCCACGCCGATGAAGACGCACGAATGGAACGTCTCGTTGCAGGCGCTGGCGCCGGTGGTGAAGACCGCCGTGACGATCTCGTACGTCGGCAACCGGGGCAAGGATCTGGTCACCCGCCAGGACTACAACGAAGTGCAGCCCGGCCGCTACACCAACCTTCAGGCAGCGAAGCCGTTCCCGCGCATGGGCACCATCCGGCTCTACGAGAATCTGGGACTTTCCTGGTACAACGCGCTCCAACTCAAGGCCGAGCGGCGCTTCCAACGTGGGTTCGGCTATATCTTGTCCTACGCGTTTTCGCGCAACATCGACGACGCCGGCGCCAGCCTCACCGACGGGCGGGATCCGTTCGCGCCGCAAGGCTACAACCGCGGGCGCTCGGAATTGGAACGCCGGCACATCCTCACGATGAACGGCATCTGGGAAGTTCCGTTCGGCAAGGGCCGGGCTCTGTTGTCCCAGGCGCATCCCGCGGTCAACGCGGCGCTCGGCGGCTGGCAGGTCACGGGAATCTACAGTTTTGTTTCGGGGAGTCCGCTCTCGTTCCTGACTCCCGGCGCGACGCTCGGCAACGGATTCAACACCCGGCCGAACCTGGTGGGCAACCCCGCTCTTACCAACCCCGCCGCCGGCCGCTGGTTCGACACGGCTGCGTTCCAGGCTCCCGCCGCGACGTTTTGGGGCAACTCCGGACTCGGCCTGATCGATGCACCGGGGCAACACAACCTGAACGTGGCGCTCATGAAGGACTTCCATTTTTCAGAGCGCCGTTTCGTGCAGTTCCGTTGGGAGATGTTCAACGCGCCCAATCACGTCAATCTCGGGCTTCCCGGTACCACCATGGGCCAGCCGCTCACGGGCCGCATCACCTCGGCCGACGCCGCGCGCCAGATGCAGTTCGGGCTGAAGGTGATTTTCTGATAAGCTGACCCCGAGGATCATCTTGGCAGATTGGGTTTACGCGCAGGAACGGCCCGAGCAACGCTTGGCCCGGCTCCATCATTTCTCCACTTTGAAGAAGGCAACCAACGGCGACGAAGTGGAGTTGTTCATCACGATTCGCGAATTCGTCACTCCGCGCGATCCGGCGATGCGCTTCTTCGCCACCGCCGACCGCGCGATGAACCAAAGCGCCGCGCCGTTCGCTCCCAGCGGCTGGGGCGATTCGTTGATCGAGGCGCTCACCATGTGCCTGCGCAACGTCGACAAGTTTCCCTTGGAGGCCTGACATGTCCGCCCGCCCGCGACCTTCCCGGCGCGAGATCCTGACGCGCGGCTCGATGGGATTCGGCATGACGGCGCTTGCTGGAATGCTCGCGGATGAAGCTCGCGCGGACGCGCCGAAGAGGCCGCACTTCGCGCCGAAAGTGAAGCACGTCGTCTTCTGCTACATGTCGGGCGGCGTGTCGCACATCGATTCGTTCGACCCCAAGCCGCGGCTCGACGCGGAAGCGGGCAAGCCCATGCCGTTCGCCATCGAACGTACGATGTTCAACCAGAACGGCAACATCATGCCGAGTCCGTGGAAGTTCAGGAATTACGGCAGGAGCGGCATCCCGGTGAGCGATTTGTTCCCTCACATGGGATCGGTGGTGGACGATCTCACCGTCATCCGCTCGATGACGGTGAAGTTCATGGAGCACGCGCAGGCGAACTCCTACTATCATGGCGGGCAGCCTTTCACCGGGTTCCCGAGCCTAGGCGCGTGGACCACCTACGGGCTCGGCAGCCCGTCGCAAAATCTGCCCGGCTTCGTGGTGCTCGGCAGCGGAGAGATTCCGCTCGGCGGAATCAACGTTTACGGCAACGGCTTCCTCCCCGCGATCCACCAGGGGTCGTTTCTGTATCCCGAACGTCCCGAGCCGCTCCAGGACGTCACGCCGAAGGAGCGGGACAGCATCCAGCGCAAGCGGATCTCGTTCATCGAGGCGCAGGACCGCGAGTTCCTCGGCAAGGTGGATCGCAACCCGCGGGTGGAAGCCGCGATCCGCAACTACGAGACCGCCTACCGCATGCAGTCGGCCGTGCCGGAACTGGTCGATCTCAGCGGTGAATCGGAGGCCACCAAGAAGCTCTACGGCATGGATTCGAACGTGCCGGGCAAGGCCGCCTATGCGCGCCAGTGTCTGCTTGCGCGGCGTCTGATCGAGCGCGGCGTGCGCTTCGTCGAATTGACCATGGTGCCGCCCAAGGGGCTCGGCGGCGGCAACATCTGGGATCAGCACGGCAAGCTGCGCGAAGGCCACTCGGGGAACGCATTCGTGGTGGACCAGCCGATCGCGGCGCTGATTCGCGATCTGAAATCGCGCGGTCTGTTCGAGGAGACGCTGGTGATCTGGTCCGGCGAATTCGGACGCGCACCGTTCGTGCAAGGCTCCGATGGCCGCGACCACAACCCGTTCGGCTTCAGCTTGTGGATGGCCGGTGGGGGATTGAAGCACGGCGTGACGTTCGGCGCCACGGACGAGTATGGCTATCGCGCGGTGGAAGACGTGTTGACCATCCACGATTTACACGCGACCATCCTGCACCTGCTCGGCCTCGACCACGAGCGGCTCACGTTCCGGTTCGGCGGCCGCGACTTCCGCCTCACCGACGTGCACGGCCAGGCGATCAAGGGAATCCTGTCGTAGCGGTCAGTCGCGCACGCAGTAGAGCGTGTTGCGGCCCCTCAGGTACATCGAGCCATCGGCGACGGCGGGCGAACTAACGAACGACTCGTCCGCGATCGTGTTGGTTGCCAGCACTTCGAACGCCTCGCCCGCTTTGATCACGATCACGTCCCCTTCCTCGCTGGCCAGATAGATCCGGCCTCCTACCAGCACGGGAGACGCCTTGAAGTTATACGGCTTCGGCAGGCGCTGCTGCTGGTAGAACGGCTTGCCCGTCGCCGCGTCCACCGCGGTCATCATGCCGCTGTCGGTGATGAAGTAGAGCTTGCCCTCGTGCAGCACAGGCGATGCCGTGTAGGACAGACCGCGATCCATGGTCCACACGATCGAGTCCGTTCCCGTGAGATCGCCTTCCTTGCCCAGTTTGATCGCCATCAGCTTCGGATTCACGTATCCGCTCATGACGTAGACGATGCCCTTGTCGTGAACCGGAGCGGGGATCACATTGCGGCCCAGTCCCGCCGCTTCCCAAATCAACTTGCCATCGGCAAGATCGTAGGAACGGACCTTGCCCGTCGCCGCGAAGACCACCTGCGCGCGGCCGCCGTGCTCCACGATGAGCGGCATCGCCCAACTGGTGCTTTCCTCCGGTGTCGCGCGCCAGCGCTCGTTGCCTGTGGCGGTGTCGAGCACCGTGAGGAACGAACCCGATTCGTTCAGGTAGCTGACGATGAGCGACTTGCCGTGCAGCGCCGGCGCCACGCCTTCGCCGAACGCGCGAAACATCGACATCTTGATATTGAAATCCTTCTTCCAAAGCTCCTTGCCGTTCAGATCGTAGGCGTACAGCCCGCGCGAACCGAAAACCGCGAAGACGCGCTTGCCATCGCTGATCGGGCTGTTCGACGCGAAACTGCCGTAGCGTGGATGATGGCCTTCGTGCGGGCGCGCCTGCGCGGCGGTCTTCTCCCACAGCAGCTTGCCGGATTTCCGGTCGAGGCACATCACCACGAAGCGATGCTCACTGAGGTCGCCGCCAGTGAGCCCGCCGCCCGGCCCTCGCTTACCCTTGCCGAAGCCGCCTTTTCCCCCGGGGCCGCCGGGCCCGCGCGGCTCGGGCGGCGCCTCCGGTGGAGCGGAGGGCTTGGCATCGCCTAGCGAAACGGCGGTCGTCACGAATACCCTGCCGCCAACCACGATCGGAGACGAGAATCCGCGGCCTGGGACGTTCGCCTTCCACGCGATGTTCTTGCCCTCGCTCCATTCGAGCGGCGCCGAGCCGGCCGCGACTCCCGCGTGACCGGGGCCGCGCCACACGGGCCAATCGGCGCTGAGAACAGGCGCGGCGAACGCGCAAGCAGTGAGAACGGCTCGACGGGTCATGACGTTGGACAGGCGCGAGTGCATCCCTAGAGGTTACCGCCGGGCGCTCCCGGCGCTGTCTGGCCGCTTTCCTTCAGGTACGTAATTCCCGTGAACAGGATGCCGAGGCCAAGCACGCCGAGCACCGCCGCGAAGAACGTCTCGCCCGTGTGGAAATAAAGCCAAAGCACATAGAACCAAATCACCAGCCGGATCAGCACGGTCAATGGGTACAGTTGCGCGACCCGCAGCCGCACGATCTGGCTGACCACCAGTCCCAAGGCCAGCATCAGGATCCCCGCGAATCGAGGCATTGCATCGTCGTACTCGCGGGACGCGAACAGAGTCTTCAGCGTCCACGCCGGCGCGATCATCAGTGCCAGCCCCGTGAGCGACAAGTACCCGATCAGGTAGAACAGGCTCAGCCGGGTCTTGTTCAGCACTCAGCCATTACAGCACGCGAGTTCAGGCGGCGACCGTGTCGAACAATTCCCAATGCCGCTGGGCGACGCGCGGCCAGGCGTAGACTTCGGCGGCTCTGTCGAGACCGGCCGCGCTCAGACGGCGCCGCTCGCCCGGATCGCCGAGCACGCGCTCGATCGTTGCCTGCCATGCGTCCGCATCCGCTTCCGGCGCGACGATACCCGCGCCTTCGGCCACGAACGGGATCTCGCCGCTGTCGCTCGCGATCACCGGCACACCCGATGCGAAGGCCTCGATCAGCATCCGCCCGAGTTGTTCGCGCCAGCGCGGAATCGTTTGGCTGGGCGCGCACAGCAGATCCATCGCGTTCAGATACGCGGGAACGCGAGCGTGCCCGACCCCTGTCACCACGCGAGCCTGGTCTCCACGCCGGGCGCACCATGCCCGCAACCAGTTCTCGAGCGGTCCCGCTCCCACGAACAACGCGCGCCATGGCGATTGCGTATTCTCGAGAGCGCGCAAGAGCAAGGGGAGCCCCTTCTCCTCGACGAAGCGTCCCAGATAGCCCACCACCGGCGGGCCTCCTCCGCTCCAGCCGAGTTCCTCGCGGGCTGCCTGGCCTCGCCGCGCGTCCGGGCGAAACGTCTCCATGTCGACGCCCAGTGGGATCAGCGAATACGGTCTCTCGCGATAACCGGGCCGCTGGGCGACCGCTTGCTCGATCGTGCGGCCGCCGGCGATCCAGGCCGCGGCGCGGCGGATCGCGTAGAGTTCGGTCCAACGGAACGGCGGTGGATAGCTCTTGTTCAGATTCTGATAGGTGGTGAGCACCAGTGGGACGGGCCTGGGCGTCCAGCGCGCCACTTGCGCGGCGGCCAGCACGTAGGGCTCTTCCCAGCAGTGCACCAGGTTCCATCGTTCGCGCAAGAGATCGCGCAGCGGCGTACCGTAGAGCATCAGGTGGACGCGCTTTGAAAGATGCGTGGGGATCGCCCGCACGGTGCATGGCTCGTCCGCTTCCGCTTCGATGCCTGGCGCGGCGAAGTCGCCATGGAACACGGCGGGCGCCGCCGCGATCACTTCCCATTTCCCCGCTCGCGCGCGGCTCAGTTCGTGGGCCAGCCGCCGGTTGAGCGCCACCGAGTACGAGTGAGCGATCGTCAGAAGTCTACGCATCGTTCTCCTCCGCCGCGCCCGCGGCCCAGAACGCGGCCGCCGCGTTCAGTGGAATGTACAGATTGAAATCGAAGAACCCGTGCGCGGCGAAGGCCGCCGCCGAGCCGAACCCGGCGCGGCCGGACGGAGCGGCTCGCCACAGCCATCGAAGCAGGACGCCGGCGAACGCCAGTCCCAGCGGTACGCCGAGTTCCGCGACGATCTGCAGATAATCGTTGTGCGCGAAGTCCACCGTTCCGGTCACGGAGGTGGTCTGATAGCGCGGGAACGCCGCTTCGAACGCGCCCAGACCGCAGCCCGTCCAGGGGTGGTCCGCGATGAGCGCCAACGTGTCGCGCCAGATTCCGAGCCTCTCCGCCGGCGCGCTGCCCGATCGCAAAAACGCCGCCGCCACCGCCGCGCCGAGCGCCACGATGCCAACCATTCGGCCAGATCGCACCGCCGCGAGTCCGACGGCCGCCGCGAGCAATCCCGCTCGCGATCCGCTGGCTACGATCGCCGCCGCCGGTATCGACGCGGCGATCCATGCCATCCAGGGACGCGGAGCGCGCCAGCCGGCCGCCAATGGCAGCGTCATCGCCAGCAGGCACGCGAAGTGATTCCGATTGACGAACGTGCCCGTCACGGGACTCCCGCTTGCCCACTGCAACAGGCCGAACACCGCCTCGAGCATCCCGCAAGCGAGAACCGGCAGCGCCGCCAAGTCGCGCCGCGAACCGGCCACTCGCGCCAATCCGCGCGCTAGCGAGAACGCCGCGATGCAAGTTGCCGCCTGGAGCAAACGGAGCCAGGTGGCGGCCGGACTTGCGCTCAGCGCAAGGAACCGGTCACCGGCGCCGGTGCTCGCGAGGGCCGTCCAATCCGCGGCGCGAACCGGGGAAAGCACCGCGAGCGCAAAGAGTGGAAGTGGGATCGTCTGCGCGATCGCGGCGGCCGGCAGCAATAGCGCGGGCCATCCGATCCGCATCTCCCGCACGCGATCCGCGCGGCGGGACAACGAGAGCAGCACTCCTCCCAGGCCCATCGCGGCGGCGAACGCCGCGGCGTCTCGCGGCCTTGCCGCGCCGTACTGGAACGCGCCGGCGAAGAACACCGCGCAGAACCACAGCGATACCGCCAAGGCGCCCGACCGGTTCATCGCGCCGCCTCCTCATAGACCCGTAGCGTCGATTCCACCATGTCCGAGTGGCGGAACACCTTCTCCACTCGCTGCCGCGCCCGCCGGCCCATGGTCTCGCGGAGCGCATCGTTTTCCAAGAGCAAGGCGATCGCTTCGCCAAGAGCTTCCGCCGATTCCGGCGGCACGGTGAATCCGGTCTCTCCGTGAAGAGACACGAACGGCACGCCGCTGGGGAGATCCGTATTGATCACCGGGAGCCCCGATGCCATCGCCTCCAACTGAACGATGCCGAACGCTTCGCTCGGCGCCACCGAGGGCAGCACGAAGAGCTTCGCCGCCCGATAGTAGGGACGCACGTCGGGCACGCTACCCAGTAAGGCCACGCGGTGTTCCACGCCGAGCCGCGAGGCGAGTTCGCGTAGAGGCGCCTCGAGCGGACCCGAGCCAATGATCACGGCGTGTCCGCGCGGGGAATGCTCCATCGCCCGGATCAGGTACTCGAAACCCTTGTAGTAGACGAGCCGGCCTACCGATAACACGATGTCGTTACTGTACCGGGCGCGAATTCGATCCGCCTGGTCCGCGTAGCCGCCGTCGAACTCCTCCGCGGCGATGCCGAACGGAATCACCCGGCACTTGTCCCGGAAGCGGCGCAGTGTCGGCGAGTGTTCGACAAGGTTCGGAGAGGTCACGATGATCGCGAAAGCCCGGCTGAGCGCGAGATCGAGCAACGGCTGGAACGCCGTGCCCATGGCCCTTTGGCGCACCACGTCGCTGTGATAGGTCACGATCAGGCGCGCATCGGTTCCCGACGCGAGGTACGCCAGCACCGCTCCCGGATTGGGCCAATGGAGATGGACCACGCGAGCGCGCGTTCTGCGAAGCTCGCCCGCCATCGATGGACACAGCGGAGCCGAGGCCACGTTCACCGCGGTCGCCAGCCGCGCCAAGTCGAAACCGGCGGTCGATTCCCGCACCGTGCGGTTCTCGTCGTTGGCCACCACCACTTCGAGATCCACGCGCGGCGCCAAGTCTCGAGACAGCGCCTCCAGGTGCGATTCCATTCCGCCGTGATGGGGTGGATAGAATTTGCCCAATTCCATCACGCGTAGCTTCTCCCGCGCCGGCAGAAGAACGTCGAGCGTTCGATCCAACGAGAAGCGCTCCTCGTAGAGCCGTTGTCCACGCAAGCCCAATTCCTCGAGCTCCCGCGGATCGCCGAGCAATCGCGTCGCGGCTTCCGCCATCCGCGAGGACTCGGCCAGGGCCACCGCCCGCGACTCGGCCCACAGATCCTCGGAGAGCGGACCCGCCTGAGTCAACACAGGAACTCCGAGCCGCAACCCTGCCATCGCCGTGGTTCGGCGCGTGGTGACGCCGTCGGCGTAAGGCTGCACCAGCAGCCGGCACGCGGCCAACCTGCCCGCGAGTTCCGCGGCCGGCAACGTTCCCGTGGCGTCGACGCGGTGGCGGATCCCGCGATCCAGCGAATCGCGGAATCGATCGCTGCCGGCGCCGGCGAGCAACACCCGGTATCCGGGCGCCGCCTCCAGTATCGAGCCGAGGATGCCCGCCAGATCCGCCGATGTGTACGGGCCGTACGTCCCGAAGTGGCCCACGATGTTCTCCGTGCGCCGAGCGGTCTCGGGCAGCATGCTGGGCACGGGCAGCCACTCGGCGGGCCGCGCGAGCATCGGCAACCACGCGCGCGTCGAAACGAACGAACGCCGCGAGGCTCTCGACAACAACGCCGCCATGGCCCGGTGCGCGGCCCCGAGCACATTGCGCCGGACCGGTTGCCCCCATTTCATCGGGAACGCGACCTCATGGAACATCGTCCAGATTTCATCCATTCGCGCGCGGCGCCACAATCTCCAGCAAAACGGCAGGTTCATTCCACGCCGTCCGAATGCGTATGGCGTGTACTGCACCAACAGACGGCGAGGTCCGGCGATCGAATCGAGCACTCGCTCCATTCCCGCGAAATCTCCGCCCAGGCGGTGGATCGTCACCGGCGCCGCCGCGTCCGGAGCGCTGCATTCGGGCGCGATCACGTCGACTCGCGCGCCTCGCGCCGCCAGGCCCTCAGCCACCAACCGCGAATAATCGGCGACGCCTCCGGATTGGGGCGGATACTCGCCGGTGACGATCACCCAGCCGGTCTCAGGCATGTTGCCTCGCGGGAACCGCCATCGACGCACGCTCGATCCAAGCCCGCCGCGCGTCGCGGTTCAACCCGAACCACCACCAGCAGCCGAGTCCGCACGCCGCCTGCAGAGCCGCGTGGATCCACGCGCTCGCGCCGGAGGGCTCGCACACAGTCCACCACCACCACGCCGCGGCGGCGAACGGAACGCCCCAGCGGAACGGTGAAAGCGCTGCGTGGTAGAGTCCCGCCGGCGATACGCCCATCGCGCCCTGCAACACTCGCGGCAGCGCCCAGGAGTTGACCAGCGCGAAGCCGCACACGGTTCCGAGCAGCGGCCCGGCCGCGCCGATCGCGAAGATGCCGGCCACGCTCACCGCCACATTCACCGCCAGCGCCGCACCGGCGTAAGGCGCCCATCGCCGCAGGAATCCGCCGGCGCTCAGCGGCCAGCCCCACAGGCTCGACACCGCCCAGAGCCACGCGTTCACGCACGCGAGCGTGCTCGCGGCCGTTCCCGCCCATCCGGCGCGGCCCACCCAACTCTCGACGAGCGCGCCCTTGGCGATCGCTAGCGGAATCAGCACCGCGATTCCCAGCGAAGACACCAACGCGGTGAGTTCCTCGAGCCGCGCGCGTAATCGCGCGCCGTGTCCCTGCGCGTGTAGTTCCATCAGCGCCGCCCACGTGGCGTTTCCCACTCCCTGCAACTGCGCCTGAACCATCGAAGGCATGCGCTGCGTCAACGCGAACGCGGCCACGGCGGCCGGGCCCAGCACCCAGCCCACCAACAGGGTATCGCTCATCAGCGACACGCGGCTCGCGGCCTGCACGAAAAAGGACGCACCATATTCGGCGCGAGGCAGCGGCGCGCCCGCGCGCAACGTTGCGTGACGCCGGCCCATCCAAAACAGGACCGCCGAGGTGGGAACCTGCGCGACGGCCACCGCCGCGGTTTGCCCGGGCAATCCCCATCCGGCATGCGCCGCGGCGGTCTGCAGCAGCAGAGTCGAGATCGCTTGGGCGCCGGTGAGCGCATTCACGATCCACCCTTGCTGCCTCGATTCGGCCAACAGCCGGAACGCGGCTAACGGCATCAGCGCCCACGGCGCGAGCAGGAACGCCGCGGCCAGCGCGATCTCCCGCGAGTCGAATCCGGCGAACGGCCGCAGGTTCGGAGCCAGCAGCGCGAACGGAATTCCCGCGGCCACCAGCAAAAACGCGCATCGCGAATAGGCGCGCAGCCCAGCCGCCATCGCATCGCGAACGCCGCCTTCGTCCCCGCGCGCCGCGGCCGGAGCCAAGGACCCGAGCAGCGCGCCCGACACGCCGAAATCGAACAGAGCCGCGTAGCCGGCGAGATCGAGCAGCGTGCGCAATGCGCCGAATCGATCCGCGCCGAGCGTTCGCAATAGATACGGCGCCGCCGCGAAGCCGAGCGCCAGATTCACCACCGTGAGTCCGGCGCCGGTCACCAGCGTTTGGGCGCTACGAATCGAACGGCTCACGCGGCCACCTTCCGGTACACATCCAGCGTCCGGCCCGCCGCCGCCTCCCAGGTGTACCGGCGCGCGTGCAGCTTCATCGCGGAACGTTCCACGGCCGATGGCGGCCGATCGAGCGCATCGACGATTGCATCCGCGGAGCGCGCGATATCGCGAGGGTCGACCAGGATCGCGTGGTCTCCCGCGACCTCCGAGGCCGCGCCGTATTGGCTGAGCACGGGGCGAACGCCCTGGCTCATCGCCTCGATCGCCGGCAGACAGAAAGTCTCCCGCCACGACAGCGACACGAAAGCGCTCGCGCCGGCGTAGAGTTCGGGCAACCGGGGCCAACGCGAGAGGAATCGCACGCCTTGCGGCGCCGTCTCGAGTAGGCGCGAGGGCGGATCTCCGCTGCCGGCCATCACCAGGTCGAACTCCGGCCGGCGCCGCCGGACGAGTTCGAAAGCCGCGAGCAACCCCGCTGGATTCTTGTGCGGCTCATAGCCGCCGACGAACAGCAAATACGGCCGCTCTGGCCGCTCCGGCTCCGCCTCCCTTGCGAACTCGCGCGGCAGACCCAGCGGCGTCACCGTAACGCGTTCGCCGGGAATCGACAGCAACTCCGTCACCTCCTCGTGACAGAATCGCGATGGCGTCAACACGTGCGAAGCGCGGCGCGTCTGCGCGGTCCAGTAGAGCGCGCGCCAACCGCGCCAGTCGGGCTCCCATCCCAAGTAGTCCGCGACGCGGCCCGGAAGAACGCCGCTGTCCACCAGACGGCGATAGCTGTGTCCGGTGGCGCTGTGGATCGTGAGCACCACCGGACACGGAGCCCACAGCGGAACCCCATGCTCGGCGGGAGCGTGATACACGTCGAACCGTCCGGCGCGAAGGGCGCGCGGCAAGGCCACTTGTTCCCAGTGAAGCCCCGATCGCGCATCCACTGGCAGCAGCGCGCAGCGCACGCGATGGCCGGCATGCGGCGGCGCGCCGGCGCGATGCACCATCGTCACGTCCGCGCCCTCCGCCTCGAGCGCATCCGCCAGTTCCAGCAGATAGCGGTCCCACCCGCGCGGAACGGGCGCGATCAGCGATCGTGCGTCGAGCGCTACTCTCATGCGGCCGCCATCCGCGGCGCGCGCCGTCCCAGCCGGATCAGCGGCTGTTCCACCAGGAGATAGCTGATCAGCGCGCACGCCAACACGCCGGCCGGCGCCAGCGGCCATTCCTGCCACGCGCCCAACACGCGGGGTTCGCCTTCCGGCGCGAAGAATAGCTGCTGCCAGAGGTAAAGGCTGTACGAAAGCCGGCCTACCCAGCGCAGCGGTTCCCAATCCAGAACGCGGCCGGCGTGGCGGTGGGGATGAAGCACCGTCCCCGCCAACAACACCGGCGCGAGCAGCGCGATCCACAGCATCGCCAGAGGAGGTTGCCACAGCACGCACGCCACGAACGCCAGCGCCGCCCCGCGCCACGTCCAGACGCCAAGCCACCGTCGCGCGAACTCCGCTCCGCCGTCCGAGTGAAGCACCACCGCCGCGAACGCGCCCCACAGCAGTCCATCCAGCCGGATATCGGTGCGCATCAGGAAGCTGACGCCGGGGATGTGCGCGGTCAGAACGTGCCATCGGAAATCCACCATGCGCCACACGGCGATCGCCAACGCCGCCGCGGGCAGCGCGATCCGAAGCCGGCGCGGACCGAGGAAATAGAGCGCTCCGGGCAGCAGCATATAGAAATGCTCCTCCACCGCCAGCGACCAGAAGTGCCCGGTAAACCAGTTCGCCGGCGCGGGCAAATAATTTCTCACGAAGAGGAGACACGCCGCCAGATCTCGCGGCGCCGGATGCACGAGTAGCGCCGCCGCGCCCAGGTAGAACCAATACGCCGGCAGGATGCGAAACGCCCGCCGCGTATAGAACGCGCCGAGGTCGACGCCGCCTTCCGCCTTCCACTCCTCGAGCAGACGCCCGCAGATCAACAAGCCGCTGATCGCGAAGAAGACATCGACTCCCACCGCGCCCTTGACCGTCAGCCATCGCCATTCGGGCGCGATCGTTCCACCGGCGTGGCAGACAATCACCGCCGCCACCGCGAGCGCGCGCCAGCCGTCGAGCGTCGGAAGGTAGCCTTTCACGCGGCCCTCCTCTGTCCCGCGACCGCCTCGTCGTGGAGCCGCTCCACCCGGTCGAGCGCCGCTTCCGGACCGCACGGCCCCTCGATCAACGCACGCGCGGCCCTCGCCATTCCAACCGCATTCGCCGGATCGCGAAGCAGCGCGGCCGTCCGCCGGATCAGTTCCTCGTCGGTTTCCGCGATCTCCGCGTGCACGCCGTCCCGCGCCGGAATGCCTTCGACGCCAGGGGCCGACGTTACCACCGGTAAGCCCTGCGCGAACGCTTCCAGCACTTTGATCTTCATGCCCGATCCCGCGCCGGGCGCATAGAGCAGCACGCCCGACCGCGCGAAGAGATCCTGCACGGACGGCACGTCGGATCTCAGATCCAAGCCCTCCACCCCGCGGTACTGGCGCAGCATCTCCGCCGCGCCCCAACCCGCGATGAGCAGGCGCGCGTGAGGAACTTCGCGCCGAAGCGCGGGCCAGAGCCGTTCGATCAGCCGCACCGCCGCGGCGTAGGTTGGCCGCCATCGCATCGAGCCCACCAGCAGCACGACGGATTCGCGATCGTGGGAAACCGGATAGAGGGAGGGGTCGAGCGCCAATGGCGCGATGTCGACCCGCGACCTTGGCGCGATGCGCCGCGCCGCCGCCGCGAGTTCCGGCGTGAGCGCCGTCAGGTTTGGATATCGCCGCAGCATCGCGCGCTCCGCCCGCACCAGCCACTCCGCTTCCAGCCGTCCTCGTACGCCGCCCTCGCCCGGGTCGAGATCGATCGCATAGAGATTGTGGATGCAGAGCAGCGTTCGAGCTCGATCGCAATTCTCGCCCAGCCAGCCGGACCACGTGGACTCGAGGTGGACGATGTCCGCCGCGCGAGCCTCGCGTTCGAACGCCGCGATCATCTCCGCCGAAAGCGTGTAGCTCATCGGCCGCCGTAGCGTGTCGAGCTTCGCGCGAAGGCCCGGCCGCCGGGGCCGTGGAAAGAGCCGCAGATCGTACGCAGGCTCCGGAAACATGCTCCGGCATCCGGCTCGTTCAGACTCGGACGCGAAGGCGGCGAACGCGGTGACGTCGAATCCACGCTTGACCAATCCGCGCAGCAGGACGCTGAGCCACCGGCCCGTCGTGTGCCCGAACGGCAGTGGCGCCTCCATCATTCCGAGCACGATCCTACGATTCGCCATGCGCCGCCTCCACCAGTTCCACGATCTCGCGGCCCATGTCGTCCCATCCGCGCGCCAGCATCTGGCCGGCGAACGGACGGGCGCGCGCCGCGAAGGTCTCCCGGTTGGCGTGCCACAGGGCGAGCTTCGCGGTAAGCTCGGCCGCATCCTCGGGATCGGACAGCAACAGATCGCGCAGTCCGTCAGGATACCGCTCGGCGACGCCAGAGTCACGTGGCGCGATCGCCGGCAGGCCGGCGCAAATCGCCTCGTGCACACCGAGCCCATAGGCTTCGTAGCGCGCCGGAGACACCAACGCGTCGCACGCCGCCAGAATCCGCGGCACATCGTCGCGGCGGCCCAGGAAGCGGATCGGCCGGCGTTCCGCCCTGGATCTCTCTTCCCACTCGCGCCGCTCGGCGCCGTCGCCCACCACCACCAGATCCGCGTCGATGCCGTGCCACGCGGCGAACAAAGTGTCGAAACCCTTGTGGCGGTCGCCGAGCGCGCCGACAAAGACCGCGATCGCCCGCGCGCGCGGCCAGCCGAGTTCGCGCCTTGCCGTGTCCCGCTCCACCGCGCTGGTGGGCCGGAAGCGCAAACCATCGGAGCCATAGTAGACGCGCCGCACCCGTTGGCCGGCGACGCCGGTCCGCTCCACGTCGCGCCTGGTCCGGTCGGAGTTCGCGATGACGAGCCGCGCGCCGCGCAACGCCGCGCGTTCCTGCCGCGTATAGGCGAGATGTATTCCGAGACGCAGCCATCGCCGCCACCCGGCCGCCGAAGGTTCATGTCCGTCGTGAACGTAGTGAACCCAATTCACCGCGCCGGGCCAACGGCAGTTGCCGCCGTTGACGATCACGCATCCACCCTCCGCCGCGACCAGCGAAGCTTGGCGGCGGCCGGCGCGGTCGAGCAGCGGTTCGCCCGCGAAGTAGGAGCCGCCCGGCTTGGGAACGCGATGGAACCGCACGTTGGGCGCCGCCGCCAGTTCCGCGTCGACCCGATGCGCCACCAGATGGAGCGGATATCCGCGCTTTGCCAGATGGCGCGCCAGCGCGAGGTTCGCCATGTCCATGCCTCCGGTGGAGACGAAGTCGCCGGCGACGATGAGGAACGGCCTCATGTGGTTCGCCCCTCCATCCAGTCCCGCGCGGCGCTGCGCTGCGTCTCGAGCGTCGCCGCGAACAGCACTCCGTTCAGCAGCCAGAACTCCATCCCACTTTGTCCGGCGAACAGCGGATATCCGAACAGCACCGCGATCGCGCCCGCGTCGTACGCCACGATCACCGCCGCCCATACCGCGAGTTCGCCTTGCGCCTTCGCGGCGACGCGGGCCGCGATCCAGGCCGCCGTGAGGATCGCCAGCGTGTAGACCACGATCATCGGAACGCCGCCGTCGTACAGCCAGCCCGACCACTGGATCTCCGCCCAGAGCGCTCCACGCGACGGATCGGTGGAATCGCCGAGGTAGGCGAACGGCATTCCCCACCGGCCCATGCCCGCGCCGAACGGATACTTCGGGATCAGATCGAGGATGGTCTCCTCGAGAAAGCGCCCACGCCCTTTGTAGACGATGTCCGCGGCGCCTTCCGACCAGAGCGACGAGAACCGGTTCTCGATAGCGTCCCCGCCGATCGACACCGCCCACGCGAACGACAGAGCCGCCGCCCCCGCCCCCGCCGCGAAAGCGAGCCGTCCCGCTTGCCTCCGCCACGCCAGGATCGCCATCAATGCGGCCAAGCTCGCCACCAGCATCACCAGCACGGAGCGCGTTTGCGAAAAATAGATTGCCGCCATGCCCAAAGGCAGCGCGCCCGCCCCCGCCGCCCGCAGCCAAAAGTTGGATGCACCCAACATCGCGCCGATTCCTCCGAGCACCGCGTAGAATCCCGACAGCGACGCGCCGCCCGGAATATCGGTCAAGCCCATCGGCCGCAGCACCAGGTCGCCTGCCGCGTTCCGGAAATGAAGATCGCGAAGGTACTCGTCGCCTTGCGCCAGAATCACCGCGGAGATCCGCGGTTGGAACTCACCAGGATATTTGACCTGCACCAGCGCCAGTCCCGAACTCGTCAGATGGAACAGCCACAACACCGCGAGAGTCAACCGCAGCGTCTCCCCGTCCACGCGCATCCGGCAGACCCAGAACAGCGGCCCCGCGATCGCCGCGTAGAGAAACAACTGCGCGCCTCCCGAAAGCCAGCCGTTGGTCGAAGGATGTAGCAGCGAGAGTCCGGCCACCGCGAGAACCGCCAGAAGGGGCTTCGCCGCCGGATGGGGCGTGGCCTCCCGTCCGAATGTCGCGGCCAGCATCGCGACGCTCATGCCGAACGACGCCATGCGAAGGACCATGCGATAAGGCCCCATCGCCGGGACCAGCAGCGCAAGCTGGCATACTAGCACCATCACCAGAAACAGTTCGACGCGCGAGCGTCCGTTCACGGCTTCCTCCCGGCGGCGAGCAGGTTGTCGGAGAGCCGTTCCGGAAACCGGCGCGACAGCCAGGCAGGCCAGTGCCGCGCCGTGAATGGCGCGCGGCCCCGGTGCGTGTGGTCCACGCTCACGTCGCGCAATCCGCACTCGGTGAAGATCCGGCGCAGATCCAATTCCAGCAACGGCGTGATGTGGGCCGGATAGTCCGTGTCCTGGAACGCCGAGTACGCGCCCTTCAACGCCAACGTAGCCAAGCTGAGAAGGCTGGTCTGGTTCGGCGTGGTGACGATGACCCAACCGCCCGGCTTCGCCAGCCGCGTCAACTCGCGCACGAAAGCGCGCGGATTCTCCAGATGCTCGATCGTCTCCACCGCGGCCACCAGAGTCGCGCAGGCGTCCGGCAACGGTGCGCGCTCGGCGTCGAGATTCGCGCGCAGGAACAGACCGTTCGGAGGAAAGCCGTCGAAGCGAACCGCATCCACGCCGGCGTATTCCTGGAACCGCCCGGTGAGGACCGCGGCTAGGTCGCCTTTTCCGCAGCCCAGATCCACGGCGAGTCCGCCCGCGATTCCATGCCGGTCCAGAGCTCGTTCCACCATCCGATGGATCGCGGCCGCGCTGGTTCCCCGGCTGGCGATCGCACGATTTTCCACCGTCGCGCCGGCGATCATGCGGCCGCTCTCCGATCGCTCGCTCCGGCCAGCGCGATCAACTCCGCCTGCCGCGCCGCCGGATCCGACACTTCGCGAGCCCGCTCCGGTCCGCGCGCGCCGAGCCTGGCGCGAAGATCCGGCCGTTCGAGCGATTCTTCGAGAGCCTCCGCCAGGGCCGCCGCGCAGCCCGGCTTCACCAGCCAACCCGTCTCGGGGGTGACGACCTCGAGAGCGCCGCCGGCGGCGGAAGTCACCGCCGGAAGACCGGACCAGAGAGCCTCCACCAACGCGATGCCGAACGGTTCCGGGCGCAAGTTGGGCTGACAGAAAACGTCGGCCGCCGTCATGAGCCCGGCGACATCGGTTCGATGACCGAGGAACCGCGCGCGCCCACCGTCCGCCAAGGCGCGGAGTCCGTCCGCGTACCGCCGGTCTTCCGGCGTCGATGCTCCGCCGGCGATCCAGCATGTCCAGTCCCGCCGGTGCGCGAGTCTCGAAAGCGCGCCCAGCAGCACGGTATGGCCCTTCCACGCCTGCAGCCGCGAGGCTTGCAGGATCACGGTCTGTCCGGGCTCGACGCCCATCTCGGCTCGCACGCGATCCCGCGCGCCCGTTTGCGGGGCCGGAGCCGGCACAGGACAGTGAATCACCGCCGAGGCGCACCCGCGATACATCGCGCCGAGCGTCGATCGCGTGAATTCGCTGTTCGCGATCGCCAGATCCGGCCGGTGGCGCGCGGCCCATGTCTCGATCCAATGGCCACCGTTCGCCGCGTCGTGGAGCCAGAAGATCTGCCGGATGCCCGCCCGGTGAGCTTCGGCCGCGAATAGCGCCTGGCACCACGCGGAGTGGCAGATCACGGCGTCGAACGAGCCGCCGGCGAGCAACCCTCGCAAGCGTAGCCGGGCTCGCCAGACCGTGTCCGGCCGCCGGGCGCGAACGCCGCCGAGAGCCATCACCCGCGCGCCGGCTCCCTCCAACTCGCGTTGCAACTGCCCCTCGCTCGTCAGCGCGAACTCGTGCGTGGCGCCCGCTGGCGCCGTCGTGGCGAGCGTCACCAGCATGCGTTCCACGCCGCCGAAGAGATTCCCGCTGTAGACGTGCAGCAACTTCATGACAACCTCACCGCGCTCAGCGGATCCGACGGCTGCATGGACCGGTCCAACGCCATCCGCGCCCACAACTCGAGGACCATTCCGGTCCACAGCACACCCGTCCAGTCGCGTGCGCCGCAAGCGTGCTCGCGCAGCCGGTCGCGCATCCAGTCCGGCCGCAGCCAGCCTCGCGCCGCGAAATCGCGCGACTCGAACAACGCGCGAACGCTCTCGAGCATTGGACCTCGAAGCCATTCCGCCGCCGGCATCACGAATCCGCGCTTCCGCCGCCACACGGTCTTGCGCGGCACGTACCGTTCGGCGACGCGCTTCAGCAGGTACTTCGTGGTCAATCCTCGAAGACGCAGATGATGGGGAATCCGCGCGGCGTACTCGGTGAGAGCGTGGTCGAGCAACGGAGAGCGCGCTTCCACCGAATGCGCCATGGTCGCTCCGTCCATCTTCGCGAGCAGTTGATCGGGCAGGTAGGCGCCGAAGTCCAACGACAGCACGCGATCGACATCGTCCTCGGCGGCCGCTTCGCGCCAGGCGGTCTCGTACCGTCCTCGCGCGTCCGCGCGTTCGGCCGCTTGGAGAAGAGGCGAAGCGTACGCCGCGGAGCGCCAATCCAGAAAGCCGCGATCGTAAGCGAACGAGTCCGCTCCGTCGCGTGCTCCGGCGCGCATGAGCATCGCCAGGGACCGCGGCGCGATCCGCGCGGGTCCGCCCGCCAGCGGACCGCGGAGGAATCCTGGGATCAGCCACCGGTACCAGCGCAGCACGCGAGCCACCACGGGCCGGGCATACCCGCCGAACAATTCGTCTCCGCCATCGCCGTTGATCGCCACCGTCACATGTCCGCGCAATGCCTGCGCGACGCGGTAGGTGGGCGGCACGGAGACATCGGCCAGCGGCTGTCCGATGCGCCAGATCATGCGCGGCAGCTCTTCCATCGCGTCCGCGCCCAGCCTGTATTCGTGCAGATCGGCTCCCACCCGGCGAGCCACCGCCCGGGCGTGTTCGGTCTCGTCGTAGCGGCTGTCGTCGAAACCCATCACCACCGCTTGCACGGGGCGCGCCGACTCGCGCGCCATCATCGCCACGGCCAGACTCGAATCCACTCCGCCCGAAAGCAGCGCGCCCACCGGAACGTCGCTGACCATGCGTTTGCGAACCGCCGCGCGAACCAGCGCGTCGATATCGTCCACCAGTTCGTTCTCGCTCTTGTTCCACTTCGGTCCGAACTCGGCGCGCCAGTAACGCCGCGTCTCGAGCAGCCCGTCCGAGGCGCGGAATCGAAGCCAGTGGGCTGGCTCCAGTTGCCGCACTCCCCGGAACATCGTGAGCGGAGCGGGCACGGCCTGGAAGACCAGGAATGCGTCCACCGCTTCGAGATCGGGCGTGAACGAGCGGTCCGCCGCCGCGCGCAGCGCCTCGAGCGTCGACGCGAACACCAGGCCGCCGGGCAGCGGCGCGTAGAAGAACGGCTTCTTCCCCGCGCGATCGCGCGCCGCCAGCAGTTCCCGTTTGGCTCCATCCCAGATCGCGAACGCGAACATGCCTTCGATCCGGCGCAGCAACCCTTCCCAGCCCCACTCCGCGTAGCCGTGGAGCAGCACCTCGGAGTCGGCTTGCGAGCGGAACTCGCGCGACCTCC
>SYLY01000190.1 GCA_005808475.1 Acidobacteriota bacterium
CGACGCCGAAGGCCGGCTGATCCTCAACGACGCGATCACGTACGCCAAACAGCTCGGCTGCACGCATCTGGTGGACGCGGCGACGCTCACCGGTTCGATCGTGGTGGCGCTCGGCCATGTCCGCGTGGGCGCGTTCACCAACGATCAGCCGTGGCTCGACAAGCTGCTCGCCGCCGCCGCCGAGCAGGGCGAGAAGATGTGGCAGATGCCGATGGACGACGAGTATAAGGAGGTCCTGAAGAGCGCCTTCGCCGACTTGCCCAACATCGGGACGCGGTACGGCGGGTCGATCAGCGCGGCCCACTTCCTCAAGGAATTCGCCGATCCCACGCCTTGGATCCATCTCGACATCGCGGGAACCGCGTGGATCGACGATGCCAAACCCCACATGGCCAAGGGGCCTTCGGGCGTCTGCGTTCGCACCTTCGCCGCGCTGGCGATGAATCAGGACTGACGCGATGCGCGCGGTCGCGCTGGTTGCCTGTGTTGCGCTTGCCTCGTGCGGCCAGGACCAGCCGGAGGCGCGCCGCGCGTTGGAGTATCTCAATCGCGTGCGAGCCAATCCGGCGTCGTTTTCCGCCGAGATCGGCTTGGACTTGTCGCGGGTGGCGCCACGCCCGCCGCTGCGGTGGGACAAGCGGCTGGCCGCGTCGGCGCGTCTTCGAGCCGGGGACCTGGCCAAGCGGAACTACTTCGCGCACGTGAATCCGGAAGGCTTGGGACCCAACCACTTCGCTCGCCAAGCCGGGTATCCTCTGCCCGAGCTTTGGCCGGGCGGGCGCGGAAACAACATCGAAGCCCTCCACGGCGGAACGGACGCCAGCGGCGGTCCGGAGGAAGCGATTCGGAGCCTGATTCGAGACGCGGGAGTCGATCCTCCCGGCCACCGCATTCAACTGCTGGGGATGAACGACTTCTTCGCGGCGCATCGCGACGCGGGCATCGGCTTGGCGTTCGAACCCGGCAG
Organism: Acidobacteriota bacterium; assembly: GCA_005808475.1. Taxonomy (GTDB): domain Bacteria; phylum Acidobacteriota; class Terriglobia; order Bryobacterales; family Bryobacteraceae; genus SYLY01. Next base: position 968 of record SYLY01000190.1, read on the forward strand.
TAAATATCAGCACTACATGGCGGTCCACACCGCGCAACCCCGCTGACGGTTATCGTTCTTCCAGCACCGCGCGAAGAGCCTCCGGAAGCAGGGCGCGGAACCGGCGGCTGATCCGCTCTTCCCGCCGCTGCCACCAGACGCCGGACGCCACCAGGGCAAGCCCCAGTCCGGTGAGCGCGAACGGGAACAGCAGCCCGTCCTTGAATACCGAATACGACAAGTAGCCCAGATAGCCGAACAGCCCCAATCCGCCGAGCACGGTGAAGATGCGGCGGGCGAGGATCGCCCCCACGAAGATCAGCGCCGCGTTGAGGCAGCCGTAGAGGAACTTGTTGAGTTGGCTCCCGGAATCGAGCAACGTGAATCCGCCCCAGAACGCGAGCGCGCCGAACAGGTAAAGCCAGAACGCGAAATCGGGCTTGCGCCGCGACCACGCGTCCACCACCAGGGAGATCGCGATCATGCCGAGTCCGAAGCCCATGGAAACCAGTTTGCGGACGCGCCAACTGGCATCCTGCCCGCCGGCGAGCAGCGGAGCGAAGTCCATGCTCATGTACCAGAGGGTCACCGCGATGGGCATCACGGCGAACGGCGTCCGGAACCGCCAGAGCACCGCCGAACCCGCCGCCAGCGTGGCGATCTCCATCCACGCCCAACGCCAATCGATAATGGTGTGGTATTCGCGATAAGCCCGCCGCGGCGGCCACGATCCAAGCGCTTCCTGCGCGCCGTAGACAGCCAGCGGAACCAGGCAGATGGCGAGAGCGGCGAGGATTCCGGCCGGCGTCGCCAGATCGCGCCGCAGCAGAAAGCGGGCTCCAGCCAAGGCGGCGGAAGCGTAGACGCAGGCGATGACGCAGACGCCCCATCCGCCGAACGCGCTCCAGCCGAGCGTCATGAACAGCGTCATCGCGCCGATGGCGAGCATGCCGCCGAGATAGTACAGCACGTTGGTGAACGTGAACCGCGGCCCATCCGGGCCCGATAGCTCGCCGCTCAGCAGGGCCAGCGCATCCGCCTGCTCGCGACCGACTATGCCACGCCGGACGGCCTCGTCGAGCACCACGGGATCGATCCGGGCCATGGCACCCATGATGGCACGCGTGCCGCTTGTTCGTGGCGCGGCCCACCAGTCTGGCGCGGCGCCGCCGATCGCCCGGCGATACACTCGAGAGATGCCCGCCTCGCGCAGAGCCTTCCTCGCGGCCGCGGCCGCCCCCGCGATCCTCCGGCCGGCCGCGCAGCGCAATCGCCCGAACATCCTGTTCGCGATCGCCGACGATCAGTCGTTTCCACACACGTCGGCGATGGGAGATCCGGTGGTCAAAACGCCCGCCTTCGACCGCGTGGCGCAATCGGGCGTGCTCTTCCGCAACGGCTTCTGCCCCGCGCCCCAATGCGCTCCGTCGCGCGCCGCGCTGCTGACGGGGCGCAACATCTGGCAGCTCGAGGAGGCGGGCACGCACGCCTCGCTGTTCCCGCGTAAGTTCGACGTCTACACGGCGATGCTCGAACGCGCCGGATACCATGTGGGACTTACCGGCAAGGGCGCGGGTCCGTGCAATTTCAAGGACGGCGGATGGCCGCACAATCCGGCGGGCAAGCCGTACGACGCCAGGACGCTCGAGCCGCCCCAACTGATCGACGACAACGACTACGCGGCCAACTTCGCCGATTTCCTCGCCGCGCGTCCCAAGGACGCACCCTTCTGCTTCTGGTTCGGCAGCCATGAGCCGCATCGCGGATATCGCAAGGGATCGGGACGCGCGGCCGGCAAGCGCATCGAGGACGTCGTCGTGCCGCCGTTCCTGCCCGACAACGAAGAGATTCGCTCGGACCTGCTCGACTACTTCCTCGAGATTGAGTACTTCGACCGCCAGTTGGCCCGCCATGTCGCACTGCTCGAGAAATCGGGGCAGTTGGAGAACACTCTCGTCGTCGTCACCGCCGACAACGGCATGTCGTTCCCGCACTCCAAGGCGAGAATGTACGACCACGGCTGGCACGTCCCTCTTGCGATGTCCTGGCCGGCCCGCGTTCCCGGCGGCCGGCGCGTGGACGACCTGGTGAGCTTCACCGACTTCGCGCCCACCTATCTCGAGGCTGCGGGCATCGCCAGGCCGGCGGCGATGGTGGGCAAGAGCCTGGTGAACCTGCTGACATCGCGGCGCGAGGGGATCGTGGAGCCTGGCCGCGACGCGGTGGTGGCCGGCCGCGAGCGCCACTCGCACGCGCGCTTCGACAATCTGGGCTATCCGGCCCGCGCGATCCGCACGCGGCGCCATCTCTACATCCGCAACTTTGCGCCGGACCGTTGGCCCGCCGGCGATCCGCCGCTGTTCGCCGACATCGACGACGGACCCAGCAAGCGGTACCTGATGGGACGCCAGACCGACCCGCTCCACGGCGCCGGATTCGCGCGCCAGCCCGCGCACGAGTTCTTCGACATCGCCGCCGACCCCGGCTGCTTGAACAATCTCGCCGGCTCGCCCGCCCACAAGAAGGAGATGGAGACCCATCGTGCGCGGCTGGAAAAGCTGCTGGCCGCCCAGGGCGATCCGCGCATGCGAGGCAGCGCTATTTTCGACTCGTACCCGCGCTACTCGGCCATGAAGCCGGCGCTCGGCGGATTCGCCGAACGGGGCAAGTACAACCCGAAGTACAAGTAGCCGCTCAGGCCAGGTGGGCGATCACTTCGGCCTTCACCTGATCGGTGGTGGCGGTTCCGCCGAGATCGGGAGTACGCACCTTGCGTGCGGCCAGCACGGCGCGAATCGCGTTGTCCACGGCGCGCGCGGCGTGAGGCGCCTGCAAGTGCTCGAGCATCATCGAGGCCGAGAAGAAGGCCGCCATCGGATTGGCGATTCCCTTTCCCAGAATGTCCGGCGCGGTGCCGTGCACTGGCTCGAACATCGAGGGGAACCGGCGCGTGGGGTCGAGATTGGCGCTCGCGGCGAGTCCGATGGAGCCGGTGACGATCGCCGAAAGATCGCTGAGGATATCGCCGAACAGGTTCGAGCCCACCACCACGTCGAAGCTCTGCGGACGGCGGACAAAGTTCATCGCGGCGGCGTCCACCAGCAGTTGCTCGGTCTTGATGTCGGGGAACTCGCGCGCCACCGAGTGGAACGCGCGATCCCACAAGACCATGCTGTAGCCTTGCGCGTTCGATTTGGTGATCGAAGCGACGCGCTTCCTGCCGTTGCGCTGGCGGGCTAGTTCGAAGGCGTGCCGGATCACGCGCTCGCAGCCGCGCCAGGTGAAGACCGAGGTCTGCACCGCGACTTCCTCGGGCTGGTGATGATACAGGAAGCCGCCAATCTGCGCGTACTCGCCCTCGGTGTTCTCGCGCACGACAGCCATGTCGATGTCGCCGGCCTTCTGGCCGCGGAGGGGCGAATCGACGCCATCGAACAGCACCGCCGGGCGGACGTTGGCGAACTGGTCGAAGCCGCGGCGAATGGGCAGCAGCAGTCCATTGAGGGTGATGTTGTCGGGGATATCGACGTGGCCCACCGCGCCGAGCAGCACCGCGTCGTGCGGCGCCAGCAGTTCCAGCCCGTTGGGTGGCATCATGACGCCGTGCTTGAAGAAGTAGGACGCGCCCCAGTCGAAGTGACGCCAGTCGAAGGAGAGACCATGGAGCCCGCCCACGGCCTCGAGCAGTTCGAGCACGGGAGGGATGACCTCTTGGCCGATGCCGTCACCCGCGATCACGGCGATGGTGTACGTTTTCATTTCGAAAAGGGATGATAGCATTCCGCGTGGAGCCGGATGGCCTCGCGATAGACTTCGCGCATGCGGCGCGCTGTCCGGGACCAGGTGAACTCCGCGCCTCGCGCCAGCGCGCGTTCGCGCCATTCGGGGCCATCGATGGCGGCTCGGATCGCGGCGGGCCACTCGCTGTCCGATGCCGGGTGCAGCGCGGCGCCGCCGGACACCTCCATCAGCGCGGGGTCTCGCGACGCCACCACCGGAACGCCGCAGCGGAAGGCTTCGAGCACCGGAAGTCCGAACCCCTCGTACAGCGACGGAAACAGCAGCGCGGCCGCGCCCGCGTAGAGACCGGGAAGCGCGTCGCCGGGGACCGGCCCCAGAACTTCGATACCCGGTTCCGGCTTCAGTCCCATTTCGTTGCGGCCGGCCAGCTTCAACGTCACCTCGCCGCCTGCACGGCGAAGCTCGCGCACCGCGCCGATCGCCAATTGCACGTTCTTGCGCGGCTCGATCGTGCCCACCATCAGCAGATAACCGCCGCGTGCGGCGCCGGGACGAAACCGCTCGCTCGCCGCCAGCGGCACGGCAGCCACGCGATCCGGGCGCAGACCGAACCTCGCGATCGCCTCCCGCCGAATCGCCTCGGTGGGAGTCGCGACCATCGTGGCCAAGCCCAGGCGCAGCAGCCAGGGCGTCCGGCGCCGCACGCGGTCCGAAGCCGCGCGCCAGGCCCGGTCCTTCCAGGGCGACAGATCGTGGAGCGTCATGACCGACGGCCGGGAAGGCCAGTAGGGCACGGCGAAATCGGTTCCGTGGAAGAGGTCGAATCCACGCCGCCGCAACACACGCGGTAACCCGATGGACCACCAACGGCCGGGCTCCGGCGCCACCAGTTCGAACGCGTCCTGGGGGAATTCCTGGCAGAGCGCGCGATGCAGTTCTTCCGTGTACTGGCGAATGCCGCCGGTGGCGACGGTCAGTGGGGCGCCGTCGAGCGCAACCCGCATCGCTTACCTTCTTGCAGGACAGTGGGGCGCGTGGGCCGCCAGCCGAGTTCGCGAAAGGCGCGCGTGGAGCCGATCTTCTGGTCGAGCGCCCAACACTCGGCCACCGGCCCGAACCGCTCCCGTGCCTGTTCGAGCGGAACCGGAGGAGCGGCTCCCAGCGCGGCGGCGAGATCGGCGGTCTTGACCGGCGGCCCGTCCGCGGCGAGATAGACGCAGCCGGAGCGCCCACGTTCAGTCGCCAGGACGTAGAGATCGCCCAAGTCGTCGACGTTCACGAAGCTCCAATGGTTGGAGCCGTCGCCAACGACCGGCAGCTCCCCGCGCGCGATCTTTCCGGCGGTTCCGCCTCCGCGGCCGAACACCATCGCCGGACGGAGCACGACGCCGCGGACCTTCTTTTCCGCCGAGTCCAGAACCAAACGCTCGACGGCGGGCCGCCAAGCGACCAATGGCGGTCCATTCAACGGGAACATTTCGCCCGCCAAGCGGCCGCCGGTTCCGCCCATCACCCACGTGCCGCTGGTATACACGAACGGTTTCGCCGAGCCGGTGAGCGCGTCCAACATGGCTTCCACAGCGGCGCGATCCGAAGCGGCGAAGCCGGGACCCCAATCGGCGGCGGCGTGCAATACGGCATCGGCGGACCGGGCAGCGGCGGCGAGCAACGCGGCGTCTCCCAACGCGCCGTGAACCGGCCGGACACCGGCGTCCACCAGCTTGGCGGCCGCTTCCGGCGACCGCGCGAGTCCGGTCACGTCGTAGCCGGCGGCGATCAGTTTCTCGCAGGCCACGGCGCCCAGATAACCGGTGGCGCCAGTGACGAAGATCGACGCCATCTCAGTTGGCCGGGCGCAGACCCTCTTCCGCGCCCAGACCCTTCGCGAGCCAACCCGGATACCAGCGGAACACGTTGCCCGTCAGGCTGCCGATAAAGATCAGCTTTTCCGGCGTGACGTGCAACCAGTGGCCGGGGGATTCCATCGCGCCCAGAATCCGGCCCGTGCCTTTGTCCACCTTCATGATCCGGCCGGCGAGCGTGTCGTAGGTGAGGTTTTCGATGTTGTTGCGGTGCGTGATCACCCACAGTTCCTGGTCGGGCGTGATGAACAGGTTTTGCGTGGCGCCCAGATGAGAGAACATGCGCAGGAACTTGCCGTTCTCGTCGAAGATCTGGATGCGGTTGTTCTCCCGGTCGCTCACGTAGACCGTGCCTGTGTTGTCGACCGCCACCGAGTGGACCGTGTTGAATTCGCCGGGCCCCGTGCCGTGCTTGCCCCAGTCGAGCACGTACTTGCCATCGGTGGTGAACTTCACGACGCGCGCGTTGCCGTAACCGTCGGAAACGTAGACGTGGCGTCCATCGGGATGGAAGGCGATGTCGGTGGGACGGTTGAACGTCTTCGAATCGGTGGCGGCCTTGCCCTTGATTCCCAGGGTGAGCAACACCTTCCCGTCCCTCGTCATCTTGAAGACCTGGTGGTTGCCGTTGTCGGTCACCCACAGGTTGCCTTCGGGATCGATGCGCATGCCGTGCGCATTGCCGAATATCGACTTGCCGGTTTTGTCGCGCCCGAACGACCGAAGGTACTTCCCGTTGGCGTCGAACACGACCACCGGTGGAGCCTTGGGCCCGCGCTGGAAAGCGTAGACCTCACCCTGCCTGTCCACGGCGACCGCCGACACGCGGCCGAACTTGAAGCCGTCCGGCATGGTGTCCGGCTCTTCGCCGAAGCGAATCTGCACGCGGTACTTCAGCAGGCCGCCTTCGTGCGGATACCAGCCCTGTTGGGCAACCATCAGCGAAGCGGTGGTGAGCGAAAGAAGGAGCTTCATGGCAATGCGCCATTATAGCTCCGGCATGCTATACAAGAACGGATGAACCCCACGGCGCCGCCACGCCCCGGCGAGGAACTGGATGTCGCCCGGTTGAGCGACTTCGCCCGATCCGCCATGCCGGACTCGACCGGGCCGGTGGTGGTGGAGCAGTTCCCATCGGGCCATTCGAACCTCACCTATCTGGTCCGCGTGGGCGAGGCGGAATTCGTGCTGCGCCGCCCTCCGTTCGGCACGACGGTGAAGAGCGCGCACGACATGGGGCGCGAGTTCCGCGTGCTGTCGAAGCTGTGGGCGGTCTATCCACCCGCGCCCAGGCCGGCCGCTGCGTGCGACGATCCCTCGGTGATCGGAGCCCCGTTCTACCTGATGGAGCGCCGCCGCGGATTCGTCGTGCGCCGGGAAGCGCCACCGGAGCTGACGTCGTCGCCGGACAAGTGCCGGGAGCTTTCGCGAGCGATGGCGGACAACCTGGCGCGGCTGCACGCGATCGATTGGAAAGCAGCCGGGCTCGACGGGTTTGGTAAACCGGATGGCTACGTGAGGCGCCAGGTGGAGGGCTGGTCCCGGCGCTGGGCGGATGCGCAAACCGAGGCGCTGCCCGCGATGGACGAACTGGCGGCTTGGCTCGCGCGGCGGATGCCCCCCGAATCCGGGGCGGCCGTGATTCACAACGACTACAAACTCGACAACCTGCTGCTCGACCCCGCCGATCCCGCGCGCATCGAGGCCGTGCTCGACTGGGAGATGGCGACGATCG
>SYLY01000191.1 GCA_005808475.1 Acidobacteriota bacterium
CACCTACGAGGTGTATTCCGAGGAGGGAAGGCTCGCGACCGTGCTGAACGGCGCGATCGTCGGCTTGGCGGCGGAGGCGAATCCCCGGATCGGCCACGTCTGCCTGCAGTCGGAGGGCGTACCGGCGGAGTTCCGCAATATCAAGATCCGGCGTCACGCGCCGTCGCATCATCTATGGGAGTCCAGCAAGGGCAAGCCGTCGCGGCCTCGTTGACGGGGCGGACGTAGGCAGCGGTGTCGTGCAACGGCTGGAACCAGGCGGCTTTGCCTTCCACGATACGGGACATTTTCGCCCGCTCGACCCTCATAGCGCTTGACTATTTTCGATTCCGAATGCGACACTGATCCAAAGCTTGCCGCGGGGGTGCGGCGAAAGGGATTGGTGTGAATCGAACGGGATGGCCTGAAGCGACGGATCGAAATTCGCCTGGAGCCAGGCTCCAGGGCGGACTCAGCGTATTCTTCCCAGCATTTAACGACGGACTGTCCCTTCCCGCGCTCCTCAGCCGGACCTTCGCCGTGCTGCCGCGCGTGGCGGATGACTATGAAGTTATCGTCGTCAACGACGGATCCACCGACGATACGGCGGCGGTCCTCGAAGAGGCCAGGAAACAGTACGCCCCACATCTGCGCGTCGTTACCCACGCGGAAAACCTCGGCTACGGCGCCGCGTTGCGGTCTGGCTTTGCCGCCGCGACCAAAGCCTATGTCTTCTACACCGACGGCGACGCCCAATACGATCCCGCCGAATTGGAGGAACTCGTCCGCGCGATGTCCCCCGGCGCTTGTCTCGTCAACGGATACAAGCTCGAGCGGCAGGACCCTTGGCATCGCATCGCCATCGGCTGGCTCTACAACCGCTTCGCCCGCTGGTTGTTTCGCATCCGCTTGCGCGACATCGACTGCGACTTCCGCCTTATCCGGAGGGACGCTCTGGACCTCGGTAACATTCAATCCACCGGCGGCACGATCTGTGTTGAAATCGTGCGGACACTGGAGTTGACCGGCGGCCCGGTAGTGGAGATCCCGGTTCACCACTATCCCAGACAGTATGGCCGGTCCCAGTTCTTTCGCGCCGGATCCCTTGTAACGACTTTCGTGCAATTGTGCAAGACCTATTGCCGCTTGGTTATCGGGCCCATGCTCCCGATGCCGTCGCCCTCCGCGGGTTCTCTTTCGTTCCCGTCCGCGCGAGCTTTCATCACCATGGCCATCCTGCTGACTGTATTGTCCAGCCTGGCGTACGGGTGGGCGGTCGGCCTACCCTTCATCTCGGACGATTACGGCCAGATCCTCATGGCGAGAGAACTGTCCACGGAGCGCGGATGGTCTAGCCTCGCTGGGGACGCGCTTTATCGCACGCGAGCCACTTCGCTCGTGGTCATTTTCATGATGGACCGTGCGTTTGGCTTGAATCCGATTCCCTACCACCTGCTGAGCCTGGCTTTACACGTGGTCTGTTCATTGCTGGTCTTCGCTCTAGGCTACTGGAATCGGATCGGATGGCGGATTTCCGCTGTCGCCGCATGCGCTTTCGCCGTCGGTCAACGGAAGAGCGAGGCCGTGGTCTGGGTCTCCGCGCTGCCCGAACTGCTGGTCTTCCTGTTCATGCTCCTGGGTTTCCTCGGCTTTATCTGTTGGCTACGGACCCGGCGCGCGTTGGCCTACGCCGCAACGCTTTTGTGTTTTCTGGGGGCGCTCCTTTCAAAGGAGTCCTCCGTCGCCCTGATCCCGTTGTGCGGCATCGCGGCAATTATTGAACGGCGATGGACCAAACTGACCAAACTATGGGGAGTATTGCCGCTCGCCTTGATTGGCTCCATCTACTTCGGCATGATTTTCCTCGCCAGGCAGAGTCACCTCCATTTCAATGACGGGACGTTTTCGCTCGAGGCGCCGTTTGCGCAGGTCTTGATCCGAAGCGCCCTTGGGCTCCTTTGGGTTTGGGGAGTGTTGTCGCTGCCAGTAGTCTTAACATCCGCGGCTCGCCCTTGGCGGCCGGTTCTGATCATCGCTGGCCTGTGGATCATCGTGACGCTGCTGCCGTACAGTTTCCTTACTTACATGCCGCAAGTGCCCAGCCGCCATACATATCTTGCAAGCGTTGGCAGCTGCCTGATTATCGCCGCCGCTCTCCTGGCCTGCCACCGAATTTCCCAGCAACGGCGATGGCCCTGGCTGGCGCCCGCTCTTTCCGCTGCTCTGGTGATTCACCAATGCGGCTATCTTTGGCTCAGGAAGAGCACCCAGTACGCCAACCGCGCGGAGCCCACGGAACAAGTGATTCGTATGGGCGCCCAGTCCGCGCGCCCAATCCACGCCAAGTGCTTTCCTTACTCACCGAGCGTCGCCGACGCCGCGTTGCTCCTCACGAGCCCCCACCGCCCGGTGTTTCTCATCGGGACTGACGCCGCCAAGCATGCCGAGTCGATCGATTTTTGCAACAAGGACGCCAACGGCGTTCGCTACTGAAAGTCCTGGCCCCGTGAAGCGGCGCCTGTTCCTGGGCGGCATGGGCGGCGTGGCGATGGGCCAGCGGATCGGCGACATGCGCGATACCGATGTGAAGTACGACGAGGGCTGGCTGAATCTGTTCAGCGGGCGCGACTCCGGCAAATGGGTCGCGGTTCTCAAGACGCCCGAGGGTAAGGCCAAACGCTACTTCGAGGAGACGTTCGCCGAACAAGGAACCTTCTTCATCGAGAACGGGCTCCTCAAAACCACGGGCACGCCGAACGGCTACATCCGCACCAGCGACGTCCACGACAACTACGTCTTCCACGTCGAAGTGCGATTCCCCAAGCGCGGCAACAGCGGCGTGCTCGTGCATGTACAAAAGGACGAGGTGTGGCCGCGCGGGATCGAGTGCCAGTTGTACCAGTCGCACATGGGCCGCATTTTCCCGATCCAGGGCGCGTATCTCGAGGGCGGCGAGATGATCCACGACAACGCCAAGCCCGAGGGCGAGTGGAACACCTACGAGGTGTATTCCGAGGAGGGAAGGCTCGCGACCGTGCTGAACGGCGCGATCGTCGGCTTGGCGGCGGAGGCGAATCCCCGGATCGGCCACGTCTGCCTGCAGTCGGAGGGCGCACCGGGCGGAGTTCCGCAATATCAAGATCCGGCGTCACGCGCCGTCGCATCATCTATGGGAGTCCAGCAAGGGCAAGCCGTCGCGGCCTCGTTGACGGGGCGAAGGGTCACTCCGCCCCGTCGTCCTCCAGGGAAGCAAGAAGAGGCGGCGGGATAAGCGATTCGGGCACAGGCAGGTCGTCGACACCGACGATGCGGATACCCCGACTTTCGCCTGTCTTTGCCAGAGCGGCATCGTTCGATATCAACTCGGACGCGCCGTTTGTGATCGCGATGGCGATGATCTGGCGATCGAACTTGACCTTGGCCCAAGGTGCGTCGATGCCGTCCCTCTTGTCCCCGGCGGCGATCGCTTTGGCGGTCCTTTCTCCCAGTTCCACCGCGGCGGCCAGGTCGAACGCCGCGATTCGAAACCAGCGTGAGCGCTGCAGGACTTGCAGCACATTCCCGGCCTTGCCCGGAAGCCGTGCAAGTAGTTCGGCGATGACCGGCGTCGGGATGAGAAGCGGCTCTCCTCTTTTCGATGCGCTATCGACGAGCGCCTCCATACGTTCCTTCGCGTGCCGCACAGGAGCGTTCGTCCCCGCCTTGAAGATCGGAGCGTCCGGAACCAACCGGAGGGCGAGTGCCGAAGTGTCGAGCGCGATCATTCCCGCCGAAGCTCCTCGAGGGAGTCGATGAAGCCCGCCGCGGGAATAGCCGGGAGTGTGGCGCGCACGTTGGCAAGCGCGTCCCGGAGAGACTCGTCTTCCAGTTTGAAGAAGTCAACGGCTTCGAAAGATCGCATCTGCCACTGGCCGTCCACGCGGTACCAAACGCCTGTGCCTTCGAGCCTCACCTTGGGTCCGAACAAATGGACAGCCAAACGGCGCGCCAATTCGATCGGAACCACGCACCGCAACTCGCGGTCGCCATCCCGGAGAAGCACATTGATCGTCGCGTCCTTGCCGCCCATCTGGAAAATCTGCCCCTCGATGGTGTGATCGCGTTCGATCGGACCGATTTCCTCGACGGTTCTCCGGTTTCTCCCTGGGAAGGTCAACACCTTCTGTCCGTAAGCGGTAATCTCGCCCTCGGCGTTGTCGGCGAACAACAGATCGTCAAGGTCCTGTCTCGCCTTCGATGCTTGCCTTGGCGCGATCTCCTCCTGGAGCCGGCTTAGCCTTTCCTTGATCCTGGGGACGGCCGCCTCTTCGGCGTAAGCGTGGATTGCGCAACTGCCGTCCCGAACAGCGGTGAAATGGATGTAGGGGTCGTTTCCCAGCATCAACGAGTACACCTCGAGGTACTTGGCGAGACGATTCATCGGAATCGACGCCGGGGTGAGGCCGTCGATGCTCAGGACGAGCTCGTTTGCAGGCACGCCGCTCTTCAGTTCCACCTTCCGATTGTCGAGCGAATCGGTGCGGGACCGCAACCGGCGGCTACGCCTTGTGCGCGCGCACGTAGGCGGCGGTGTCGTAGAAGGGCTGGAACCAGGCGACCTTGCCTTCCGCGATACGGAACATCATCGCCCAATCGGTCTCGGCAGTCTTGCCGGTCGCCTTCACCGTCACCCGCTCGAATCCCAGCGCGACCACCGTATTCCCGTTCACGAAGTATTCCTTCACGTCGAACGCCGTCACGTCCTCCGACCCTCCTTGGCGCTCGAAGAATTGCGCCGCGCCTTGCGGTCCGATAAAGCGGCCCGCCGAGGGAATTCCTTCGCCCGGCGTCTGCCAAACGCAGTCCTCGGCGACGTGGGCGAGAATGAATCCGATGTCGCCGCGGCCGAACGCGGCATACAGGCTCTGTACCAGTTCCAATGGGGTGGTCATGCGAATCCATACGGAACGGCGCGCCGATCGGATCTCGCTATTTCACCCGGTCGAGATCCGCTTTCACGATCTCGCGAGCCGGCAGGTCCAGGCGCTTGGGCGGAGTCTCTCCCCGCAACTTCAGCGCCAGCGACTTCACCGCTTCATAGCCGATCCGCACCGGATCCTGCACCATCATCCGGTCGATGGTTCCCTCTCGCAGCGCCTCGAGATGCGTGTCGCTGGTGTCGAACGTAATGAGCCGCACCTTGCCCGCCAAGCCCCGGCCGCGCAACGCCTGGATCGCTCCCAACGACGCCGCCTCGCTCGACGCGAACAGTCCCGCCAGATCGGGATGCGCCGTCAGAATGTTCTCCGCCGCCGCTCGCGACCGGGCCGGATTCGCCATTCCGTACTGCCGCGCGGCGATCGTGGCGCCGGGAAACTCCTTCTCCATCGTCTCGGCGAATCCGCGCTCGCGCAGGCCGGTCGACGTGCCGCCGGGCTTCTGCATGACCATCGCCACCTTGCCCTTGCCGCCGGTGAGCGCGGCCAGCGCCCGGGCCGCCGAGCAGCCGGCGCTGAAGTTATCGGTCGCGATGAAGCTGACGTAGCCCTCGATGTTCGCCGCCGAATCGAACACGGTCACCGGAATCCCCTTGGCGATGGCTCGTTCGAGCGGCGCGGCCAGCGCGCGTTCGTCGGTGGCCGAGATCGCGATCGCGTCCACGCCTTGCGCCACCATGCTGTCCACGATGCGGATCTGGCGCGTGTGATCGGTCTCGTCTTCGGGGCCGTTCCACAGGATCTCCAAGCCGAATTCGCGCGCCGCCTTGTCGACGCCTTCGTGGATCGACACGAAGAACAGGTGCGAAGTCGCCTTGGGCACGACGCCGATCACGCGCGATCGCGGGCGCCCGCAGCCGGCGGCGAGGCAGGCCGCGCCGATCCACCGCCGCCGCGTCACGCCGGGTCCCTCCGCTCGTGTAGTAAGCAACTCCACGAGTGGCGCCATGGGGTGATGGTAGCAGAGGAGCCGGGATTCCTTCGGCATGAATGCGGCCCTCAAAACGAGTACGAAGTAGTCAGAAACAGCAGCCGCGAGTGCGCGCCCGGCGTCGTGCGGCGAATGAACCCACCCGGGAAGAACTGCCCGATCCCCGCTCCCAGCGTGACGCCGCCCCACAGGTAGTTGCTGTAGAGGTCGATCTCCTGGCCGATGTGCCGCCCGGCGTCGCCCCGGGGCGCGCGCGCGACCGGCCGGCCCTGCGCGCTGTAGGCGGCGTCGCGCGGATCGGCCAGCCAGGAGTTGTTGTACATGAGCACCCAGTTCCATGTCTTCCTCAGACCGAAGCTGGTCATCGACTTCACGTTGTGCACGTTGCGCCACCCGATCATATCCATGGTCCCGAACTTGTCGTGAGCGGCCGGATACAACTGGTCGAAGGTGCCGCTGCGCCCGCTGGCGGGATTGGTGCCGGACGCGTACTTGTATTCGTTGGCGAAGTCCACCGGCCGCTTCCGGATGGCGGTTTTATATCCGATCTGCCCTACCCAGCCCGCGGCGCGATGCGCCAGGATGCCGTTCTTCCCGGTCTGCAGCACGCCCTCGGTGGTGAAGCGGAAGCCGCGCACCAGTGGAATCGCCCAACGAGTTCCGTATAGATTGATGCCGAGCGTGCCCACTCCGGTGAATCCTCCGGGGCGATTCTGATCGTGGCGCAACACGTACACATCCACCACGGTCTTGCCCAGCACGTCCTTGAACGTGTCGTACATGCCCCAGATGCGGTCGCCGAGGATGGGCTTGTTGAAGCTGTCGCTGCGCGGGACGATGGTCGACAGGCTCATGAACTCGAGCTTCATCTTCTTGGTCACCCAGTAGAGCCGCGCCGTGTCCCACGTTCGAGCCGCGTACGCCCACTGCGGCGAACCGATCAGGCGCGTGTCGCCGTAGTTGAGCATCTGCCGGCCCACCGTGAGCCCGGGGCCGAGTTGTTTCGACGAGAACAGGTCGATGTAGCCCTCTTGCAGGTCGATCGGATCCTTGACGGTCCCCGGCTCGATTCCACCATAGGCCGCCGAACGTGTGTCCTGCGCCAGGCCCGAAATCTTCATCCAGGTGAACGGGCGAACGGTAAGACCCACGCGAAGCCGCAGGAAGTCCGCGGCGATGTCGCGGTCGCGGCCGAAAACGATGCCCGTGCGATCCTCCGCGCGTTGCCGGTATTCGAACGACACCGCCACGCGCTTGTCCGTCTTTTCGGCCAGATAGGCGTTCAGGTCCTTGCCGGGATCGATCTGGGCCCGTGCGGCGGCGGCAACGGCGGCGGCGGCGAGGAGTCGCGGGAAAAGCAACTTCCGATCATATCGCCGTTCGGATAAACTCTTAGTGCGACCCCACTGTCATGCGCTTCCGATTCCTGGCATTTTCGGCGATCTTCTCCCTGGGCGCCGCCGCGGCCGAGCCCGCGCGCGAGTTCTTCGAGAACGAGATCCGTCCCGCTCTGGCGAAGCATTGCGCCGCGTGCCACTCGGGCGATCGCCCTCAGGGCGGCCTTCGTCTCGATCACCGCGCCGGTTGGGAGGCGGGCGGGAAATCCGGCGCGGCGATCGTCAAGGGCGATCCGTCGAAGAGCCTGCTGCTGCGCGTCATGCGCCGCGAGCCCGGCGTTTCCGCGATGCCGATGGGATCGGGGCCGCTCGACCCGAAGACGATCGCCGCCTTCGAGCGCTGGATTCGCGACGGCGCCTTCGATCCCCGCGACAAGCCCGCGGCGGCGGCCGTCGCGAAATCCTGGGACGAGACTTTTCGCGAGCGCAGTCAGTGGTGGAGTCTGATGCCGGTTCACCGTCCCGCCGTCCCCACGCCGCGCGACGCCGCTTGGCCTAAGGGTCCGCTCGACCGGTTCATCCTCGCAAAGCTCGAGCAGAGGACGCTACGGCCCGCGCCCCGCGCCGATCGCCCATCGCTGCTGCGCCGCGCGAGCTTCGTGCTCACGGGTCTTCCTCCGTCGCCCGGTGAGATCGACACGTTCGTTCGCGACGCCGCGCCGGACGCCTACGAAAAGGCGGTCGAGCGCCTGATGTCGTCGATTCACTTCGGCGAGCATTGGGCGCGCCACTGGATGGATGTGGTCCGCTATAGCGACACCTACGGCTACGAGTGGGACATCCCCGCCAAGGGAGCCTGGCGCTATCGCGACTACCTGATCCGGGCGCTCAACGGCGACGTTCCCTACGACCAACTGGTGCGCGAGCAGATCGCCGGCGATCTGCTACCCACGCGCCGCGTCGATCCCCGGGAGAAGATCGACGAGTCGATCCTCGGCACGATGTTCTACCAACTGGGCGAGAAGCGGCACGGCGACAGCCTGCAGTTCAACGGCATCCATCAGGAGATGCTGAACAACAAGATCGACGCGTTCTCCAAGGCGTTCCTCGGCATGACCGTCGCCTGCGCGCGCTGCCACGATCACCGCCTGGACGCGATCTCGCAACGCGACTACTACTCGCTCGGCGGCGCTTTCATGAGTTCGCGTTGGGTGACCAACACCGCCGACGCTCCGGAGCGGAATCGCGAAACGCTGGCCGAACTGGCCGCGATGAAGCCCGCGATTCGCGCCGCCGCCGCCCGGCAGTGGGAATCCGCCGCCGCGGACATCCCTCGCTACATGCTCGCGGCCGATGCCTGCCTGCGCGGGTCGCGCGACGCGGAGCGGCTTTCCGCCGGCTTGGACGAGACTCTGCTCGCGGCGTGGAAAAAGGCGCTACGCGTGGATCATGGAACCACGCCGCCGCTCGAGAATCCGATGCGGCCGTGGTTCGAAGCGGCGCGCGCGAAGTCCGCCGCGGCCGAAGCGTGGCGTGCCATCGCCGCCGAATACGCGCGAGAATCCGCCGCCCGCGGATCCGCCAACGCGGCCGGCTTCACCACCCTCGCCGACTTCCGCTCTTCCACGCCGGACGGCTGGAGCGTCGACGGCGCGGGCTTGCGCCACGGCCGAACCTCGGCGGGCGACTTCGCCGTCGATACGACCGGAAAACAATCCATCGCGATGCTGTTTCCCGCGGGTCTGTTCACCAACACGCTCTCACCCCGCTTGAACGGCGCCGTCCGCTCGCCGTTCACCGGTTCCAACGGCCGCGCCTACGTCAGCTTCGAACTCGCGGGCGGCGATTTCGCCGCCTATCGCCTGGTCATCGACAACGCGTTTCTCACCGAGCGCCAGACCTACCTGAATGGCATCCAGCCCGTGTGGGCCAAACTCGCCGCGAGGGGACAGGCCAAGGACAATCGCGCGCAAACCGATCTGGAGAAGGCGGAGACGCGCGTCTACGTGGAGGCGGCGACCAAGACCTCCAACCCGAATTTCCCGCCGCGCGTCGGCCTGGGCGGCAAATGCACCGAGGAACAGGCGCGCGAGCCTCAAAGCTGGTTCGGCATCACACGAGTGGTGGCGCACGACGGCGAGAAGCCGCCCGCCGACGAACTGGAGCGCTTCGCCTCGCTGTTCGGCGGCTCGCCCTCCGATGCCGCCGGCGCCGCCGCGGAGTACGGAAGGTGGTTCTCCGCCGCGATCGGCGCCTGGCGCGCCGGGACGATCTCCGGCGATCGGGTTCGCGTCGTCAACTGGTTGATCGAGAACCGCCTGCTCCCCAACGATCCCGCCGCCGGCCCAGAACTCGCCGCGCTGATCGCCCGTTATCGCGAGACCGAACGCCGCGTCGCCGAGCCGTGGACGGTCAACGGCATGGCCGACATCGGCGCCGGTTTCGACTATCGCCTCAACAAGCGCGGCACGTACGAGGATCTCGGCGACGCAGTCCCGCGCGGGTTTCTCGAGGTGCTGTCGAAATCGTCCGGCCCCGTCGCCGGCAGCGGACGTCTCGGCCTCGCCCAGATGGTGGCCGCCGGTACCAACCCGCTCACCGCGCGCGTGTGGGTGAATCGCGTCTGGCACTGGACCTTCGGGACGGGCATCGTCCAAACGGTGGACGACTTCGGCCACCTCGGCGACCGCCCTTCGCATCCCGAATTGCTCGACTGGCTGGCGTCGGATTTCATGTCGAACGGCTGGTCCACCAAGAACCTGATTCGCCAACTGGTGCTCAGCGAGACGTTCCGTCAGTCGAGCGCGGCCAGCCCTGCCACGAGGGAGGGCGATCCATCCAACCGGCTCCTGGCGCGATATCCGCCGCGGCGCCTCGAGGCGGAGTCGATTCGCGACGCGATGCTCGCCGTGTCGGGCCGGCTCGACCGGCGTCCCTACGGCGAGACCGTCAATCCCCCGCGATCCAACGAGGATGCCGAGAAGCGGCTCTTCTCCGGTCCGCTCGATGGCGATGGCCGCCGGTCGATCTACACGAAAATGACGATCATGGAACCGCCCAAGTTCCTGGCCGCGTTCAACCAGCCCGCGCCGAAAATCCCGATGGGGCGCCGCGACGAAACCAACGTGCCCGCGCAGGCGCTCGCGCTGCTCAACGATCCGCTGGCGACCGGACAGGCCGAGTTCTGGGCGCGGCGTTTGATCGAGACGCCGCACGCGACGCCGGAACAGCGGATCGACGAAATGTTCCGGCGCGCCTTCGCCCGCCCGCCCGATCCCGCCGATCTGGCGCGTTGGTCGCGCGCGGCGCGGGATTTCGCCGGCCTCTATCAGGATGTCCCCGGAGCCGCCGCTCCCGATATGATGAAGTGGTTGGCCGTTTGGAAGGATGTCGCCCACGCGATGTTCAACGCCAAGGAGTTCCTGTATGTCCGGTAGTATCACGCGCCGCGATTGGATGCGGTCGCTCGCGCTGTCCAGCCTGCTGGCTCGTGACGCGGCGGGAGCCAAGGCGCACCACGCGGCCAGGGCGAAGAGCGTCGTGCTGTTCTTCATGGACGGCGGACCCAGCCACGTGGACACGTTCGACCCCAAGCCGATGCTCGCCAAGCGCCAGGGCGAACCGATCGGCCAGGGCGCGGTGTCGGCGAAGTCGCAATCGACGGCCGATCGCGTATGGCTCGGCAGCCCGTGGGAGTTCCGGCGGCGAGGCAAGAGCGGATTGTGGGTGAGCGATCTGCTGCCGGAGATCGCCAAGGTGGCCGACGATCTGTGCGTGGTGCGGTCAATGGTAGGACAGCAGCCGCTGCACGGCCAGCAGGCCTTGCTGATGCACACGGGACGAGTCACCGGCGCCGCGCCGAGCATCGGATCGTGGGTGTCGTACGGGCTGGGTTCGGAATCGGACAACCTGCCGAACTACGTGCTGTTGAACAACGACTGGATTCCCAACGGCGGCTACGAGAACTTCGCCAGCGCGTTTCTCCCGGCTTCCCACGCGGCCACCATGCTGCGGGCCAAGGGCCTTGTGATGGACAATATCACGCCCGCCGGACCGGCGGAAATCCAGAAGCGCAAGCTCGCGCTGCTAAAGGAGCACGACTCCGAATTCGCTGCCTCGTCGGGCGAAACCTCCATCGCGGGTGCCATCCGCAATTATGAAACCGCGTTCCACCTGCAGTCAGCGATTCCCGGGCTAGCGGACGTGGGCAAGGAGAGCGAGGCCACTCGCCGCATGTACGGCCTGGACAGTTCCAACGACTTCAAGAAATACTACAGTCTCCAGACGCTGCGAGCCCGGCGGCTCGTCGAAGCGGGCGTAAGGTTCGTCGAGATCACCTGCCCGCTCACCCACCGCAACAATTCGCCGTGGGACCAGCACAGCCACCTGAAGAAAAACCACGAAGAGAACGCGATGATCACCGATCAGGCGGTGTCGGCTCTGATCGCCGACCTGAAGCAACGCGGACTGCTCGACACCACCATCGTCATCTGGGCCGGCGAGATGGGCCGCACGCCGCACACACCCAAGATTTCCGAGACCGTGGGCCGCGATCACCACGTGAACGGCTACTCGATCTTCCTCGCCGGCGGCGGATTCCGAGGCGGCGCGGCCTACGGCTCCACCGACGAGTTCGGCAACGCCGCCGCCGAAAACCCCACCACCATCCACGACATCCACGCCACCGTGCTCCATCAATTGGGGCTCGATCACCGGCGGCTCACCTGGCGGTTCGGCGGCCGCGACATGAGCCTCACCGACGTCCATGGCCAAGTGATTCGCGACTTGATTTGAAAATTTCGCCCCGTCCCGGTACGTTTCCGCCCCAGGCGCGTCCACTCTCTCAGGGTAGTCAGAACAATGTCAATGGGAGACCCTTCCGTGAGCGTTGCCGGGGTCCTCGGGCGTGACTCCGTGTTGGATGAATCCGCGTTAATCCGAGCCGCGCAGCAGGGCGACCAGAGCGCCTTCGAGAAACTGGTGTATTCGTACGACCAGCAGGTGCTGCGCCTCGCCTACAATCTCCTGCGGTCGCAGGAAGACGCGCGCGACGTCTATCAGGAGGCATTCCTCCGGGTCCACCGCAATCTGCGGAATTTCCGCTTCGATTGCAGCTTCCACACGTGGCTGTACCGGATCGTGACCAACCTGTGCCTGGACCATCTCCGCAAGCGCAAGGTGCGCAAGGAGGAGCCGTCCACGGTGGATTCGGCCGACGGTCCCAAGGATCTGTTGGCATCCGCGCCGGAGACCAGCGCCTCCTCCGATCCTCAGCGGCGGTTGCTATCGGCCGAGGTGCGCGAACGGATCTCCCGTACGCTCGAGGATCTGACGCCTCGCGAGCGGGCGGTTTTCCAAATGAGGCATCATGAAGGGATGCGTCTGCGCGCCATCGGCGACGTGCTCGGCACCACCGAGGAGGCTGCTAAGAACTGCCTCTTCCGCGCGACTCAGAAGATGCGCTCCGCGCTCGGAGAGTTCGTATGACCTGCCAGGACGTCCGGACTCTGCTGCCGCTCTATCTTTACGGCGAACTCGACTTCCACCAGGAAGAGGAGTTCGACCGCCATATCGATGCTTGCTCCGGATGCGCTCGCGCGTTGGAAGCCGAGCGTGTGTTGCACGCCACGCTCGATGGCGGACATCTGGCCCCGCCACCGGCGCTGCTGGCGTCTTCCCGCGCGCGGCTGTTCGGCGAGATTCGAGCGTCGGAACTGGCTCGTCCCACCGGCCTGTTGGATCGCCTGCGGGCGGCGTTTTCCGCGCCGTTGTGGAAGCCCGCCGCGGCGCTGGCGCTGGCCGCCGTTGGATTCCTGGGCGGCCGCGCGGTTTCGCCATCGGCTCCCGCCGCGCCGGTCACCGCTAGCCGGGTGCGATTCCTGGAAGCCGATGGCCGCGGCAACGTGAACATCGTGCTCGAGGAGACGCGCGAACGCAAGCTGTCCGGCGCCTTGTCCGACGATGGAATCCGCCAGTTGGTGCTCGCCGCGTCCCGCGAACAGGGCGACCCCGGCCTTCGCGTCGAATCCATGGACCTGCTCCGCCGCGATTCCTCCGCCACCGAGGTCCGCCGCGCTCTCGTCGCGGCGCTGGTGAGCGATCCCAATCCCGGCGTCCGAATCAAGGCGCTCGAGGGTCTGAAGCAGCACGCCGCCGATCCCGAAGTGCGCCGCGCTCTTTCCCAGGTGTTGTTGCGCGACGACAATAGCGGTCTGCGCGCCCAGGCGATCGACCTGCTGGTGCAGCACAAGAATCGCGACATGGTGGATATGCTCCAACAGTTGGTGCGCAGCGACAGCAACGACTACGTACAGCTTCGGACTCGCCGGATACTGGCCGAGATGAACGCCTCGGCCGACGCCTTCTGAGGACCATGACTCGCAGGATGACCGCCGCGGGCCTGCTCCTCGCGGCGATGGGAACGGCTCAGACCGCCGGTCTGCTGGAACGCGAAGCGGCCGGCTGGGTGGAGACGCGAACCGGCTTCTTCAGCCCCGGCGCGCTGTCACGGCTGCGCGTGGAATCGCGCGGACTGGTGATCGTGCAGGGCGGCGGCGGCAATCAGATCGCGTGGCGCGTCAAGAACCACATCCGCGTGGAGCGGGAATCCGACGCGCGCCGGATACTCGGCGAATACGCGCCCCGGCTGCGGTCGGGCGGCGGATCGGCTCTGGTCTCGATGCCTCAGTCCGGCGATTCGATGGTTTACTCGGAGCTCGAAGTGCGAGTTCCTTCCGGAGTGCGCTTCGCCGCCGTTTCGAATGCGCTCGGCGACATCCTGCTCCGCGACCTGCCTCTCGAAGTGGATGCGGAAACGGGCGGCGGCCGCGTCGATGCGGACCGCCTGGGCGGACGCCTCGCCGCGCGGTCGAGCGGCGGCGAGATTCTGCTGGGGCACGTCGGCGGCGAAGTGCGCGCGACCACCGGTGGCGGCGCGATTCAGGCCCGGTCGCTCGGCGCCGACTCGTGGCTCGAAACGGCCGGCGGCGAAATCTTCGTGGAGCGATCGGAGGGCAGCGTCAGCGCCATCAGTGGGGCGGGCGGCGTGCAGGTGATGCGCGCCCGGGGAGCGGTAAACGCCCGCACGGCGGGCGGGTCGATCAAGGTGCTGGAAGCCGGTGGCGGCGTGCGCTGCGAGTCCATGGGCGGCGGCATTCGTCTCGCCGGAGCGGGCAACCTCTTCGCGTCGACCTTGCTCGGCGCGATCTTCGCGGAACTGCTCGCCGGCGGCTCCGCGGATTCGATTCTCGAGACCGAATCTGGTGACATTACGGTTTTGATTCCGTCTAGATTAGCGGTGACCGTTCAAGCCGTGAACGATTCCGGCCGCGACGCGAGGATCATGACGGAATTTCCCGAGATCCACGTTCGCGGCGGAGGCGGCCGGATGGTCGCGTCGGGCGCGTTGAACGGTGGAGGGCCTCTCTTGAAAGTCGCCGCGGCCAAGGGAACCATCTACCTCAAGCGACAACGATAATCGAATCTCAGGAGTTGACCATGTCCACGATCCACAGATGCGCGGCTTCCGCCGTTGTCGCGGCCGGGATGGCGTTGGCGCAATTCGCGCCGCCGGCCCCGCCTCCGCCACCCGCCGTGTTGGCGATGATCCCCGAGCCTCCCGAACCGCAGGCCCCACCGGCTCCGCCCGCTCCACCGGCGCACCCCGCCGGAGTGACCGGCAGCTTTCTCGGCGTCCACGTATCCGAGGTCGATTCGGACCGCGCCCGCGAACTGAATCTCAAGGAAGAGCGCGGCGTCGAGGTGACCGGAGTCGAGGAAGGCAGCCCCGCCGAAAAGGCTGGAGTTCGCAAGGGCGATGTCGTGCTCGAGTACAACGGCCAGCGGGTGGAGGGCACGCAGCAGTTTATCCGCGTCGTGCGGGAGACCCCTCCCGGGCGGCAGGTGAAGCTTGGCATCCACCGGGGCGGATCGCCGATGACGATCGCCGCGACCATCGGTACGCGGAAGGGCGGCGCGGTGGTGACGCGCACCGGCAACTGGTTGGACATTCCACGATTCAACGTCTGGGTGCCCGATGTTCCCCGGCCGGCGATGTCGTGGGGCAACGCGATGCTCGGCGTGGAGGCCGAAGGCGTCGAAGGCCAGTTGGCCGATTTCTTCGGCGTCAAGCACGGCGCGCTGGTTCGCTCGGTGGCGAAGGGTTCGCCTGCGGAGAAGGCGGGGATGAAGGCCGGCGACGTGGTGACCAAGGTCGACCTGAGCCAAGTGGCCTCGGCCCGGGATCTGTTCAATCAGATCCGTTCGAGCCGGTCGAGAAAATCGTTCCCCATCACAGTGGTTCGGGAGAAGCGGGAAACGACCGTGCAGGTGACGCTCGACGAGGAAGCGGGCCGGACCGCGCCCCGTCCCGCTCGCGGCGTCGTGCGGCGGGAACAGCGCTTCTGATCCGGCCCGGCCCGGAGAACGCTACTGGGCGAGGTCGATGCCCAACCGGAACGCGACCCGGCCCAGCGTCGTCCGCAGGCTCTCGACGATTCCGAAGCTATTGTTGGCCACGAAGCCCGCGGTGTTCCCTAACTGGCCGCGGAACTGCCCACCGGGGTTGGTTTCGGTGTGCAGGTTCACGTAGTAGCCCGCCGGATTGTTTTGGATCGCCGTCAGTAGTGTGACATTGGCGTCGGTCGGGTCCACGTTGACGCCGTAGAAGAGTTGGCCGGCGCCGGCGGCTGCGTCGATGGGACCGCGCAGTCCGGTGTTGATCACCACCGGTCCGGCCACGCCTTCGCCGCCGCGGTGAATGTGGAATCCGGTCAGCTTTTCGGCTTGACCCAGCCAGTGCTGCAGGTGGAAGTCGACTCGGGCCGAGGTGACCGCTCCGGCGGCGTCGCGGGTGACCACGAGTTCCACCTGGCAGGTTCCCCGGGCGGCCGCGTTGACGGCAGGCACTTCCTTGGACGGACTCATCAATGCCTCGAACGTCCGGACGGTGGTGCTCTGGGCGAATAGCGCGCCGCCGGCGGCGGCGAATAGTGTCAGTAAGCGTTTCATATCGATGGATGCTCCTTCCACGGAATGGTAGCGTTCCCCGGCCGGCGGCCGCAAGAGAGCCCCGGTCAATCGGCGCTGAATTAACAAATTCAATCCGGCTCTCTCATTTCGCGTCTCCGCGTTCCGGGAATTGATCGTCCGGTCTCGATATTGCCGGACCGGCGGGGCCGCGTCCCGCGCCGCGGCCCCGCCGGCGAACGGCGGCCGTCATGATATAAGGGATTCCTGACATGCTTCGCGCCATTCTCCCGATCGCACTGACGGCCACACTGGCCGCCGAGACGCCTCACTGGCCGCAATTCCGCGGACCGGAGGGGGCGGGCCTGGCCAAGACAGCCGCGCCCGTCGATTTCGGACCGAACCGCAACGTCGCCTGGAAGACCGCGATTCCCACAGGCCACTCCTCGCCCGTCATCGTGGGCGACCGCATCTTCCTCACCGGCGAGGAGGGCGGCAAGAAATCCGCCGCCGATCGCGACAAGATCGTCACCGATGGCAAACTGGTCACCTTCTGCCTGAATCGCCGCACGGGCGCGATCCTGTGGCGCCGCGAGCTTCCGCGGCCGCGTCTCGAGAAATACCAGCCCACCAACTCCGCCGCGTCGCCGAGCGTCGCTTCCGACGGCCGCGATCTCTACGTCTTCTTCGGCGACTTCGGCCTGATCTCCTACACGCTCGACGGCAAGGAGCGATGGCGCAAGCCGCTCGGCCCCTTCAACAACGTGAACGGACACGGCTCCTCTCCGCTGGTGTCCGGCAACAAGGTCTATCTCATCTGCGACCAGGACACCGATTCCTATCTCATCGCGCTCGACAAGGCGACCGGCAAGACGGCCTGGAAGGTGGAGCGGCCCGAGGTGACGCGCAGCTATTCGACGCCGGCGGTGTACCGGCCGAAGAACGGAGCCGCGGAGTTGATCGTGCCGGGCGCGTATCTGCTCACGTCGTACGATCTCGAAACGGGCCAGAGGCTGTGGTGGGTGCGTGGGCAGTCGTGGCAGCCGAAATCGGTTCCGGTCGTGGTGGGCGACACGATCTACGCCCACGGCTGGGAGTCGGGTGGCGAAGCGGAGGCGCCCACCGAAACGCCCGAGTTCGCCGAAATCCTGAAGGCGTGGGACAAGAACGGCGACCGCAAGGTGTCCAAGGAGGAGTTCCAGGATCCGAAGTTCGCGCGCGGATTCGTCAACACGGATCTGGACAGCAACGGATCGCTCGACGAACGGGAGTGGGAGAACTTCCGCGCGCGCCGTTCCAGCCGGAACAGCTTGGTGGCGGTGCGCGGCGGCGGCCGGGGCGACATCACGTCGACTCATGTGAAGTGGAGCATGCAGAAGTTTCTTCCGAACGTGCCGTCTCCGCTGGTGCACGAAGGCGTGCTGTATCTCATCAAGGATGGAGGCGTGCTGAGCGCCGTGGACGCCGAGTCCGGCAAGATCCTCAAGCAGGGCCGGCTGAACGGGGCGCTGGACACCTACTACGCGTCGCCCGTGGCGGCGGGAGGTCACGTCTATTTCCTGAGCCAGCAAGGCAAGGCGACGGTGGTCAAGGCGGGCGCGGAATGGGAGCAGGTGGCGACTCACGATTTCGAGGAAGAGGCCTACGCGACGCCGGCCGTGGTGGAAGGCCGGCTCTACCTGCGGACGAAGGGCCATCTCTACTGTTTCGCGGCGCCGGCGAAGTAGCCGGCCGCGGCGGGCGTGTTATCCTGCCCCCGTGCTTCGATCGAGCCTTCTCTCACTCGCGATCGCCGGGGTTCTCGCGGCGGAATCGCGCCAAGCCGGCATCGTGATCTATGGCGGGACTTCCGCGGGACTGGCCGCCGCGATCCAGGCGGCCCGTATGGGCAAATCCGTCCTCGTCGTCGAGCCCTATACTCATCTCGGCGGCTTGACCACCGGCGGGTTGAGCTGGACCGACATCGGCAACAAACAAGTGGTGGGCGGCGTCGCCCGCGAATTCTACCGCCGGATCAAGGCCAAGTACGACGATCCGCGGGCATGGACCGCCGAGACCCGCGACGCCTATTTCCGGACGCGGCGTAGCTCCACCGCCGCGAGCGAGGACGCGATGTGGACTTTCGAGCCGAAGGTCGCGTCGCAGGTGTACCGCGAGATGCTGGCCGAAAGCGGCGTTCCCGTGGTCGTCAACGCGCGGCTGGACCTACGGCCCGGCAAGGGCGTCCGCATGAGCGGCGGCCGCATTCAGGCGATCGTCACCGAGGACGGTTCGGTGTATTCCGGGAGCATGTTCATCGACGCGACTTACGAGGGCGATCTGATGGCCAAGGCGGGGGTACGGTACACGGTGGGCCGCGAGTCGAACTCCGTCCATAAGGAGGAGTACAACGGCGTCCAAGCCGCGCATCGCCATAGGCACCAGTTCCCGGATGGGGCGAACGTGTCGCCTTATGTCCGCCCCGGAGATCCACGCAGCGGACTGCTTCCCATCATCGATCCGGGTGGGCCCGGAGTTTCCGGCGAGGGCGACAAGCGCATTCAAGCCTACTGTTTCCGGATGTGCCTGACCAATTGGGCTCCGAACCGCCTCCCGATCGAAAAGCCGGCCGGCTACCAGGAGCGCGATCACGAACTGCTGCTCCGGTTCGCGGAGACGGGCAAGTACCACGATCCGGCCACCAAGTACGATCCCATACCGAACGCCAAGACCGACACCAACAACCATGGCGCGGTTTCCACCGACTACATGGGCGCCAACTGGGACTATCCCGAGGGCGATTACGCCACCAGGGAGCGCATCGTCAAGCGCCACGAGGTCTACCAGAAAGGCTACATGTGGACGCTCCAGAATCATCCGCGCGTTCCTGGGAACATCCGCGAATATTACCGGCAATGGGGCTTGCCGAAGGACGAGTTCGCCGGCAACGGTCATTGGCCGCCGCAGTTGTACATCCGCGAGGCGCGGCGCATGGTATCGGACGTGGTGATGACGGAACACCACGTCGTGGGCCGGGCATTGGCGGCCGATTCGGTGGGCATGGGCGCGTACGGCATGGATTCGCACAACGTGCAACGGTATGTCACCGCCGCTGGATTCGTCCGCAACGAGGGGAACGTGCAGGTGGGCGGATTCCAGCCATATCCCATCAGTTACCGGTCGATCGTGCCCGCGCGCGGCCAGGCGGCGAATCTGGCGGTTCCGGTTTGTCTCTCGGCATCGCATATCGCCTATGGGTCGATCCGGATGGAGCCTGTGTTCATGGTGCTCGGCCAGTCCGCCGCCACCGCCGCGGTGCTCGCGTTGCAGGCGAATACCGGGTTGCTCGACGTGCCCTACGCCAAGTTGCGCGAGCGCCTCCTGGCGGACAAGCAGATCCTCGAGGCGCCGCCGTCCACGCGTCGCGACTTCAAGGCCGCCAGTCTCGATCCGTCCAAGCTCGAGGGCACGGTGATCGACGATACGCAGGCCGCGAGTTCGGAAGGGTTTTCACCGAGCCGCGCCACCGGTCCGTACCTGGGGGACGGGTACCTGAAAGACGATGGCAAGGACGGCGGCAAGGCGCGTCTGACCTTCAGTGTAAAGATGGGCCGCGATGGTCCGTACAAGCTCCGGCTGCTATTTACGCCGCTGGCGAACCGGGCGTCGAACGCGACGCTGCGCATCGAGGGCGGAACGCCGCGGGACTTGGCGATCGATCAGCGTCGCGAACCGGCGTGGCTGGGTCCGTTCCCGCTGCCGCGCGAGTTTCGCGTCACCGTGTCGAACGACGGCGCCGATGGATTCGTGATCGTCGACGGGCTTCAGGTGGTTTCGGCGCGGCCCTGAGCGGCCAGCGCGCGTTTGCCCGCCTCGAGGACCCGCAGGATCGCCTCGGTGTCGTAGACGCAGCCGCCCCAGGCTCCACCGCTGACGTCCTGGAGCGCCGCCCAGAGCTTGGTCTCCGTGGGCAGCAGAGGATCGGCGTGGAGATCGGTTCTGGACGCGCGTTCCGCCAGGATCCGCGATCCTTCGGCAGCGTCCCGCGTCTCGCCGTTCTCGCCGGCCAGGTCGACCGAGGCTTCCAGCTTGACGCAGTCGATCTCGATGCGAATCGTGTCGCCCTCGCGGATTTTCGACAACGGTCCGCCTGCGAGCGCCTCCGGCGAGACGTGACCGATGCAAGCGCCCGTGGAGACGCCGCTGAAGCGGGCGTCGGTCAGCAGCGCGACATGCTTGCCGAATGGCAGGTGCTTCAACGCCGACGTGATCTGGTAGGTCTCTTCCATGCCGGAGCCCATTGGTCCGCGGCACATCAGCACCATAATGTCGCCCGCCTGGATTCGATGTTCCTTGATCGCGGCGATGGCGTCCTTTTCGCTGAGGAACACGCGGGCCGGTCCCGTCTTGCGGTAGATGCCATCGGCGCCGACCACGGAGGGGTCGATGGACGTGCTCTTCACCACCGATCCCTCGGGCGCGAGATTGCCGGTGGGGAAGCAGATCGTCGAGGTGAGACCCGCGCGGCGGGCCGAATCGGGATCCATGATCACGTTGGCGGGATCGATGCCGTCGCGCTCGCGCAGCACCGACCGCAAGCGGCTGCGGCGTTCGCTCTGCTCCCACCAGTCGAGCAGGACGTCCCAGGTGGCGCCTGCCGCCGTCATCGCCTTGGTTTCGAGCAGCCCGGCGCGGCGGAGATGGAGCATCACCTCGGGGACGGCGCCCGCGAGAAAAGCCTGCACCGTGATGTAGCTCCTGGGTCCGTTCGGCAGGACGTCGACCAGCCGCGGTACGGCGCGGTTGATTCGCGCCCAATCGTCGACGGTGGGCCTCCGGAGTCCGGCGGAGTGGGCGATGGCCGCGGTATGCAGGATCAGGTTGGTGGACCCGCCGAATGCCGCGTGGACCGCCATTGCATTGTGCAGGGCGGCCGGGGTCAGCACGTCCCGATTGGCGCGGCCCGCCCGTATCGCCGCGTGGACGGCGCGCGCCGAGCGGACCGCCATGTCGGTCCAGATCGGATGGCCGGAAGGCGCGAGCGCCGAGTGCGGCAGCGAGAGTCCGAGGGCCTCGCCCACCACTTGCGACGTGGCCGCGGTGCCGAGGACCTGGC
>SYLY01000192.1 GCA_005808475.1 Acidobacteriota bacterium
GGCCCTAGGCGGCCTTGGAGCGGCCTTGGATGCCGCCGATCGAGGCACGGAAATCGTCGCCCTCCACATTTTCGGGGCGGCCGCCCGGGCCGGGCCCCGAGGTTGGTCCGATTTTGCGGATCTTGGGACAGGCTCTAGATACCCGCGCGAAGTCGCGATGCCGGTCTCCACTCGCCGCGCTGCCGGCAGTGATATTCTTGGCACACATCCGGCTTCGACGTAGGGAGATCCATCGTGCGCTTCATTCCACTGCTGTTCGTGGCGTCCGCCGCGTTCGCGCAAACCGTTTCGACACAGATCCTGGGACTCGTCACCGACGCCTCCGGCGCCGTGGTCGCCGGCGCGGCCATCACCGCCAAGCGCGCCGAGACGGGCGACGTCCGCACCACGCAGTCCAACGAGACGGGCAACTACGTGTTCCCGATTCTCGATAGCGGCGAGTACGAAGTCACGTGCGCGGCCGCCGGATTCAAGACCGAACTGCGCCGCGGCGTGGTGCTGCAGCTCAACCAGAAAGCGCGGCTCGACTTCCAACTGCAGGTGGGCCAGCAGGTGGAGACCGTGGAGGTGACCTCCGCCACGCCGCTGCTGCGCACCGAGGACGCGACGCTCGGCTCTGTGATCGAGCACAAGCGCATCGTCGAACTCCCGCTCAACGGCCGCAACTTCGCCCAAGCCGCGACATTGATGCCGGGCGTTGTCTACGGCTCGTCGCGCATGGGGATCGACGGACAGCAGACCACCGGTACGCGCGCGATGCCGGGACAGATCGTGGGTCTATCGGCCAACGGACAGCGCGACACCAACCAGAACATCACGCTCGACGGCGTGGCGGCGGTGGACGGATTCAAGAGCGCCATGCTGTTCGTGCCATCGATCGAGGCGGTGGAGGAGTTCAAGATCCAGAGCGCGGTCTATTCGGCCGAATACGGCATGAACTCCGGCGCGCAGGCGAACGTCTCGATCCGATCCGGCACCAACGCGCTGCACGGCACGCTGTTCGAGTTCCTGCGCAACGACACTCTCGACGCGCGCGGCTTTTTCCTCGCGCCGAATCAGACCAAGAACCGCCTGCGCCGAAACCAGTTCGGCGGCGTGATCTCGGGGCCGCTGAAGAAGGACAAGATGTTCTGGCTGGCCAACTACGAGGGCCGGCGCGAGGTGCGCGGAACTCCGTCGCGCCAAGCCGTTCCGACTCTGGCGATGCGCGGCGGCGACTTCTCCGAAATCCTCGAAGCCGGCAATCGATGGTTCCCCACCAGCAATCCCGCCAGCCTCACCATCCGCCTGCCGGGCGATACCGCTCCCTTTCCGGGCAACGTGATTCCGCGCACGCTGCTCAATCCCGTGGCGATCAACGTGCTGACCTTCAAGAACACCAGTCCGTTCCCAGAGGGCGGCTTCCTCCCGCTGCCCAATCTCGAACCCGATGCCCGCGCCCAGCGCACGACTCTGAATCGCGCCGGAACCAACGATCAGATTCTGAACTCCGACCAGTACCTGGGCCGTTACGACTACCGCGTTTCCGACAACGACCGCCTCTTCGCCCGCTACGTGATCGTCGGATCGGCGTGGACCAACAGTCCACTCCAGCGCGTCAACCAGTTCGTCACGCGATTCCGCGCGCAGAATCTGGGGGTGGGCTATTCGAAAATCCTGTCGCCGACGATGGTCAACGATCTCCGCGTGGGCTACAACCGGATTCGCGCCAACCAACTCGCCACGCAAACCAACACGTCGTTCACGCACCGCGACCTCGGCATGGATCTGCGCGTTACCGGCGATGGCAACCGCACGCTCACGCCACGCGAGGAAGGTCTGCCGAACATCGGTATCGCGGGCTTCACCGGTACGGGATCCGCGAACGTCACGTTCAACGTCAACGAGACTTCGGAGGCCGCCGACTCCATCTCCATCAACCGCGGCAAGCACAATTTCAAGATCGGCGGCCAATGGCGGAACTCGCCGGTGGTGAACGAGGCGAGCAACCTGCCGCGAGGCCAGATCACCTTCACACGCGACATCGCCGGCATCCCCGACGCGTTCGCCGCGTTCATGCTCGGCATCCCGCTCAACGCGAATTCGGCGGAAGGCGTCCCCACCAACGATATGCACCAACAAAAGGTGGGCCTCTACGCGCTGGACGACTGGAAAGCCACCTCGCGGTTGACCGTCAACTACGGTCTCCGCTGGGATTGGTACGGAACGGTCACCGACGCGGGCGGACGCATTCGCAACCTGTCGTTCGAGGGCGGCGACTTCCGCACCGTGGGCAACGTGCAGGCGCCGACTCTGACGCCGGAGCCGTTCAAGGTGGCCAAGCTTTACGACATCAACAACCGGCAGTTCATGCCTCGGCTGGGCCTGGCCTACCGGTTTAGCGACCGCATGGTGCTGCGCATGGGCTCGGGACTCTTCTACAGTCCGCAACAGACGAACAACTTCAACATCCTCGGGCTGAATCCGCCGCTGTCGGGATCCACCGTCTTCCAGAACGACCGGACGCGGCCCACGGCGACCTTTCAGAATCCGTTCGCCGGAGCGCCGGTGGGCGCGGGTCCAGCGGCGATCGTGATGCTCGGGCAGTTGCGCGCCAGCCGCAACCAGCGGTCCAACTACCTCAACAACAAGATCTGGCAGTGGAGCGCGGAACTGGAACGGAGCTTCGGTAAGAGCTGGGTCACCGGGATCGCGTATGTCGGCAGTTCGGCTTCGAACATCGACATGCCTATACAGAACTGGAACAACCCCGATCCGGGCCTGGGGGCTGTGCAGGACCGGCGTCCGTTTCCCTTCTACGTCGACTCGCGCTCTCCGAACGCCCTGCTGGCGCTGGGCACGGTACGGCGGCTCGAGAGCGGATCGTCGGCGAACTACAACGCCCTTCAGGGGCGATTGGAGAAGCGCTATTCGAACGGACTGATGTTCAACACTTCATTCAACTATCAGAAGGGGATGGCGGTCGGCTATAGCGTGAACGAGGGCGGCCCGTACGGATCCAACTACACGCAGGATCCTCGCAACCGCCTCGCCGACTACGGCCGGTCTCAGATCGACCAGCGCTTCCGCTTCGTGTTCAGCCACATTTGGGAAATCCCCTGGCTGCGCAAGGAAAAGGGATTCCGAGGCCACGTGCTGGGAGGATGGGCGGTAAATGGCATCGTGCAGTTGACCTCCGGACTTCCGGTTACGGTTTCGCAGACGGGCGACTCGCAGAACACCGGTCCGCAGTCGAGCCCGCGCTCCAACGTGGTGGCGGGGCAGTCCGTGGGTCGCGTCTACGAGCAGCGCTCGATCAACCAGTGGTTCAACACGGCAGCCTATGTACGATCCAAATGCGCGGCCTGCGCCGGCGAGGGCACGTTCTCCGGGGGACGCGGCTACGGCAACGCGGGAGTGTCGTCGTTCGACGCGCCGGCCAACAAGACCTGGGACTTCGCTCTGTTCAAGGAGTGGAATTTCAGGGAGCGCCACCGCCTGCAGTTCCGCTACGAAGCATTCAATTTCCTGAACACGCCGCAGTTCGGCGCGCCGAGCCGGGCGCTGGGCGCGGCGGATTTCGGGCGGATCAATGGTACGGTCATCAACAATCGCGAGATGCAGTTCGGGCTGAAGTACGGATTCTGACCCGGGACGGTGATATAACAGGAATCGCGATGAGGATGACGAGGCGCGAGCTGTTGTGGTCGAGCGGCGGCGGACTCGGCGGGGTCGCGCTGGCTTGGCTGTGCGGCCAGGATTCCGCCCAAGCGGCCGGTCCCGGCTTGAACGGCGGACTCCACCATCGCGCCCGCGCGCGCCGCGTGATCCAGTTGTTCATGAACGGCGGAGCCAGTCCGCAGGATACGTTCGACTACAAGCCGGAACTCGTCCGCCGCCACGGGCAGAAGCCCGACGCCGCCTCCGTCGACACGCCCGGCGGCAACTGGGGCGCGTTCATGAAGAGCCCTTTCGAATTCAAGCAACACGGGCAGTGCGGCAAGTGGGTGTCGAGCGTCTATCCCCATTTCGCGCGCCGGGTGGACGACGTGGCGTTCCTGATGTCGATGACCAGCCGCACCAACACCCACGGTCCGGCGAGCTTCCTGATGAACACCGGCTTCATCCTGCCCGGCTTCCCGTCCATGGGCGCGTGGATCTCCTACGGGCTGGGCACGCTCCAGCGCGATCTGCCCACGTTCGTGGTGCTGCCGGACGGCAAGGGACTGCCCTACAACCAGACCGGCAACTTCACCTCGGGGTTCCTTCCGATGTCGCACCAGGGCACGGTGATTTACGGCGGCGCGGCGAACCCGATCCCGGATCTGTTCCCCGGCGCCAAGGCGTCGTTCATCACCCCGGAGAGCACCGGAGATGGACTGAAACTGCTGGAATCGATGAACCGGCGCCATCTGGAATCGGTGCAAGGCGACCCATTGCTCGAAGCCCGCATCGCGTCGTACGAGATGGCCGCCCGCATGCAAGTAAGCGCGCCGGAGGTGCTCGACCTTTCGCGCGAGACCGCCGCCACGCGCAAGCTCTACGGGCTGGACCGGCCCGAGACGGAGGATTTCGGCAAGCGCTGCCTGCTGGCGCGCCGGCTGGTGGAACGCGGCGTCCGGTTCGTGCAGGTGTGGAGCGGCCCCGGCGGCGCCTCGCAAAACTGGGACAACCACTCGAGCATCGAGAAGGAGTTGCCGCCGATGGCCGTTTCCACCGACGCGCCCATGGCGGGCCTGCTCGAGGATCTGAAGTCGCGCGGCCTGTTCGAGGACACGCTGGTGGTGTGGAGCACCGAGTTCGGCCGCACGCCCTATTCGCAGGGAGGGCAGGGCGGCCGCGACCACAACGGCGGCACGTTCAACGCATGGCTCGCCGGCGCGGGCGTTCGAGGCGGAGTCTCGCACGGAGCGAGCGACGATCTCGGCTGGAAGGCGGAGGTCGATCCCACGTATTGCTACGACCTGCACGCCACGATCCTCCATCTGATGGGCGTGGATCACACGCGGCTCACCTACCGGCACAACGGGATCGGCCGCCGGCTCACCGATGTCCACGGCCACGTGATTCGGCCGGTTCTGGCGTGAACTGGCCGCTCTTCGTAGCGTTGCGCGTGGCCGGCGCGCTGGTGAGCGCGGCTGTCGCGCTGTGGGTGCTGGGCTCGGCGGCGATGTTCGGGCTGATGTTGTTGCCGCCGTCGACGTTCGCGCGGTGGATCGGCAAGGTTCCGGCGGGGATCGTCATGGGTGTACTGCCGTTTCGCCCCGCCTGGAGTCTCGCGCGCGCCGGCTCGTTGAATCCGGGCGATCCAGCGCCGGACTTCGACCTCCCCACGTACGACCGCTCCTCTCGCGTGCGGCTCTCGTCGCTGCGCGGAAAGCCGGTGGTGCTCGTGTTCGGCTCCTATACTTGACCGCCCTTCCGGCGGGAGGTTCCCGCCCTGCACGAGATCCAGGAGCGATATCGCGATCGCGTGGCGTTCTTTATCGTCTACATCGAGGAAGCGCACTCCACCGATCTGTGGCAAGTGCCCCAGAACGTCCGGCAGAACGTGCTGATCCCGAGCGCGCGCACCGGCGAGGACCGGGTGGAAGCGGCCGCGGCTTGCGTGCGAAACTTGAAAATCGAGTTGCCCGCCCTGGTGGACGGAATCGACAACGTGGTGGAACGCGCCTACACGGGCTGGCCCGACCGGCTGTATGTGGTCGATGGCACCGGCAGGATCGCCTACAAAAGCGCGCCCGGCCCGTTCGGATTCAAGCCACGCGAGATGGAAGAGGCACTCGTTCGGACGCTACGATGACCACCGAGCAACAACTGAGGGAGCGGCTCCGCAAGATCCGCGAATTATTCGAAGGCGCGCGGACCGCGGGCGAGCGGTCTGCCGCGGAAGCCGCGATGAGACGCGTGAGCGAGGCGCTGGGCTCCCTGCCGCGGCCGGTTCTCTTCGAAGAGCGCATGTTCACCTTCGCCGACATGTGGCAGCGCCGCCTGTTCACCGCGCTTTGCCGCCGCCAGGGTATCGAGCCCTACCGTTACTATCGCCAACGGTATACCACGGTGATGATCCGCGCCAATCACGACATGATCGACCGAATCCTGTGGCCGGAGTTCCTTCAGTTGAGCGACGTGCTGAACGACTACCTGTCCGAAGTGACCGACCGGATCATCAAGGAAGAGGTGTTCGGCGACACGAGCGAAGCGGTGGAGCGGCCCGCGCAGATCGGGTCGTGACGCCGCGGGCCGCCGGTGCGCTGATCGCCGCGATTTCGGCGATGGCGGAGGACTGGCCTCAGTTTCGAGGTCCGCACGGAGACGGCCGGTCGCTCGAGGATTTCCGCGCGCCGCTCCGTCCCCTGTGGTCCACCGCGATTCCAGGGACGGGCCACTCCTCACCGGTGGTCCACGGCGGCCGGATCTTTCTCACCGCGTTCGAGCCCGAAACATCTCTGCTCGGCCGTGTCGCGGGGAAGCGGGGCCGGTTGTGGGTGCTGGCGTTCGATCTCGACGGAGGCCGGCTGGTCTGGCGTCGCGAAGTTGCCGCGCCGGAGATCGAAAATACCACCGGCGGGAATGGACCCGCCAGTCCCACGCCAGCGACGGACGGATCGCGCGTTTATGCCTGGTTCGGCTCTTATGGCGTGGCCGCGTTTTCGATGGAGGGCGAGCCGGCGTGGCGCGTGGCCATCGGACCGTTTCCGCACCATATGGGGAGCGGCTCGTCACCCGTGTTGTCGAACGGCAGGCTGCTGTTGAATGTCGAAACCGACGGCCCCAGCCACCGCTATTCCATCGCCGCGGCCGATGGCCGGGTAATCTGGCGGGTCCGGCGGCGCACGCGGCAAGCGGCGTACGCGACACCGGTTCCGTGGAACGGCCGCGTCGTGGTGGCCGGGCACGAAAGTGTCACCGCGTATGACGCCGCGGATGGCCGCGAGTTGTGGACCGCGCCGGGCCTTTCGACGTACGTCGTGCCGACGCCGGCCGCCGGGAACGGGCTGCTGTACGCGACGTCGAGCGGTCCGGGGGGGAACGCGGTGCTCGCGCTTCGTCCGGACGGCGGCTTGGCTTGGAGTTCGACGCGGGGGGCCGCCTACGTGGCGTCGCCCGTGGTCGAGGGGACGTATCTGTACACCATCAACCGGAACTGCGTGATGTCGAGCCTGGATGCCCGCGACGGACGGTTGTCCTGGCAGGAGCGGCTCGGAACCGGCGGGGAGTGCGACGCCAGTCCGGTGGCGGCCGGCGGCCAGATTCATGCGGTGACCGGATCGGGGGAAATCTGGTCGATGGAGGCGGGAGCGGCGTTCCGCCGCGTGGCGGTGCACGCGGTAGGGGACGCGGTGAAGGCGAGCCCGGCCATCGCGCGCGGAGTGATGGTGGTCCGCTCCCGAACACGGCTCCATGCCTTCGCCGGCCGGCGTTGAACACCCGTCCAGCGGCAATTTCGCGCGCGGAAACGGCGGGTGGAATCCAAAGGGCTCCAGGGATCATCTTGCTACACTAGAGGCTCACCGAAGACATGGTTGCCGCCCCTTCCATCGCCGAAGAGATCCAGGAGCTCAAGAAAGAGCGCCGCGCGATCATCCTCGCCCATCATTACCAGGAATCGGAAATCCAGGAACTCGCCGACGTCATCGGCGACAGCCTGGAGCTTTCCCGCAAGGCACGCGACTACGAAGGGGACGTGATCGCGTTCTGTGGAGTCTGGTTCATGGCCGAAACGGCCAAGGTGCTGAACCCGGAGCGCATCGTGGTAGTGCCCGACAAGGACGCCGGTTGCAGTCTGGTCGACGCCTGTTCCGCCGAGCAGGTCCGCGCCTTCAAGCGCCTACACCCGGATTACGCCGTCGTCTCCTACATCAATACCTCCGTCGAAGTGAAGGCCGAGAGTGACATCCTGTGCACGTCGGCCAACGCCGCCGCCATCGTCAACTCCATCCCCAAGGAAAAGCCGGTGTTATTCCTGCCGGACATCAACCTCGGCAACTGGGTTCGACGTCAGACCGGGCGCGAGAACATGCGCGTCTGGCAGGGCGCTTGCATCGTCCACGCGACCTTTCCATCCCGCCGCGTCGCCGCCGCCAAGGCGGAGTTCCCCGCCGCGCTGGTCGCCGCGCACCCGGAGTGTCCGGCCGACGTGCTCCGCATGGCGGACTTCATCGGATCCACCTCCGGCATCATCAAGTGGTGCCTGAACTCCACCGCCGAAGAGTTCATCGTGATGACGGAGAGCGGCGTGTCGCACTCGCTGCTCAAAAACGCTCCTCACAAGAAGTTCCACTTCGTCGCCAACGAGAACTGCAACTGCAGCGAATGCCCGTACATGAAGCGGAACTCGCTCGAAAAACTGGCCGCGTGCCTGCGGACGCTGTCGCCGCGCGTGGAGATCGCGCCGGAGATCGTCGAGCGAGCCCGGATTCCACTCGAGCGCATGCTCGCGGTGAAGTGAGGATCGAGCCTTGTCTGGCGCGCCTCTGGTGGACGGCTTCGGCCGGGTCCACGACAACCTGCGCATCAGCGTCACCGACCGCTGCAACATCCGCTGTTTCTATTGCATGCCGGAGGACGGCGTCAAGTTCGTCCCCAAGCGCGAAATCCTGACCTTCGAGGAAATCGAGCGCTTCGCCCGGGTGGCCGCCGGCCTAGGCGTCCGCAAGCTGCGCCTTACCGGAGGCGAGCCCCTGCTGCGCAAGGATCTGCCGGTGCTGGTTCGGAAGGTCGCCGCGATCCCGGGTATCGAGGACATCGCGCTGACAACCAACGGCGTTTTGTTGGCGGAACAGGCGGCGGCGCTTCGGGACTCCGGATTGCGGCGGCTCAACGTCCACCTCGACACGCTCGACCGCGAGCGCTTCCGTCAGATCACCCGGCGCGACGATTTCGATCGCGTGATGGCGGGCATCGACGAGTGCCTACGGCTGGGCTACTCCATCAAGATCAACGCCGTGGCGGTGAAAAACCTGGTGGAGGCGGACATCGTGCCGCTCGCGCTGTTCGGGCGCGAGCGCGGCATCGAGATCCGCTACATCGAGTTCATGCCTCTCGATTCGCAGGGGATCTGGCTGCCCGGGGCCGTGCTGCGGCAGGACGACATGCTGGCTCTGCTCGAGAAAGGCATCGGCCCGCTCGAGGCAATCCCGGACGCCGATCCGCGTGCGCCGGCCCTTGAGTATCGATTCTCGGACGGAATCGGGCGCGTCGGCTTCATCTCATCGGTCAGCCGGCCGTTTTGCCTGAACTGCAACCGTTTGCGGCTGACCGCGGACGGGAAGATCCGCTACTGTTTGTTCGCGATCGAGGAGACGGATGTAAGGGAAGCGCTCCGTTCGAGCGCGGACGACGGACCGGTGGAGGCGCTGATTCGCGGCACGGTGCGCGCCAAGTGGATCGGCCACGAGATCAATACGGCGAAGTTCGTTCCCCCTCCCCGGCCGATGTACTCGATCGGCGGATAGCCGACGCGTTGGGGACTCGGGCAGTCCGCGAGCATAAGGTTCCTCCTTCGCTCAGCCGATCTTCTCAGTCAGGAAGCCTCACGGGCTTCGTCCTCCGATGACACCCCCGCGACTCGCAACCGCCGCGCCCGCCATCGCCACACCCGGCGTTCCCGAGTTGCTGCGCGCGCTCGGCGATCGGATGGAGCCGTCGACGATCGACCCGGCGTTGCGCCTGTCGATCCCGAAGGACGATGTCGCCAACCCCGAGTTGTCGATCGTGATTCCGGCGATGAACGAGCGCATCACGATCGCCGACTTCGTCGACTGGTGCAAGGAAGGCATGGCGCGAGCCGGCGTGCGGGGCGAAATCCTGATCGTGGACAGCTCGAGCGACGAGACTCCGGAGATCGCCCTGGCTCACGGGGCGCGTGTCCTGCGGACGCCCAAGCGCGGATTGGGGCGCGCCTACATCGACGCCATCCCCTACGTCCGGGGCAGGTACGTCTTGATGGGCGATGCCGACTGCACCTACGATTTTCGGGAGATCACGGGCTTTGTCGTGAAGTTCCGCGCCGGATACGAGTTCGTGATGGGATCGCGGTTCCGGGGCTATATCGAACCGGATTCGATGCTCAGGCTGCACCGTTATTTTGGCACTCCGCTGACGACATGGATCCTCAACGTGCTTTACAATACGGCGTTCACCGACATCCACTGCGGCATGCGGGGGATGAGCAAGGAGGCGCTGCTTCGGATCGAGCTGGAATCGCAGTCGTGGGAGTACGCGTCCGAGATGGTGCTCAAATCGGTCTGTCTCGGGCTGCGAACCACGGAGGTTCCGGTGCGGTTCCTGAAGGATCGCGAGGGGCGGCTCAGCCACATGAAGCGCGGCGGATGGATGGAACCGTGGCGCGCCGGCTGGATCAATCTCCGGGCAATGCTGCTCTATGGCGCCGACTATTTCCTGCTGCGGCCCGGGCTGGCGGTGCTGGCGGCGGGGCTGGCGCTCACGCTGCCCGTGACGGCGGGACCGGTGAAGTTCGGGCCGGTGACCTTGTCGCTGTACTGGATGCTGTTCGGCATGGCGCTGTCGGTGGTGGGTCTGCAGGGGTTCTTCCTGGGCTGCATCGTACAGACGCTTTACGGGTATTCAGCGACCGCGTCGCGACGGTGGGTGGAGATGTTTCCCTACGATCGCGGCATGGCGGTTTCCGGCGGACTGCTCCTTGGCGGGTTGGCGGCCGTCGCGCCGTTGATCGCCGAGTACATGGCGATGGGATTGCGGCTCAGCACCTCGGCGGGAACGGCGCACTATCTGGCGGTGACCGGGCTGCTGCTGATCGCGATGAGCTTCATCAATTTCGGATCGACACTGGTGCTGCACGCGGTGACGCTACGCGCGCGGCGGCGGCTGGGAACGAGGAAGTAGCATGAGCGAGCGAGCGTTGATAACGGGCGGCGCGGGCTGCATCGGTTCGGTGCTGGCGGAGCGGTTGGTCGCGCGTGGCGACCAGGTAACGGTGATCGACGACCTGTCCAGCGGACGCCGCGAACACATCGCCGCGATCGAGCCGCACCGCAATTTCCGTTTCGTGGAAGCGGACGTGCTGGACGTTGCGTCGCTCGACGTGGCGATGGCCGGTACGGATACTGTCTATCACCTGGCCGCGAACCCGGATGTGAAGTACGCACCGGGCGATCCGACCGACAAGGACCTGCGGCAGAATACGATCGCCACCTACCGGGTGCTCGAGACGATGCGGCGGCACGGTGTCCGGCGGTTGGCATTCGCCTCCACATCGGCGGTAT
Organism: Acidobacteriota bacterium; assembly: GCA_005808475.1. GTDB lineage: Bacteria > Acidobacteriota > Terriglobia > Bryobacterales > Bryobacteraceae > SYLY01. The sequence goes on from SYLY01000192.1 coordinate 11,229, forward strand.
ACGGCAGGGCGGAGACGCTGCCGATACTAGAGAGCGCCCCCACGCGGCCGATCTCGCTGTACGGCGCGACCAAGCTGGCGTGCGAGGGGCTGATCGGCGCGTTTCAGAATCTGTTCGACATGGAGTGCCGGATTTTCCGCTTCGCCAACATCGTCGGCCCGCGCGTCCGTGCCAAGGGCAGGACGGTGATCGGCGATTTCATCGCGCGGTTGCGGGAGAATCCCCGCGAACTGCGTATCCTCGGCGACGGGAACCAGTCGAAATCGTATCTGTCGGCCGATGAGTGCGTGGACGGCATCGTGTTCGCGATGGAGCGTGCCGGCGGCGGGCTCGGCGTATTCAACCTCGGCTGCGAGGGCGGGCTGACGGTGCGGCGCATCGCCGACCTGGTGGCTCTCGAAATGGGACTGAGCGACGTCCGCTACGGCTTCACCGGCGGCGAAGGCGGCTGGCCGGGAGACGTTCCCCGGTTCGAACTGGACGTATCCGCCATGGCGCGGCTGGGATGGCACGCGGGCAAGAATTCCGAACAGGCGGTGGTCGAGGCCATCCGCTCGAGCCTGGTGCACGCGGACGGAGGAGCCGCGTGCGCCGGGTTCCGGGCGGATGACCTGGATTCCCGCCAACCGGAGGGAGTGGCCGCATGATCATCACGCGCACTCCGTTCCGGATCAGCTTCGCCGGCGGCGGCTCGGACCTGCCCGTCTTTCACGAAGAAGAGGAGGGCATGGTGCTCTCCGCAGCGATCAGCAAGTACATGTACCTCACCGTGAAGGAACGGTTCGGCAACACGTTCCGGGTGAGCTACTCGCAGACCTAAATCCGGGATCAGGCGGAAGACGTCTCGCACCCGATCGTCCGCGAGTGCCTGAAGCAATTGAGCATGAATCAGGGGCTCGAAATCGTCTCGATCGCCGACCTGCCGGCGCAGAGCGGCATGGGCTCGTCAAGCAGCTTCACGGTGGGTCTGCTCGGAGCCTTGCACGCCCTTCGCGGCGAGGCGGCCAACGCGGGCCAGCTTGCGCGCGAGGCCTGCGAAATCGAGCTCGACCGGCTCGGCGAACCGATCGGCAAGCAGGACCAGTACATCGCCGCGTACGGCGGCCTCCAGGCGATCCGGTTCCTGCCCGACGGCACGGTGAGCGTCGATCCGGTGATTTGCGACATCCGCACGAAGCGCGAACTCAACAACCGCCTGATGCTGTTCCACGTGGGCGGCGAACGGCGCGCGGGAGACCTTCTCGGCAAGGTCAAGGAGCGTGGCGAGGCCAACCGCGGGGCGATCCGCCAACTGTGCGGACTTGCCCGGCGCATGCGCGACGTGCTGACCGACGGGCGCGACCTGAACGCGTTCGGACACCTGCTGAATGAAAGCTGGCATGCCAAGAAGTCGCTCGAACCGGCGATCACCAATTCGCGCATCGACGATCTTTACTCTCGCGCGATCTCGGCGGGCGCGCTCGGAGGCAAGTTGCTCGGCGCCGGCAGCGGCGGTTTCCTGCTCTTCTACTGCGAACCCCATCTGCAAGACCGGCTCCGGCACGAACTCGCCGAACTGCCGCAAATCCCGTTCACCTTCGATCCGCACGGGTCCAAGGTGATCTACGTCGGAGAGGACCATTTCTGATGCGCCCCTGTCTGTTCCTCGATCTGGATAGTCTACGCGCGGAGGACGCTCGAGTCGTCGCCGATTGGGTTCGTTTGTGCAACGAACTCGAAATCGCCGCCATCCTGCTGAGCGGCCGCGGCTCGACCCGGCGTGGCTTGTCGCGAGTGGACATCGAGCGGCTGGGCGCCAGAATCGACGACGCCTACTACTGCCCGCACGACACCGCGGCGGCGTGCGCGTGCCGGCTGCCCCGGCACGGTCTGTTGGTGCAAGCCGGGCTGCGCTGGAACGTCGACACGAAGCATTCGATTCTGGTGGGCGACCCTCGCACCGGCGCCGAGCCGGCTGCCAAGCTCGGCCTGCGATTCGTCTCCTCGGCCGACGTTACCGAGACCAGCCTGATGCCCGCCATGGCGGCCTGATGGACCATATCCTGCGCCAGCCGGCGCAGCCGGGACCGGGAGCCATGAAGCGCATCCGCTCCTGGATGCTCGACCTCAGCATCGCCAAGGCCGTGCCCGACGAAGGGGCGGGCGCCGCGCTCGACCTCGGTTGCGGATACGGCGCCGAGCGGCTGCGAGCGCTCGGCTCCAGGCTGGCACGCGGCGTCGGGGTCGACTACAGCGTCAGCGACGAGGCCAAGCGCACGCCCGGCCTCCGGTTCATTGAAGACTCGATCGAGTCCGCGCTGCCCGGGCTGGCGCCGGAGCAGTTCGATCTGATCCTGTGTGTCGCCCAACTGGAGCGCTCGGCGGATCCGGCGGCCGTTCTTCGCCAATGCCACGGCCTGCTCGCCGAAGGTGGCCGCTTGCTGGTGGATGTGCCCTCGTGGCGATCCAAGCTGTTGCTGGAGTTTTCGGTGTTCGGCCTCGGCATCCGTCCAACGCATGAGTTCGACGAGATTCGGCGCTACTACGACCAACGAGCGCTGTGGACCATGCTCGTCGACGCGGGTTTCCGGCCGAGCCGCGTCAGCATACGGCATCGCGGCTTCGGAACGCGGCTGCTGGCGCTATCGGAGAAATAGTGGCGGGCTATGCCTTTCGAGCCACGGCCAGGATCTGCCAACCCCAGCGCCGTAGATTGAGACGGAACAACAGATCGAAAAGCCCCATCGCCGCGCGCATGGGAAGAGACGGCGTGCCGGTGGCATCGGCCACCAGGCGGTTTCCGCGAAGCGTAATCGCTATGCGGAACAGATTGAAGAACGGGAATCCCGCCCCGTAGGTTCGATCCACCGCGAAACCCGCCTGCTCGAGCACCGCGCGGAGCGACTGCGTGTCATAGTGGCGCCGATGGCCGATATGGCGGTAGAATTCGCACATCGGCCCGCCAGGGACCGTCACCACCAGCCGGCATCCCGGCGCCATGTAGCGCGCGGCGTTCCGCAGCAACACCGCCGGATCTTCGATGTGCTCGAGGACTTCCGTGCACACGGCATAGGTCGCCCGTTCGGGTGGCAGATCGGCTTCGTCGACGCCGCGCAACAAATCCCGCTGGTGGAATCGGGCCTCCGGAACTCGCCTCGAAGCCACCGCGACGCCCGTGGCGCTCAACTCGAGCCCGATCGCTCGCGCGCCGGGAAACGCCGCGAGAATCGCCGCGGTCAGTTCACCGCGGCCGCTCCCGATATCGAGCACGGTGGACGCCCGCGAGCAGCCGGTTTCGGCGAGCAGATCGAGAATCAGCCGCTTCCGGTACTTCGGCGAGGGACCGGCTTCGCCAGCCTCCCCGAAATCGGACCAGTGGCGGTCCCAATCGTCTTGAAGATGCGTGGTTGCGGCCATGCTATTTCCCGGAGGTCGAAAACAGCGTCATGCCCAGCTTCTGATAGCTCATGCGGATGCGGCTGGGACGGAACCCCGCCTTCACCAACATGGGCCACAATGTCCGCTTGTCATAGTAGAGCTTGTGGTCTTCCATCTCCACCGGTGGACTGGTTCCCAACCGGAACGCGGAGAATTCGAGCACCGGCTTCGCCCACCAGGTGGGCACGTTGACGATCAACCTTCCCCCTTCGCGCAGCACGCGATGGCAATGCCGCAGCGCTTCTTCCGGATCGGCGACGTGCTCGAGCACGGAGATGAACAGCACCAGATCGAACTGATCGGCCGCCAACCGGGGCAGGGCCGCTTCGATCGAATCCTCCACGAACTCGAGGCCCGGAACCCGTTTGGTTTCCTCTTCCACCCGGAAGTCGACGCCAACGCCGCGCCGCAACCGCGCGCCCAGCGCCCGCAGATAGCCCGCGCGATAGCCGCACCCCAGATCCAGAACCACCAGCGAACCTCGCCCGGCAGCCGCGCGCCGGATGCTGCGGCCCACCATCCACGTTCGCAACCGGTCGACGACGCTGGCGCCGTGTTCGCCGTACGTTTCTTGCCGGAGGACTTGCGGACCGGGACTCATTCAAGTGAGAATCGGCCGCGGGAGCCCGGTTCTTTAGCCCTTGTCGTCCGCCTCACCCGTATGGAACGGGTTGAAGTCCGTCGATTCGTCGAAGATGTCGAGCCCCTCGGAGCGCTTCAGGCCATTCACCACGAGGTACGTCACCGGGGTAGCTAGCACTTCGTACAACACCTTCCCGATATACCCCGAGTACATCAGCCGGATCATCTCGCCAGTCGACATCGTCCCCGCGAACGCGATCACAATCACCACCACGGTGTCGATCAATTGGCCCACCGCGGTCGACCCGATCGTACGGAGCCACAGCATGCGCCCACGCGTGATCAGCTTCACCTTCGCCATGACGAACGCATTGGCGAACTCGCCCACCCAGTACGCGATCAGACTTGCCACGATGATTCGCGGCACGGTGTAGAACACGATCTGAAACGCCGCCTGATGCTGGAATTCCGGCGCGGGCGGCAGCGCGACGATGAGATTGCCCATCACCGCCAGCAGCGCCGACGAAAGGAACCCGGTCCAAATCGCCCGCCGCGACGCCGCGTAGCCGTACACCTCGGTGAAGATGTCGCCGAAGATATAGGTGATCGGGAACAACAGTTGGGCTCCGCTCAACCGGAACGGACCCACGGCCACGATCTTCTGGGCCACCAGATTGGAGATCATCAGCACGACGACGAAGCAGATGATCAGCGTGTCGAGGTGTTTGAACCGGCGGGCCATGGATCTTGCACTATACCAAAACGAGGGAGGGCATCCGCCTCTCCCTCGTTGCGAAATCCGTCAAAAGCGCGCTATTCGCCCAGGATGTCGTAGGTGGTAGTGCCCGCCACTCGCACCTTTTCGTACACGGCGACCCAGTCCTTGTGCGACGGCGCCGCGGTGTACTCCTTCAGGATTCCGGGACGATTCGCCATTTCCATGCAGACCCCGTAGGTGCGCGTCAACCGGGTCACCGGCCCGGTCACGTCTTTTTCACCCGCCGTCAACTTCTTGCCAGTAGCGCCATCGGTGCGGAACTGAGCCAGCGGCGCACGCAGCTTGCCATGCCACACCTTCAGGACGATGCCCTTCATGGTACCGGGAAGTGCGTCGGTCGACTTCTTGAACGCAGCCCATTGGTCGGGGGTCGCTTCGTTGATCTCGGTGAAGGCAAAGCAGTGCATCATGCTCTTCTCACCCGCCGCGAGACTGCCGGCGGACAGGATGACACCGGCGGCGGCCACGGCCAGACTCCGGCAGGAATGGAACAGTTTCATTGAGTTAAGGCTCCCTAATCGATAATGTCTTCCCGTCGGGGGGAATCGCTCACTATTGTAACCGCGATACACTGTGTGTCGTGACACTCCGGGTGCTGATTCTGCTGGCCGCGCCGGCCCTGGCGGTGGATTTCAACCGCGAGATCCGTCCCATCCTGTCCGACAATTGTTTTTCCTGCCATGGCCCGGACGAGAAGTCGCGCGTCGCAAACCTGCGCCTGGACACGCGCGAGGGGGCGTTCGCCCGCAAGCAGGACGGCGTTGCCTACATCGTGCCAGGCAAGTCCGGCGACAGCCTGCTGCTTCAGCGGATCGCCCACGCCAACCCCGTGTTGCGCATGCCACCCAAGGCGTCCGGCCGCGCCCTCACGGAAAAGCAGGTGGACGCCATCCGCCGCTGGATCGACGAGGGCGCCAAGTGGGAGACGCACTGGTCGTACACCGCGCCGCGCCGGCCCGATCCGCCCAAGACGCGGCTGCGCGGCTGGACCCGCAACCCCATCGATCAGTTCGTCCTCGCCCGCCTGGAAAAAGAGGGACTGAAGCCGTCCCCCGACGCTCCGCGATCCACCCTCATCCGGCGTCTCACCCTCGATCTCACCGGCCTACCCCCGACCCCCGGAGACGTGGATGCGTTCCTCGCCGACAAATCGCCCAAGGCGTACGACAAGCTGCTGGACCGTTTGCTCGAATCGCCCCACTACGGCGAGAAGATGGCGCTCCACTGGATGGATCTGGCGCGCTACGCCGATTCCCACGGCTATCACATCGATCCGCATCGCGACATGTGGCCCTGGCGCGATTGGATCATTCGCGCCTTTCAAAGCAACATGCCGTTCGACCGCTTCACGGTGGAACAACTGGCCGGCGACCTGCTGCCCAACGCCACCCGCGATCAGAAGCTGGCCACCGGATTCAACCGCAACCACATGATCAACTTCGAAGGGGGCGCCATCCCGGACGAGTACCAGACGGAATACGTAATCGACCGCGTGGAGACTACCGCCAACGTCTTCATGGGGATGGCGATCGGCTGCGCCCGCTGCCACGATCACAAGTACGATCCGATCTCGCAACGCGACTTTTATCGCTTCTTCGCCTTCTTCAACGGCATTCCCGAGAAGGGGCTCGACGGAACGACGGGCAACGCGGCTCCGCTATTGTTCCTGGGGCACGAGGGCCAGGAGGCGGAGATGGAGCGGCTGCGCGCGGCCATAAAGGACGCCAAGGAAGCGCTGAAAGAGAAGGAGATCGCAGCCGCGCAGTCCGCGTGGGAGAAGACGGCCGTCCCGACGGCGCAGCCCACGCGCGGCATCTTGGCGCACTGGGAGTTCGATGGCTCGCTCTCGGATTCGTCGGGGGGCTACCGTTACGCCACAACGCCCGGACGCGAACCCGACTTCCGCGGCGGCATCGTGGGCAAGGCGCTTTCGTTCGGCAAGGGCTCCTCCCTCGTCCTGGCGCCCGTGCCCCTGCGCGGACCGGCGACGTTGGCGTTCTGGCTCCGCCACGGCGACGACAAGCCGCTCGAGATTCTGCGCGGGTCCGGAATTCGCGTTTACACTTCGGACGTTTTCTACGTACCGGACCGCAAGCTCGGCGGCGTGCTCGACATCGTCACACAAGACGCGCACTATCGGGCGAAGACCCACCTGCCGTTGAATCGCTGGACGCATGTCGCGTTCGGCGCGGGCCGTTTACACCTCGACGCCAAGCCGGTGGAGCTCGAAAAGATCGCGGACGGGGCGCGATCCGCGCCGTCCGAGTCTCCGCTCGAGTCGCGCGAGTTTCGCGGCCAGTTGGATGACATCCGCTTCTACGATCGTGCGCTGACCGCCGCCGAGTTGGAGATTCTGGCTGCCGATCTGCCTCTGGCGAGCGCCCTCGCCATTCCGCCGGACAAGCGCGGCAAAGAGGAGAAGGACCGCCTCCGCGAGCATTTCCTCGCCAGCGCCGCGCCGGAACCATTGCGGTCCCAAAGCGCCGAACTGAAGAAGCTGGAAGCGAGCCTGTTCGGCCTCGAGCACCAGGTCTCCTCCGCGATGGTGATGCAGGAGATGGAAAAACCGCGCGATTCGTTCGTGCTCGGCCGCGGCGACTACCGCAACAAGGGCGAGAAGGTGACGCCCGCCGTTCCCGCCGCGCTGCCGCCGCTTCCCAAGAACGCACCCGCGAACCGGCTCGGACTGGCGCGCTGGCTGGTTTCCCCGGATCATCCGCTCACCGCGCGCGTCACGGTTAACCGATTCTGGCAGAACTACTTCGGCATCGGTCTGGTGAAGACCTCGGAGGATTTCGGCTCGCAGGGCGAGTCCCCCGCCAACGTGGAACTGCTCGACTGGCTGGCGACCGAGTTCGTTCGCACCGGCTGGGACGTCAAAGCGATGCAGCGGCTGATCCTTGGCAGCGCCACCTACCGGCAGGCGTCGCGCGTGACGCCCGAGGCGCACGAACGCGATCCCGAGAATCGCATGCTGGCGCGGATGTCGCGCTTTCGTTTGCAAGCGGAACTGGTGCGGGACAACGCGCTGGCGGTGAGCGGACTGTTGAACGCCAAGATCGGCGGCGCGTGGGCGCTGCCGTATCAGCCGGGCGGGCTGTGGGAAGAGATGGCGTTCGGGCGCGAGTTCTCGATGCAGACCTACCGGCAAAGCAAGGGGCCGGATCTCTATCGCCGGTCGATGTACACGTATTGGAAGCGCACCGTTCCTCCCGCGCAGATGGCGACGTTCGACGCGCCGGACCGGGAGAAGTGCATGTCGCGCCGGCCGGTGACGAACACGCCGTTGCAGGCCCTCATCCTGATGAACGACCCCACCTATGTCGAAGCGGCGCGAAAACTGGCCGAGCGGATGATTCGCGAGGCGGGCTCCGATCCGGCGCGGCGTATCCAATGGGCGTACCGCCGTGTACTAGCCCGATCTCCAGAGCCCAAGGAAACCGCGCTGCTGGTGGAGGCGGCCGCGCACCAGACGGCGATCTACGCCAACAGCGCGGACAAGGCGCGTCAACTGCTGTCGTCGGGCGAGTCGCCGCGCGACGCCGGGATCGCGGCCGGGGAGTTGGCGGCGTGGACGAACGTCGCGACGATGATCCTGAATCTAGACGAGGCGATCACCAAGGAGTAGCCGCGGGCCGGATGGCCTTGCGATGCCGAGCCGCGATTTGATAGGCTCCTATCCACCGCCATGAAACGCTTTCTCCTCGCAGCACTGTGCCTTCCGTTGGGCGCCGCCGTTCAGTTCCCCAACGACTACGCTCCCACCAACCAGGTGGCCATGGACAACTTCGTCGCCATACCCATGCGCGACGGCGTCAAACTCCTCGCCGACATCTACCGGCCCACCGCGCCCGGCAAATACCCGGTCATCGTCAGCCGGACGCCATACAGCACCGAGCGAGCGCCGAACTCCTACGAATCCGCCGTCTATTTCGCCCAGCGCGGCTACGTGTACGTGTACCAGGACGTTCGCGGCCGCCACGAGTCGGAGGGCAAGTGGGAGCCGTTCCGCAACGACATCGGAGACGGCTATGACACGATCGAATGGGCGGCAAAACAGCCGTGGTCGAACGGCAAGGTCGGCATGCAGGGTGGATCGTATCTCGGCCACGTGCAGTGGCGGGCCGCGATGTCGAAGCCGCCGCATCTGGTCACGATCTTCCCGGCGGTCGCCGCCACCAGCCTTTATCACGATTGGATCACGCTCAACGGCGGCTGGCGATTGTCGTTCAACTTCGGCTGGGGTCCGGTGCGCCAGGAGTCCCGCATCATGCAGAACACGGGCATGCACACCATGCCAGGCGGACCCGAGTCCATCTCGTTCGACCGAATGCTGTGGAGCATGCCGCTCTATACGATGCAGAAGCTGGCCGGCCGCAACGCCCAGTTCTATCGCGACTGGATCGACCACCCCGACTACGACGCGTACTGGAAGAAGCTGAACGCGGAAGAGATGTTCGACCAGATCGGAATCCCCGTACACACCTTCGGCGGCTTCTTCGATATCTTCAGCCAGGGGACGATTCGCGGCTACGCCGGCGTCAGCGCGAAAGGCGCCACCCCGCAGGCGCGCAAAGGGAGCAACCTGGTGATCGGACCTTGGGGGCACGGCTCATCGCGCAAATTCGGCGACATCGACTTCGGCGAGCACGCCCACGTTAGCCAACACTCGCTCGAACTGCGCTGGTACGATTTCTGGCTCAAGGGTCTGCGCAACGGACTGGACTCCGAGCCGCCAGTGAAGATCTACCTGATGGGCCGCAACGAATGGCGGCACGAGAACGAGTACCCCTTGGCGCGGACGCAGTACCGCAAGCTGTTCCTGCGCTCGGGCGGACGCGCGAACGGATCGCAGGGCGACGGGCGCCTGTCCTGGGACTCGCCCGGCGACGAGAAGGCCGATGGCTACCGGTACGATCCGGACAATCCGGTCCCGAGCCTGGGCGGCAACAACTGTTGTGGCACGCCGACTCCGGCCGGGCCGAAGGATCAGCGTCCCATCGAGAACCGGAACGACATCCTGGTCTACACCTCGGACTACCTCACCGAGCCGCTCCAGGCGACCGGCCCCGTCAAGGTGGTGCTACACGCGGCGTCCGACGCGCTCGACACCGACTTCGTCGCCAAGCTCATCGACGTCTATCCCGACGGCCGGTCGTTCAACATGGCCGAAGGAATTCTGCGCGCGCGGTATCGCGAGGGCACGGACAAACCGAAGCTGCTCGAGCCGGGCAAGACCTACGAACTGACAATCGATCTGGTGGGCACGAGCGTCGAGTTCCAGCCCGGCCACCGCATCCGTGTCGACATCGCGTCGAGCCACTTTCCGCAGTTCGACCGCAATCCGAACACGGGCGAGGAATTCGGAAAAGGGACCGCGGTGAAGGTGGCGCGCCAGACCGTGCATCACTCCCGCGCCACCGCTTCGCACATCCTGCTTCCGGTGATTCCCAAGTAGCGGGCGTGCGTCACCGCCGCACGAACGCCCTGGCCTTGGCGGACGCCGCGCGCGGCAGCAGCAGATGGAACGACGATCCCTTGCCCGGCTGGCTCTCCACCTCGACATGTCCGTTGTGGTGTTCGAGGATGGATGCCACGCTGGGCAGGCCGATCCCGGCGTTGCGGCCCGGCAGGCCCTGCTGGCCCGGTTCGAACAAGCTGCGCAAGGTCGGATTATCGATGCCCCGGCCGCTGTCGGTGACGGTGAGCGCCGTCCAGAATTCGTTCTTGTTGTTCTCGTGGACGCTGGTGCGGACGGAGATGCGCCCGCCGCCCGGCATCGCGTCGCTGGCGTTCAGGACCAGGCTCTTGACCGCCTGCTCCATGCGGTCCGGATCGCCGCGCACGATTCCCGCGGCGGGATCCATGTCGACATCCATGCGGATATCGGCCGAGAGCAGCGCTTCCAGACGGGGCCGGACGCCTTCCAGCCACTTGTTGATTTCGATCTGTTCCCAGCGGTCGGGCTTGGGATCGGCGAAGCTCTGGAGCTGGCCGGCCAGCACGTTGGCGCGTTCACCGGCGCGGCGGATCGCCAGCACATCCATCCTCACCGGATCCTCGGACGTCAGCGAATCGAGCAGCAGGTCGGAATAGCCGTTGATGACGGTGAGATCGTGTTGGAAGCTGCGGGCGGCGGCGCCGGCCAGGAGCTTGGCGGCGTCCACCTGAACCAGCTTGGGGCCGGGTTTCTCGGCGGCCGGAGCATCCTTCGCGGTGGCCTCGGCGGGCTCTTTGTCGGTCGTCTCGACGGCGCTCCCGGGAGTCCGCATGACCATGGTCTCGTCGAGATTGATCACCATGTCTCCGGGCTTTGCCTTGGGAGGCGCGCCCACGGCCCAGGGCGGCTGAAATTGAGCCGAGTTCGCCTGAAGGACTTCGATGGCCTCCGCCTCCTTGTACTGCCGGTCCATGAAGAGGTAGATCATCAGGCCGCAGCACAGCGCTCCGAACAACAGGTTGAGGGCGATATGGTTGACACGGCCATCCCGCTCCCACTGCACCATCTCCCAACTAGGCGCATCGACCGTGAAGATCGCCCCCCGGATTTCCGACACGGCCATGATGAGATTATCCCGGGCCTCCGCCTCGAGCCCGCGAACGTTGTCTTCCCGCGTCATGCGGCGAAGCTCCCAGCCGGCAAGCGATGCCAGCGAGAGGTATTGGGATGCCGTCGTCAGCGCGGTGCGGACGTTCCCCATGCCTTCGGCGCTCAGGTGAAGATCGGGCATACTGGTCTCGTAGATCTTCAACAGCGTCTCCACGCGCTTGGAGGCGGCAGTGGGCGAAGATTGGGTGTCGCTCCGCTGCCGGTCGATCTCCTCGAGCAGCGTCCCATAAAGGCTGTCCAGCCCCTCCTTCACCTGCGTCGACCGCGGCGACGGCAGAGGGTCGAACAGGAGCTTGTAGAGGCTGTAGCCGTTCCAGGCGATGTAGGCGAGGGACAGCGACAAGACCAGCAGGTGGAACATACCCCCCACCGCCGGGCTGCTCCTCAGCCATCGAGGTTGGTGTCCTGAAATTCCGGGATTCATGCTATTCCGCTAATCAAAGGGTACGCTGAAAGGCTTAGAATGCGAAGGCCGGACAGGTTCATTTTGGTCCCACTGGCGGAATGCCAGGTTCCGGTACGGTTGGTTCTCCGCCGTTTCACACTCACCATAAGTAGTTGATTCCACGTCCGGTGTAAAGCCCCTTGGCGCCGGCCGCCGGAGCTTTCGGGAACTTTCGCCGGGCGACATGGCAAGAGAATCAGAGAATGCAGACCGCCGAAATCAGTGACGCGTTGCTAGTACAGCGTGTTCGCAAGGGCTCCGAGGAGGCCTGGACCGCTCTCTACCAGCGGCACCGCGTCGCCGTGTTCCGGTTCGCATTGCACATGAGCGGATCCCGCGAGATCGCCGACGAAGCGGTCCAGGACACCTTCATCACGTTCCTGGACCGCTTGGCCGAATTCCAGGAGGACCGCGGCGCCCCAATCGCCTTTTTGATAGGGATAGCCCGCTTCAAGGTACTGCGTATCCTCCGTCAGCGGAAGCAGACCATCCCCCTGAATGAGGTCCCAGAACGCCCGTTCGAGGGCGACGCGTTGACGGATCTCACGCGAGAGGAGTCGCGCTACGCGCTGCAACGGGCGATCGCCGCGTTGCCGGAGTCGTACCGGGAGGCGGTGGTACTGTGCGACCTGCGGGAGCTCAGCTACGAAGACGCGGCGAAGGTAATGGAATGCCCCGTCGGTACGGTGCGGTCGCGGTTGCACCGGGCCAGGCAGATGCTCATCGAACGGATGACCGCGAAAGGGAAAGGGTGTTTGGCATGAGTTGCGAGAAGGTACGGGAACTTCCGCCAGAGGAACGGGCCGCGCACGAGGCCTCTTGCCCGGACTGCGCGCTCGGGGCGGCGTTGCGCCAGTTGGACGAGTCGGCGGGAGAGCCGTCGGCGCGAGTCGACGCGGCGGTGGCAAACGCGCTCCTATCGCGCCGGCCGCGCCGGGCGCCGTCCTGGTGGATCGGTGGGGCGGCGGCGGCGGCGGTGGTCGCGGTGGCGGCGTGGAACGGAGCCCTTAGAAAGGACCCGCCCCAAACGGCCGTCGACCGCCCCGCGCCCGAGTCGTACGGTGAGTTCTACGCGATCGGGCCGGGGCCGGTTCTGGAGCAGGGGCGGTTCGCGCCCGTCGTTCGAATGCGTCTTCCCAGACGGGAGGTCGCGCGCCTGGGTCTGCCCATCCAATGGGAGACCCAGATTACGAGCGTCGAAGTGGATGTAGTGGTCGGCAGGGATGGTACGGCCAAGGCAGTGAGGCTGGTGCGGTTGGGGAATCAATAAGGAGCTATTGAATAATGATGCGTCGAATGACGATTTTCGGATTGTGCGCCGCGGCGTTGTCGCTTGCGCAGGAAGTGAAGGAGCGGACCGAGAGACGAAGGGAGGTCCGCGTCGAGACGTTCGAGCATGCGGTCCCCGGACCGGGCGCGATGGCCGGCCTCGACTCGTCCGCGAAGGTCCATTTTGCCGCGGCGGCAACCGGCGCGGGCAAAGCCGTCGCCGGCGCTCCCTACTCGGCGGAAGGTATTACCGACTACGTACGCACGCTGGCCGACGGGACACGAATCACGCGGCGAACCACCGCCAAGTTCGCCCGCGACGGTCAAGGCCGGACCCGCGAAGAACAGACGCTCCCCGGTCTCGGACCATGGGCGTCGGGGGACGGCTCGAAGATGGTCACCATCACCGATCCCGTGGCGAAGGAGGTCTACATCCTCAATGAAAAGGACAAGACCGCCCGCAAGATCAAGCTGCCTTCGTCCGGCGCGGCTGGCGCCCCGGCAGCAGGTCGCGTCGTCACGATGCGCACGGAACGCCGCGTGGAGGTGATCCACTCCGGTCCCGGCGCGGCGGCAGGGACGTTCGCGGCCTCGGCGATTCCCGCCGACGTGATCATGCAGCGCGGCGAAGGCAAGACGGAGCAACTCGGAACGCAGACGATGGAGGGTTTGCAAGCCACCGGAACTCGCAGGACGCGCACCGTTCCGGCCGGCGAGATGGGCAACGACCGGCCGATCGTCTCGACTACCGAGAGCTGGGAGTCCACGGAGTTGAAGACGATCGTACGCAGCATCAGCCACGATCCCGAGTTCGGCGACACCAACTACCGGCTCACCGGAATCACCCGCGCCGAACCCGCGAAGTCCCTGTTCCAGGTCCCCGCCGACTATAAGGTGGAGGAAGGACCTGCCGTGTTCCAGTTCTTCCGGAGCGAAGTAAAGTAGCGGCGCGCGACCCGGGTCTATCCGGCGGCGGCCTTCGCCTGGACCCGGGTCGCGAACCTGGCCACGTTGACCACGTAGCGTTCGTGGGTTCCTTCGGAGATCTTCTCCTTTTCATCGAACGCTTCCACCTTGAACTTGACGCGATTGCCGTCCACGTGGATCACCTCGGCGCGGAATACGGCGCTCATCCCGAGAGGCGTCGCGGCCAAGTGCTTGACGCTGACGTCGGTACCCACCGAGTCGTAGCCTTCGTCGAGCAACGGCTTGATCAGGTCGCGGCAGGTGAATTCGAGATGCCAGATCAGCCAGGGCGTCGCCAGGACGCGCGCTTCCTCGATTCCCATGAAGTCGATGGCGACATCGGAGGTCACCAGAAGCCGGCGTTCGTGCCGCCGGCCGAGAGGGATGTTTGGCATTGAAGGCCAGTGTATCAGTCCGTACGCGCCCGGTATCCTTTGCGATGCCGGGGTTTCAACGACTGGTCCGCGAGCCGCACCTCGAGCTTGCGGTACTTCCCGTCCCGCGCCGGATTCGACGAGACGTAGCCGATCTCGTAGGTGGAACGAAGCTCCTTTTCGATCTGGCCGAAGATTTCGGCCGGCGCCGTTTTCCCAGGGTCGAACACGCGGCCGCCGGTCTCCTCCGAGATCCGCTTAGCGGCCCTCGATCCCTTCGCCCGGAAGATCAGCGCCACGTGGGGAGCCATCGCCGTCTGGACCTTGTCGAGCGGCGCGATGCGGATGTGATAGACCGGTGCATCCGCCGATTGCGCCGCTTCGATCGCGTCGCCGGCGCTCACGCGGCTGCGATTGTCGATCGAGTCGGTGAACACGATCAGCGCGCGGCGGCCATTCTCGTTGCGGAACAGCTTCCGGCTGGAATAGAAGATGGCGTCGTAGTAGGCCGTCCCCACCGTGCGGCGGCGAGGGTCGCTGACCTCGGGGAGATCCAACGGCGCCTTGGAATCCACCGAGGCGATGGCGCGGGTCAGCCGGTCTACCTCGCCGGTGGCGGGCTGGCGAAGCCACGTCCGGCCCTGAAACTGCGCGACGAACGCGCGGTCGCCTTCGCCGAGCACCGACCGGAGGAATTGGCCCGCCGCGTCCCGATGCCGGGCGAGAGCCTTGATCTGGCTGTGCGACGTGTCGAGCACCAAACCCACGGTCAGCGGCAGATTGTCCGCGCGGGAAACGTACTGAATCCGCTGCGGCACGCCATCCTCGAGGAGTGTGAAATCGCCGGCCGGCACATCCGGCCGGTAGGCGCCGTCCGTATTCCTGATGACGCAGGATACGCGCACCAGATTCACATCCACCTTGATCCTCGGCTCCTCCTGACCCGGGAGGCGCGTGGTGGCGAGGAGCGCAATCGCTACCGGAAGGACGCTTTTCTGGCGATAAGAGGCCGGAGGGACCAAACCCGGCTGCAACCGGCGGGTTCCTGCCAGCGTCCCCATGTTTGGTAAACTTATTGTAATAGGCGTGGCGTCTCCGCCGCGACCTGAGGTCTCGTTGCCGATCCTAGCCATACTCATATTGTCGTTGCTGTCACCGAACGCCCTGCGCGCCGACGACGATGAGGCTGCGGTCGATGCCGCCGCCGCGCAGATCCTGGAACGCTACTTCGAGGCGACTCGCAGCCAGCAGGAGTACCTCAAAGGTCACGCGATGGAGGCGGAATTCGAAGCCAAAGTACCGAGCCTCAACCGCGCCAGCAAGCTCCAGGCGCTCCGGTACATCTCCAAGCTCGGACGCATCACATACCGTGTTCTCGCCTCCCAGGGCGACAACGGCGTCAAGAAGGAAGTGATCGTCCGCTACATTCAGCAGGAGATGGACGACGCCCGCAAACGCGGCATCGGGATCAACCACGAAAACTACAAGTTCAAGTATCGCGGCGAGATCGACAACGGCTGGAAGCTCCACCTGTTCGAGCTGATCCCCAAGGAGAAGCGAGTCGGCTTGTTCCGCGGCTGGCTCTGGGTGGAAGCCAAAAACGGAAGCGCCGTCCGCGAACAGGGCGAGTTCGTGAAGAGCCCGTCGCTCTGGCTCCGCAAGATCACGTTCCTGCGCGACTACGAGATGCGGGACAAGGTTTCGGTGCCGGCCAAGATCGAAACGCACATCGAAACCCGGGTCGTCGGTCCGGCCGAATTGATCATACGGTTCAGCAACTTGCAGGAAGCCGAGCCGCCCGCCGAGCCGCCCACCATCGCGACCAACGAGCCATAGCTTACTACTTGGTCAGGCCCCGCCACCCGGGCGGTACAATTGAAGAAGCGGAGACATGCGCACCCTTTTTTTGAATCCACCCTCTTTCGAGGGCTTCGATGGCGGCGCCAGTTCCCGGTGGCCGGCGACCCGGGAGATCGAATCGTATTGGTATCCCGTGTGGCTGTGCTATCCGGCGGGAATGCTTCCCGATAGCAAGGTCCTGGACGCTCCGCCCCACAAGGTCTCCATCGAGCAGACCGTCGCGAAAGCGGCCGATTTCGAACTGCTCGTCCTGTTCACCTCCACGCCGGGCTTTCACGTCGACGTGAAAATGGCGGAGATGATGAAGGACACCAACCCGAAGCTGAAGGTCGCCTTCGTCGGACCCCCGGTCACCGTGGAGCCGGATAAAAGCTTGCTGGCTTCGAGCGCCATCGACTTCATCGTGCGGCGCGAGTTCGACCACCAGATCGTCGACTTCGCCAACGGCAAGCCGCTCGAGGAGATTCCCGGCGTCAGCTTCCGCAAGGACGGCGGCATCCAACACAATCCCGAGGGCGGATTCATCGAGAATCTCGACACCCTCCCCTGGGTCAGCAAGGTCTACAAGCGCGATCTCGATTTCCGGCGCTACAATGTCCCGTTCCTGTTGAATCCGTTCGTCAGCTTCTACACCTCGCGCGGCTGCCCGGCGATGTGTACGTTCTGCCTTTGGCCGCAGACCCACTCCGGGCATCGGTGGCGGCTCCGTTCGGTGGACGACGTGGTGAACGAGGTTCGCTGGACGCTCGACAACTTCCCCGGGCTGAAGGAAATCTTCTTCGACGACGACACGTTCAACTATCGCAAGGAACGTACGATCGAGCTGTGCAAGAAGTTGAAGCCTTTGAACTTCACTTGGAGTTGCACGTCTCGCGTCACCACCGACCACGACACCTTGAAGGCGATGCGCGAAGCCGGCTGCCGGCTCATGATCGTCGGCTACGAGTCGGGCGATCAGCAGATTCTCAAGAACATCAAGAAGGGCGCCACCATCGACATGGCGCAGCGCTTCACCAAGAACGCGCACTCGCTCGGCCTGACCATCCACGCCGACTACATCGTCGGCCTGCCCGGCGAGTCGCGCGAGTCCATCCGCCGCACCGTGGACTTCGCCAAGAGCCTGGACACCGAGACCATCCAGGTGTCGATCGCCCATCCCTATCCGGGTACCGAATTCATGGATTACGTGAAGAAGAACGACCTGATCACCATCGATTCGATGACGGACGATCAAGGCCATCAGCTTCCCAACATCCACTATCCCGGCCTCGACCGCGCGGAGTTGGTCGAATGGGTGGAGAGGTTCTACGGCGAATACTACTTCCGTCCGAAGGCCGCGTGGCGCGTGGTGCGCAAAGCGATCTTCGACTCCAGCGAGCGGAAGCGCCTTTATAAGGAAGCGCGCGAGTACATGGCGCTGCGGTCCAAGCGCAAGCGGTTCGTCGCCGACGAGCGGAAGCAAACGGCGGCCAGGGCGGCTTCAGGCGGATAGGTGTCGACGGGGCGGAAGACGGCGCTCTTCGTCGCGATCGTGGTCGCGTCGAATACATTCGGCAATCTTTTCCTCTCCATCGGGATGAAGCATTCGGCGGCAGGGCTGCTCGCGTCGCTGATCAACCCCTGGGTGGCGGCCGGCATCGTGCTGCTGATCGTGTGGACGATGTCGCGCATGGCGCTGCTGAGTTGGGCCGATCTCAGCTACGTGCTGCCGGTCACCTCGCTCGG
Organism: Acidobacteriota bacterium; assembly: GCA_005808475.1. Lineage (GTDB taxonomy): Bacteria > Acidobacteriota > Terriglobia > Bryobacterales > Bryobacteraceae > SYLY01. Next base: position 29,255 of record SYLY01000192.1, read on the forward strand.
CTACGTGCTGAACGCCGCGCTCGGAGCGATCGTGCAGGGGGAACGGATCGAGCCCGAGCGCTGGCTGGGGACGCTGCTGATCGTGGCTGGGGCCGCGCTCGCCGGGTCCACCGCGCCGGGCACCACGGGCGATCCGCGGCGATGAAGTGGCTGCTGGTTCTGGCGATCGTCGGGTCCACCACGGTCAGCGACCTTTTGCAGTCGTGGGAAATGAAGCGCCACGGCGAGGTCGCCGGCCTGTCGTGGATGGGCCGCATTTTCCTGCGCGCCGGCGTGATCGTGGCGTTCGTCTGCAACGGCATCTCGTTCTTTGCGCTACTGAAGCTGCTGGCGATCGCCGACTTGAGCTTCGCGGTGCCGGTCACCGCCGCCAGTCTGGTGTTCGAAACGCTGCTCGGCCGGCTGCTGCTGGGTGAGCGCGTGGAGCGGCGCCGTTGGGCGGGATGCGTTCTGGTGGCGGCGGGAGTCGCGCTGCTGGCGAACGAATGAGTCTCGTCATCGTCATCGGTTGCGTGGCCGCGGCCGGCTACCAGCTCTTCGCGATCCTCGCCTGCCTGCGATTCCTGTCACGCCGCGATCCGGCTGGAACGCGTACGCCGCCCGTATCGATCCTGAAGCCGATCCACGGCCGCGATCCCGAATTCGACGAGGCGATCCGTTCGCACGCCCGCATCGATTATCCGGAATTCGAGGTGCTGTTCTGCGCCGCCTCGCCGGACGATCCCGCCATGGCGCCGATCCGTCAACTCGCGCGCGACTTCCCGGACCGCGCCATCCGCGTGGTGGAAGCTCGGACCGAAGCGCCGAACGGCAAGGTGGGCCGCCTCATCGACCTGGCGAATGCCGCGCGTCACGACACGCTGCTGATGAACGACTCCGACATCCGCGTCGAACCCGCGTATCTCCGCGCGGTGACCGCCCCGCTCGAGGATCCCGCCATCGGCGTGGTGACGTGCCTCTACCGCGCCCGCGCGAACCACGCGCCGGCGATTCTCGAAGCGGTGGGGATCGCCACCGATTTCGCGCCCAGCGTGCTGGTGGCCCCTTTCGCGGGCGTGCGGGAGTTCGGACTCGGTTCGACAATGGTCTTCCGCCGCGCCGACCTGGCTGCGGCCGGCGGCTTCGAGGCCCTGCGCGAGTACATCGCCGACGACTACCAGCTCGCCCGCCGCATCACCGGACTCGGACGCCGCGTGCATCTGTCGCGCACCATCGTCGAAACGTCCCTGCAGGGCGAAACGTGGGCCGAGGTGTGGTCGCACCAGTTGCGCTGGCATCGCACGATACGAGTAACGCGCGGCGCCTACGCGGGGCTTTTCATCACACACGCCACTGTCTGGGCGTCGGTTGCGGCGGCGGCGGGGATGACGAATCTGGCGCTGGGGGTGCTCGCCGCGCGGATGGCGATGGCGATCGTGGCCGGAATCGGCGTGATGCGATGTCCGCTAACGGCCCGCTATTTCTGGCTGATTCCGTTCCGCGACCTGTTCGGATCGGCGGTATGGGCCGCCGGCCTGTTCGGAAGCACGGTGACTTGGCGCGGGCGTGAACTCCCACTGCGGCCGGACGGCCGCATCGCTAGCCCACTCTCGGAGCGGCGTCCCCAGCAGTGAGCTGACGAACGACGCCCTCGTTGATCGCGATTTGCGTCAGCGCGGCGACATTGTGGACGCGCAGCTTCTTCATGACACTCTTGCGATAACTGCGGACGGTTTCCGGGCTGAGCGTCATCATGGCGGCGATTTCCTTGCTGGTATTGCCCTCGGCGATCAGGCGCAACACCTGCAACTCGCGATGCGTCAGCACCTGGAGCATCCCACCCTGCGTAGGTTCCTTGCCCGGTTGCAGACTGTCGAACAGACAGTGGGAGACCTCGGGGCTCAAATAGACGCCACCCGCGGCGACGGTCTTGACCGCTTCGAACAGGCGGTCGCTCGTCGCGCGCTTCAGCACGAATCCACGGGCGCCCGCTCGGATGGCGCTGACCACGGACTGGTCGTCGCTGAACGCGGTGAGGATGACGATACGAGAATTGGGGCTCAGTTTTAGGATTTCCCGGGTGCCGTCGATGCCGTCGCGTCCCGGTATGGAGAGATCCATCAGGACGACTTGGGGCGCGCTCTTTCGGCAAACGCCGAGCGCGTCGTTGACGTTGGCGACATCGTCGACGATCGTGAAATCGCCGGTCGCCTCCAGGACCGCGCGTAGCCCGGCCCTGACGACGTCATGATCATCGACCAGCAGGATGTCGATCATGGCTCCAGTTTCCGTATCCCGAAAATCCCCTCTACTAGGAGTGCCGAATACTCTAGGTACTATAGCGGAAAAGTCGCGCAGAATCAACGGAATTTGCGGGGGGGAGGAGGGGAGCGCAAAAGCTTCCTAGTACCAGTGGTCCTGCCCGCTCACTGCCGCAAAGACCAGCGGCGCATCAACGCGCGTCTCTAGAGCTGATGACGACGATCACGCTGTCTCCCGCAACCTCACCGCCAACTCCTTCTGCATCCGCGCCAACGCGCCCCGAGCGGCCGGGTCGCCTGCCAGGTTCTTCATCTCGCCCGGATCCCGCTTCAGGTCGTACAACTCGTCCATCCCCTGCAGCTCCGTGTAGTGGACGTACTTCCACTCCGCCGTGCGCACCGCCTGCCAGGAGGGCGTGCGGGGGAAATTGGGCTCGGCGAAATATTCGGACAGGAAGCTCGACCGCCAGCGCGTCTTCCTCCCGCCCAGCAGCGGCAACAGGCTCCGCCCTTGCACGCCCGCCGGCGCCTTCACCCCCGCCGCATCCAGCATCGTCGGCGCGACATCGATATTCAGCGCGTCCCCGTCGATCACCGTGCCCGCCTTCACCAGCTTCGGGTACCGCGCCAGCATCGGAATCCGGATCGACTCGTCGAACGCCCACCGCTTGTCGCCCAAGCCATGCTCCCCCCAGAAGTAGCCGTTGTCCGAGGTGAACAGAATCAGCGTGTTGTCGAGCTGGCCCTTGTCCTCGAGCGCCTTCATGATCGCGCCCACCGAATCGTCCACCGCCGACATGCAGCGCATCTGATTGCGGATCAGCTCGTCCGGCGATCCACCGCCGGGTGCAACGGCGGGTTTGCCGTCCACCGGACGGGTCATGGCGGGCTTGTCCGTCAGCGGGTCCTTGGTGTTGGCCGCGCGGCGGATCTCCTGCCCTGTGAACAGATCCTTGTGGCGCGCGGCGGGGGTGAACGGGCCGTGAATTGCCTTGTGAGCCAGATACAGGCAGAACGGCTTCGAACGGTCCTTGCGGACGAAATCGGCGGCGTGGCCCCCGAGCAGATCGGTCATATAGCCTTTGGCGTCCACGCGTTGACCGTCGATGTTGAGAGGGGGATCGTTGAACACGCCCTGGCCGCGGAAGCTGACCCAGCGGTCGAACCCGGGCCGGGGCGAATCGTCCATTCCCATGTGCCATTTACCGACGTAGGCGGTTTCGTAGCCGGAATCGTGCAGAACGCGGGGGAACGTCACCAGCTTGTGGCTGAGCGCCGCGTTGTCGGAGTTGCCGCGAACCCCGTGTGTGTGGACGTACTGTCCGGTAAGGTAGCTTCCGCGCGAAGGGGAGCAGAGCGGAGTGGTGACGAAGGAGTTCGTGAAGCGGGCGCCTTCGCGCGCAATCCGGTCGATGTGGGGGGTCCTCACGAAGGGGTGGCCGGTACAACCGAGCCCGTCCCATCGCAGGTCGTCGATGAGGATGAACACGAGGTTCGGGCGCGAAGCCTGCGCGAACAAAGGGGCCGCCGCGGAGGCCAGGACATGGCGTCGGGTAAGCATTTTTCTAGGATCAGTATACTATTGGTACCAGCGAGATTCCCAGGCAGCACCCCCAATTGATCTAAGTGTTTTGTGTTGAAACGGTTACGGCAATCGGCTATTCTACTGGTGAGAGTACCGTTTTGGTACTTTCGGCCCGAAGCCTGGGTCGCTTCGAGGTCTGTTCGGCTCGATTCTCTCTCTGCACAGTCTCCTCCTCCGAAATAGGCCATCCGGCGACGGGTGGCCTATTTTTTTGTAAATACAGATCTTTACAGGAGGCGCGTCAGCCAGTGCATGACGTTGAGAGCGAACTGACGGTTGCCCGCGGTGGAGTTGATTCCCACCCTTCTGACCGTCCCGGATTCCCGCACCAGCGTCGCGGTCAGGATCGCCGGGTCGCCGAAAATCGCTACACGGCCGTTTCCGTGGGCGCATAAACCGGCCAGCGCGCTTCCCGCCGGGGAGCAGGGAGAAGTGAGCAGCGATACCCCACCTGGGGGTATCGATATCGACGAGCCTCCCCTGGTGATCACCGTGCCGACTTCCTCGTTCACCTCCTCCCGCCCGGACGCCGCGGGATGCTCCGCGATGCCGCGGCCGCGCGCGAGTTCAACAGGGGAGGCCGCTTCCGCCGCGGGTCCGATCAGCTTGGCGCCGAACGCCTCCAACAGCGGCTCCATCGCCGCGCCGGAACCGGTGACGAGCAGCAGCGATCCGCCCGAGGCGACCCAGTCGCGCACCGCCTCGATTTCGCGGGGGTCGAGCGCCGCGCCACCCCAGGGCGCCGGTCGAGCCCCGGCCACTACCAGCACGTCGAAACCGGCGAGCAGCCCTGGCACGATCGGCTGGTGGTTGCGCGCGACCCGGTACCCGTCGCGTTCGATCAGCCGGGCGAACGGGCGATAGGTTTCTCGCACTCGGTGCTCATTCCAGTGCGCCTCGTCGATCAGGACGCGCGGCCCTCGTCCATAGGCCTGCTGCCGAATGATGGGGAAGTAGTCTGTGTCGACGCCGGCGGGCATCCAAACCGCCCAAACGAGCCCCGCCGCAGCGGTTGCGAGTCCGCCCCAGAAACACACGTCGAGCGCGCCTATCCGCACCCGGTTCCAGACGCCGATGATGGCGGAAAAGTTCCCATTCCGGGGAACATTCGCTGCCAGAGGCGCGTCCAGAGCTAGACCATGCTCGAAGTGCGCGGGCTCGTCAAGCGGTACAACCGCATCCCGGCGGTGGACGGCGTGAGCTTCACCATTGCGCCAGGCGAGGTGCTCGGCTACCTCGGCCCGAACGGCGCGGGCAAGAGCACCACGGTGAAGATCCTCACTGGACTGATCGAACCCACCGAAGGCAAGATCCTGTTCCAAGGCGAGGATGTGCACCGGGATTTCACGGCGTTCCAAAGGCGGCTAGGCTATGTGCCGGAGGAGGCGCACCTCTATCCGCACCTCGGCGGGCGGGAATACCTCCAACTGGTCGGCCGGCTGCGAGGGCTGCCGCGACGCGTGCTGGAACCCCGAATGGACGAGTTGCTGCGGCTGTTCGGGCTCTGGGAGGACCGCCACTCTCCGCTCTCCTCCTATTCGAAGGGCATGCGCCAGAAAATTCTGCTATCCGGGGCGCTCCTCCACAACCCCGAACTTCTGATCCTGGACGAGCCCTTTTCCGGCCTGGACGTCAATACGGCGTTGGTGCTGCGAACGCTGCTTCGCGGGCTGGCCGCCGAGGGGCGGATGATCTTCTATAGCTCGCACGTGCTCGAAGTGGTGGAGAGGATCTGCTCGTCGGTGCTGATCCTCAGGAAAGGGCGTGTGGCCGCGCACGATCGCGTGGAGCGGCTCCGCGATCTGATGAGCCAGGCGTCGCTCGAGGGCGTGTTCGCGCAACTTACCCAGCAGGAAGACCCGGAAGCGCGCGTCCGGGGCATCCTCGACGCGATCCGCTCATGACCGCCGTGGAGGCCCTTCGCCGGTTGCGCGAATGGCTCGAGGAGACGCACGGATCGCCGTTCGAACTGCGCCGCCACTTCTTCCGCCGCTTCTTCGATAGCGATCTGGTCGCGTCACCCGGCCAGTGGAGGACCGTGGCGGGAGGCCTGATCGCGATCGTGGCGTCGTCCTCGATCGTGGTGATGCAGGCGTACTTCGGCAAGTACCGGGCGCTGCTCGAACTGGACTCGCCCGAGCCGTACCGGATGGCGATGCTCGCCGATCATCTCTTCTTCATCGTGCTGGGGATGTTCCTCACCGCGCTGCTCACATGCCTGCAGTGGGGCTCGCTGTTCCCCGCTCTCCGCGACTATCTGGCGCTGGCCGGTCTCCCTCTTCGCGCGCGCGACATCTTCATCGCCAAGTTCCTGGCGCTGCTGGGTTTCGCGGGCATATTCATCGTGGCGGTGAATCTGCTGCCAGCGGCGATGCTGCCCGCCGTCGCATCGGGACGGCATCAGGTGCTGGGTGGACCCTCGTTCGTGACGCTGTTCGTCGCGTCATCGTTCGCGTCGCTGCTGCTGTTCTTCGTCTTGGTGGCGGTACAAGGGATCTTGCTGAACATCCTGCCGGTGGGGTTGTTCCCGCGCGTGTCCTTGTTCGTACAGGCAACGCTGCTGATCGGCCTGCTGTGTGCGTTTCCGCTCACGTTCGCGATCGCGGGCCTCCACGGCATGATGAACCAACGGCCGGAATCGGCGCTGGCGTTGCCGCCGGTATGGTACTTGGGGCTGGATCAGTGGATGTTGGGGAATCGGGAGCCGTATGTGGCGGAGTTGGCGCGGCGTGCGATTCTCGGTCTGGTTGGCGCGGCGGCATCGGCGGCGTTGGCGTACCTGTGGAGCTACCGGCGGCACCGGATCCGCGTGGTGGAGATGCCGTTCGAGCCGGAGTCCGAGTTGGCGGCGTGGCGGCGGGTCCGAGGATGGCTGGCGGACCGGTTCGCGCCGAACCTGGCCGGGCAGGCCGTCTTGGGATTCATCGTGAAGACGCTGTGGCGAAGTCAGCAGCACCGGCTGGTGCTGACCGCGTTCGCGGGGATCGCGGTGGCGCTGGTGTTCAACGGCTTTGTCTCGCTGATGACGGAGGGCGGATTCCGCGGGTTTGAGGTACGGACGCCAGCGTTGCGCAAGCTGGCGGTGTCGATTCCGCTCTCGCTCACGCTGTTCCTGCTAGCCGGCTATCGATACCTGTTCCGGCTGCCGGTGGAATTGCGGGCGAACTGGGTGTTCCGGGTGCACGAGGGCGGCAACCGGCTACGGCTGCTGGAGGCGGTGGAGCGATACCTGATCTGGGCGGGAATCGTGCCGGTGATCGCGCTGACGGCGGTGGTGGAGGTCTGGCTTCTGGGGTGGTGGGAGGGAATCTCCGCGGTGATCCCCGCGTTGCTGGCGGCGTTGATTCTACTGGAGATTCTGTTGTTCAAGCTGGAGCGGATTCCGTTCACATCGTCGTATCTGCCGGGGCAGCGGCCACTGATCGAGACGCTGCTGCTTTACGGAGTGGGGGTGGCGATCTACATCTCGATTTCGAGCACGCTGATCGCCTCATGCCTGACCGAGCCGCCGTGGTTGACGACACTGTGCGGATTGATGACGGCGGGATGGGCCTATGCGAGAAAGGCTCGGGGGGAGGCGTGGCAGTTGGGGAGGCTGGAGTTCGAGGAGTTGGAGGAGCCTTTGGTGCATACCCTGGGGATCGAGCGGGATTGACGGAGCCGGGTAGTACCGTGGTACAAAGTACTACCCCATAAAACCATTCTTCGGCTAGTACTATTTTCTGGTACACTTCCTCTCAGTGGGCACGGGCGCGGGGACGGTGCCGCCTGGGTCCACGCCAATCGAGTGGGGATAAAATGAAAACTGTTGTACATAGCGTTGAGGAGAAGGTTCGGGATCTCGTCTACGAGAAGCCCGTATTGAAAGTCTTGGGGAGCATCGGCGAGTTGACGGCAGGTACCGGGTCGGGTATCGCAGATGGCTGCCCGGGAGCCGGGCAGTTCACTCCGCCGGCTTGCTAGCGCCGGGAGGACGTGCGGCCCGGCGCGGTGGAACTAGTGCCTGGGGTTTGGACCGTCCAAGTGGGACGCGGTCCCACGGCACTTGATCGCGGAAGCATGAGGCTATGGAGCGGCGAGGACAGCGTCTTCGCCGCATCCTTTGGCTCGGTGAAACCGGCAGAGGCCATAGCCGACTACCGGCAGTCGGAAGCGGGATTCCCGACTCGCCTGGAAGGCGATTGGTCGGTTGCGATCTGGGATTCCCGGCTAAGGGAGCTCACATGCGCAAGAGACGCCCTCGGGAATCTCCCGTTTTGCTATTCGCTCCAGGGCGAGGAGTTGCACTTTGCGCGGCGGGTTCGTGACCTGCTGCGGTTTCCCTCGATCTCCAGAGACATTGACGAGGGGGTAGTTGCTCGGTATCTGGCCGGATCTGGACCCGGCGTGGATGAAACGCTGTTTCGCGACATACGCGTGTTGCCGGGCGGCCACCGCTTGGCCTTCGACGCCAACGGAGGCCTTCGAGTGCAACGGTGGTGGAAGCCTACGCCGGATGTGCTCCGCCTGAAGTCCGACGCGGAGTACGAGTCGGAATACAGAAGGCTTCTGACCGAGAGCATCCAGCGCCGGCTCCCGTCCGGCCGTATGGGCTGTCACCTGAGCGGCGGGCTAGACTCCTCAGCCGTCTCCGTTCTCGCCCATCGGACTGCCGGGGAGCGAGGCGCCGGACCCGTCTCCACGTTCTCGCAGGGTAAGGCGGGAGCGCCGTGGGACGAGAGTTCGTACATCGCGGAAATCGGCAGGCTTGCAGGGCTCGACTCCCGAATCTTCCCCCCGGGCGACGATCTCGACTACACCGTCCAGGCGGCCGCATACTTCCTCGACTTCCCCAGTTACCCCAACGGCGGAATCGCCGAGTTGGAGATGGTGCGGGCCGCGCGGGAACTCGGCATCGGCGTCATGCTGACTGGCATGGGCGGGAACCAAGCATTGGAGCGCGGGGCGGCTCACATGGAAGAGTGGGGAGCAAAGTTCCAGTGGGGGAAAGCGATTCGCGAGATCCAAACCGCGCGGCGTGGCTATGGTATGCCGCCAGCCCGGCTGGAACCGTTGTGGCGGCTGGCGATTCGGCCCAACCTGGTTCGACTCCTTCCGCAGGGACTCCGTCGCGCGCCTAACCTAGGCGCGGCATCCGAGGCGCTAGCCCGGCGCTGCCATCTCGCGGACCGCCTCGCCCCCGATCATGCCGAGCCGTTCGGTTCGATCCAGCAGATGCGGCAGTTCAACACCTTGATTGGCGCTCGTGAGGCCCAGCCCCGAAACGTGATCGGGTGGGAAGGCACTGGCTACGGCGTGGATCTCGTCCACCCCTTCCACGATCGCCGTCTGGTGGAGTTCTGCCTCCGCCTCCCGCTCGATCAGCTCTGGCGCGACGGCATGTGGAAGTCCATTCACCGCCGCGCGATGAAGGGACTGCTCCCCGAATCCGTCCTCAACCGCCGCGTGCAGGCCGAGTTCAGCGATCATTACCGCCGCCTGCTCGCCAAGCCCTTCGCCCGCGAGCGCCTGCGGAACCTCCGCATGATGCGCGAGACCGACTGGCTGGACCCGAAACGCACCGCCAAGATCATCGAGGACGCCGACGCCCTCGTCGCGAGCGGCGGTTGGGGCCGCCCCATCCGGCTCGCCTGGAACATCTTTGCGCTCGACCTCTGGTTCGACGCCGTTCAGTCCGGCAAATGGACCGACGTCCATCCTATGGACTACATCCTCTCCAAACCGCGCGGCGCCGCTACGATATAGCAAAGGCGCATGGACGAGGTCCCCTCTGTGGGACACTCTCTCCATGCGCCGAACCGCGGCCGCCCTGATCCTGCTGCTCGCCGGATGCTCCCGGCGGGAGGCGGCTCCGCGCCCGGTCGCGGCCGAGTTCGCCGATCCCCGCACCTGCGCGGCCTGCCATGCCGATATCGCGCGGACCTACGCGCAAACCGGCATGGCCAAGGCGTTCGCCCGCGTCAAACCGGGATCGCTGACCGCCGAAAAGTGGAACGCCCGGCTGGACCATCCTCCCTCGAACCGTTCCTACGAATTGATCCGGCGCGACACCGGCTACTTCATCCGGCGCACCGCGCCCGGCATCGAACCTCTGGAACTGGAGATCCACTACGTGATGGGCTCCGGCCTACACGCGCGGAGCTACGTCCACCGCACTCCTCAGGGCCGGCTGGTGGAGTTGCCCGCCGCCTGGTATCCGGAAAAGGGCGGATACTTCGCCATGAGCCCCGGTTACGACCGGCCGGACCACCAGGACTTCCGACGCAAGATCTCCACCGACTGCATGTTCTGCCACAACGGCTATCCCGCCGCCGCTCCCGGCGCCGGCCGTCCCGCATCCGAGCCCGTCTTTCCGGCGACGCTGCCCGAAGGGATCGACTGCCAGCGCTGCCACGGACCCGCCCGCGCCCACGCCGATTCGGGCGGACGCGCGCCGGTGGTGAACCCCGCCAAGCTGCCATTGGAGCGCGGCATGGAAATCTGCATGCAGTGTCATCTGGAGACCACCAGCTTCCCACTGCCCAATTCGCTGATCCGTTTCGGGCGCGGCGCCTACTCGTACCGCCCGGGCGAGCCTCTGGCGGATTTCGTGCTGCACTTCGACCACGCGCCGGCGGCGGGCCGCGGCGGCAAGTTCGAGATCGTGAACTCGGTCTACCGGCTGCGCCAATCGAAGTGCTTCACGGCGAGCGGGAAGATGCAGTGCACTACTTGTCACGATCCGCACCGCGTTCCGCGCGGCGCCGATGCCGAGGCATCGTACTCCAAGGCTTGCCGGCAATGCCATGCGGCGGGGCCGCATCCGGAACGCGCCGGCTGTGTGTCGTGCCACATGCCGAAGCGGCGGAGCGAGGATGTGGTCCACGCGGTGATGACGGATCATCTGATTCAGCGCAAGCCGCCGGCGAATCCACTGGGGCCGCTCGCCGAACGTCATGAGACGCCGGGCAAGTCGTACGTCGGAGAGGTGGTTCCCTACTATCCGGCGGCGGTTAGCGGCGAGGCGGAACTGGAATCGGCGGTGGCGCAGGTGGTGCAGCGCTCCAACCTGAAGGCGGGGATCCCCAGGCTCGAGGCGCTGATCGCGCGGAGCCGGCCGCGCCATCCGCAACCCGAGTTCGCTCTGGCGCAGGCTCTGGCGGTGGACGGCCAACGCGCCCGCGCGATCGAGATCTACCGCGCGTTGCTGGTGCGTGAGCCGCGATTCGTCCCCGCGCTGCGGAACCTGGGAGAGCTGCTGCGTGCGTCCGGCAACGCCACGGAAGCGGCCGCCGTTCTCGAACGCGCCAAGGCGGAAGCTCTGGACGATCCGGGCGTGTTGCTCGCGTTGGGCCAGGCGTATCGCGAGACCCACCGGCTGAACGATGCGGCCTCCGCGATCCGCGCCGCGATCGCCAACGACGCCGATTTCCCCGAAGCGCACGATTCGCTCGGCGGCGTGCTGCTGGAAGCGGGCCGCGCGGCGGACGCGGAAGCGGCGTTGCGGGAGGCGATCCGCCATCGGCCCGACTTCGCCGAAGCGCGGGCGAATCTGGCGCAAGCGATGGCGCTACGCGGCGATCTGGCATCCGCCGAGAGGCAGTTCCGCGAGGCGGCGCGGCTTGCCCCCGGTTCGCCGGAGGTCCACTACGGATACGGCGCGGCGCTGCTGAGGGCCGAGCGGATCGCCGGAGCGCGCATCGAGCTGGAAACGGCGATCCGGTTGCGGCCGGGAATGGTGGAGGCGCGGGAGGCCCTCGGCACGCTGCTTTCGGCGGAGGGCGATTGGAGCGGAGCGGCGGCGCAGTATCGCGAGGTGCTGCGGCTCGACTCCGGATCGGCGCGAGCGAGCCTCGGCCTGGGTTCGGCGCTGGCGGCGCAAGGCGCTCCGGCCGAAGCGCGCCGGCATCTGGATCGCGCCATCGCGGCGGGCGACGAGGCGGTGCGAAAAGAGGCTCGCGAAGTGTTGGAAATGCTCGGCGCGCGGTGACGCTATGAATCTATCCTTCGATCGACGCAAGATTTTCCAGACGCTGCTGGGATGGACCGGCCTTCCTGGATTCGCGGGGGCCGCCGCGGCCACCCAGACCTCCACCGGCGGGACCCGCAAGCCCGGCGCCCTGGGAGGCTACATTCTCGACGGCAAGGAAGAGGTCCTTCGCCGCTCATTCGACGTGGTCGTCATCGGCGGCGGCATCTCCGGTACCTGCGCCGCCATCTCCGCGGCCCGGAACGGCGCCAAGACGGCGCTGGTGCACGAGCGTTCGATGCTCGGCGGAAATTCGTCGAGCGAAGTTCGCCTCTACCCCGAGGTCAGCACCAACCACTCCGTTTGGTGCAAGGAGACGGGCATCCTCGACGAGATCCACACCGAGGAGCGCGTCCGCAATCACGAGCCCTATGTCGAGGGTCTGATGAACGCTGTCTGGGATCTGGTCCTTTACGAGTGGGTGGTTCGTGAGCCAAACCTCACGCTGTTCCTCAACACGACCGTCCGCGAAGTGGAGATGAAGGATCCGGCCACGATCCTGGCGGTCCACGGGGTGCAGATGGGAACGGAGCGGAAGTTCCTCTTCACGGCGCCCTTGTTTGTCGACGCCACGGGCGATGGCGTGATCGGCCACCGGTCCGGCGCGGAGTTCCGTTGGGGGATGGAGGCGCGCTCCGAGTTCGGCGAGCCTGCCGCTCCGGTGGAGGCTTCCGCGCGGCCGCAAATGGGAAACACGCTGTTCTTTCGCGCCCGCGACGCCGGCGTCCCCGTGCCGTTCAAGGCGCCACCGTGGATCGCCACGTTTCCCGCCGAGGCCGATCTGGCCGGGCGGAGCCACGCCGACTTCGAGCGCGGCTACTGGTGGATCGAGGTAGGCCTCCCCATGCATCAGATCCGCGACAACGAAGAGATCAAGCACGAGGCGCTCCGCCAATTGCTCGGCGTGTGGGACCACATCAAGAACCGTTGCGCGAATCGAGACAAGGCTCGCAACCACGGGCTCGACTTCGTCAGCTTCTGGCCGTACAAGCGCGAGGCCAGCCGGATCGTGGGCGACTACATCCTCACCCAACACGACGTCAACAATCCGCGCGTGCATCCGGACGCGATCGGGTTCGGCTGCTGGTACGTGGACATCCACAAGCCCGGAGGCATCCTCGCCCGCGGCGCGCCGAACACCAAGCCGTCGTGGGAAGAGGCGGGCGTGATCCCGTATGGCATCCCGTTGCGCGCGTGCTATTCGCGCAACGTCGCGAACCTGATGATGGCGGGGCGGCCGATCAGCACCACCTACGCCGCTTTCTCGTCCACTCGTGTCCTCCGCACCGGCGCGATCGTGGGACAGGGCGTGGGTGTTGCCGCCGCGCTCTGCCGCAAGCACGGCTGCCTGCCGCGCGAACTCGCGCGGACGCACGCGCCGGAATTGCGCCAGACGCTGCTCCGGCAGGATTGCTACGTCCCCGGCTATTCGAACGAGGATCCGGCGGATCTGGCTCGCGGGGCCGTGGTCACCTCGAGCGGCGACGCTCCTCTCGAGTTCCCCGAAGGGGCGCGCGCCCATCCGCTCGACACGCCCGCCGCGCAGTTGTTCCCGGTGTCTGGCGCGCGCGTCGATTTCATCGATCTGCTGCTCGTCTCGAATCGAGACGACGAGGTGGACGTGCGCGCCGGCCTCCGTCGAGCGGATTTTGTTTACGACTTCCGTTCCACTACGGACATCACCGCCGCTACCGCCCGCGTGCCGCCGCGTTCGCGCGGATACGTGCGGTTCGCGTTCCATCGCGCCGTGGAGCCGGGCCGCCTCTACTGGATCCATCTGCCGCGCGTCCCCGGCCTTTCCTGGCTGGGCTTCGAAGAGACGTTCGACGCGCCGGCCCTGTCGCCGGTGGGCTGCACCGCCGCCGAACTCCCCGGACTATCGCGCTGGCATCCCATCACGCGAGGCGTGAACTTCACAATGCGAATCGAACCCGGGCAGCGGCCGTATGGCGCGGAGAATCTCGTGCGCGGCGGCAACCGGCCGGATCGCTGGCCGAACATTTTCGTCTCGCGGACCATTCCCGCGTGGGTGGAGCTGCGCTGGCCGAGTCCGGTGGTGTTGCAGTCGGTGGAGTTGACCTTCGACACCGACATCAACCGCCATTCGCGGAAGGCGCTGTTTCGCTATCCCGACTGCGTGAAGAGCTACGACATCCTGGTCCCGCGAGGGTCCGGCTGGAGCAGAGTAGCGGGCGACGCGGACAACTACTTCCGGTGGCGCGCGCACTCTTTCGAAGCCGTGACGGCGGACCGGCTACGGGTCGAGATAAACGAGACCAACGGCGCGGCATGCGCTCGCATGTACGAGATCCGCGTGTACGGAGCTTGACGCTCAGGCCATCACGCGCCGCACCCAGGCGCGCAACGTGTGGCGCAGCGGAACCGGGCGCAACGTCCACGCATCGTTGTGGTTGCGAAACGGCAGCGTGTGGAACGTGAAGCCGCCGCGAACGGCCGTTCGCGCCAGATACTCGCGCGTCGACTCCACCGAGTTCTCGTGACAGATGAACTGCGGCCGGCCTCGCAAACGCCGCAACCGTTCGAGCGCGCTCGCCGGGTCGGAGTCCGCGTAAGGCCACTTTCGCGGACCGTCGTAGTGGCTGTAGCAGACGAACGCGCGCCACAGTTTCGCGATGCGGTCGTCGCGCAGGCCGATGTAGTTGCACGCGATGGCGCCGCGTGAAAATCCGCAGATGAGCATGCGCTTGCGGTCACCGCCGAATCGCTTGCAGACATCGCCGACGGCGGTCACGCAGTAGCGGGCCGTGGTGGATGGATCGCCCCACCAGGTGATCGCGTTGCGTCCGTTCGCCGCGTCCACGTACGGTAGGCACAGCCAGATGAAGCCGCGTCCGCCGGAGATTCCGTAGCCGAGGTTCGACCCTTCCGGCACTCCCTCCGACACGTCGCCATGGGCGTTCTTGTAGTTGCCGTTGCCCGCGTACTCCACGATCACCGGATAGCGCCGGCCGGGCCGCCAATCCTCGGGCAGGTACAGCGCGTGATAGATCGAGCCGCCCACTTTGACGCGGGCTCCCGCGCGAGGCTCGCCCTCCACCATCGGCGGCGCCGCCAAATCCGGCGCGATCGTGCGGATATCGGGATACGGGCTGGGCGCGGCTTGCGTCATCGCGGCGAGCAAGGCCCGGCGCGTCATGCTTCGATCCAACGGGGATGGTCCGCCCCGCGCCCCTCCACTCCGTCCGAGAGGCGCCGCGCGCCCGATCCATCGCGATCCACCACCCACAGCGCGGGATTCCCGCCCACCGCGGCGCGGCAGAACAGCAGACGATCGCCGCCGGGCGACCACACGGCGCGCAGGTCCCACACTCCGTCCACCGCCGGCGTGACCGCGCGGATCTCGCCGGTGCGCGGATCCACCGCCGCCACCTGCGCTCCACCGCGCGCTTGGTCCGGCTCGAAATCGCGGTTGAAGTGATTCGTATCGGGACGCCCTACGTGATACTTCCACGGCGGCAGCGACTCCGGC
The DNA here is from genome assembly GCA_005808475.1 of Acidobacteriota bacterium. Taxonomy (GTDB): domain Bacteria; phylum Acidobacteriota; class Terriglobia; order Bryobacterales; family Bryobacteraceae; genus SYLY01. The sequence goes on from SYLY01000192.1 coordinate 44,578, forward strand.
GCGCGGCGGTTGAACGCGATCTCGCGCCCGTCCGGCGACCACGCCGGCATGTTCGATCCGCTCCCTGGATTGTCCGGCTTGCCGTACGATGCCGCGAACCAGGCGTCGTAGCCACGCGTCAACGCGCGCTTCTCGCCGCCATCGGGCCGGGCGATCCATACGTCCGACCAGTCGTGGCCGGCATCGCGCTTGGAGTCGCAGACCTGGTAGACCAGCCAATCGCCGCCGGGCGACCAGCGCGGTCCGAAGTGCAGCAGTCCGCGCTCGCCGGCGACCTCGGTGCGCGAACCGCCATCAATGGCCATGGTCACGATTCGGTAGTCGGCGTGGAACGCGACGCGCTTGCCGTCCGGACTCACGTCGATGCCGTAAACATATTCGCCAGGTTTCGTGAGGGCGCGCGCGTGGCTGCCATCGAGGTCCATGATGTAGAGGACCTCCTTGCCGTCGATCGACGCGGTGACGAGAATCCGCTCCTCTCCCGGCAGCAACGCGGCCGGTTGATAGAACGGCGCCACTTTGTCGCGCGTCGCGATCTCGCGGAGCGAACCCTTGGCCAAATCGTGGATCCACAAGTGCGTGCGGCTGCGCGGATAGAAGACGTGGAATGGCTGCGTCTTCCATTCGGGGGTCATCTCGACGCTGAGGAGGATCACTCGCCTCCGGTCGCGGAAGATCGCATAGACGCCCCAGCCTGTCTGGTTGGGGCGTCCGAAGTCGAGCACGCGGAAGCCGGCGCCGTCCAGCCGCAGGAACGCCGCGCGGTCGCCGCCGCCGAACATGCCGCCGGAGCCGCGGGCGCGGAACAGCACGGCGGGCGCCGGTGGTTTGGCGAAGGCGGAAAGAAGCAGATCGCGGCGCGAGGGCATTACATATCCAGACGCTTGCCGGCGGAGTTCCAACCCTTGTCGCAGAAGTGCGAGCCTTCCGGCGCGCGGTAGCGGACCTGGGCCAGTTCGGGCGTGTCGAGCTTCTTGTAGCCCTGGAATCGCGACTCGAGAGCGAAGTCGAGCATGCCGCTGGTGAGCATGGTGCGCTCGACGGGATAGGGCGCGCGGCCGGTTTCGAACAGGATCTCGATGTTCTTCACCAGGCATCCGAAGTGATGGTGCGGGCGGCCCGGCTGCAGGTGCATCAGCGTGGAGACGGGCTGCGCGCGTCCTTCGACATCGAGCGCGACGGTGAAGTCCTCCACCAGGCCGGACATCAGAAACGCGGCGGCTTTCAAGCCGTCCACGTAGTCGACGACGAACGCAGTGGGCGTCTTCACCAGGTCCTTGGGATTGCCGTTCTTGCGAGTGTTGCTGCGCGACAACGCCTCGTCGAACAGCTTCTTGACCCAGGCGTTGTTTTCGACGAAATCCCAGCATGCCTGCCGTTCCAGGCACTGCACCCAGCGTACGCCGGTCTCGCCGCCGCGGCGGCGCTCGGTCATGCACTGCAGCGATTCCAGCAGGTGGAATCCGTAGATATCGAGGCCGCTGTACGAGATCGCCACGGCGTGCGTCTGGCGCTCGCCGCTGGGAGCGTCCAACGCAGGAACGCGAAACGCCACGGGCGCCGACGATCCGGCGAGCATCGGGAACTTCAACTCGCGCGAGATCTCCACCATGCGTTTCGCCTGGCGCCAGCTCCACGAAAGATGTTTGTCGTTGAAGACGGGAACCGAGCGGCCCGACTGGCGGAACACGTCCACGATCTTGAGGAACATCTCGAATCGCGGATAGAGCGTCTGCTCTTTGTCGTTGGATGGATATGCGCCGTGCTCGCCGATCAGCAGCACGCCATCCACGGCGAGTCTGTCTCCGCCGAGCGTCAACGCCTCCTGCACGGTGCGATAGATGGGAACGCCGTACTTGCGAGCGCGCTCGCGGCTCATGTCCTCCTTGGGAACCTGTTCGGTGAACATCGAGACGATCTTCGAGCGAGGATACGGCGGCCGGTCGTCCTGGTTGTAGCCTTCCAGATACTTGCCCACGATGACGTCCGCGTGCGAGTTCGGCCGGTACTCGGTGATGATCGCGGCGATCTTCTTGGGAGCGGATTGCGCGGGCGCCAGAGCGGCGAGCGGAGAAGCACAGAAGGCTCTTCGATTCATACATCGCTAGACTATCAAGCCTTCAGACCGCCGCGCCGCGAGGTATCATCGTCCCGATGACCCGCCGCGACTTCGCCGTATCGCTCTGCGCCGCCCCATTGGCCGCCGCCGGGACACGCCCAAACATGCTGCTGCTGCTGTCGGACGATCACAGCTATCCGTACGTGGGCTGCTATGGCCACCCGGACATGCGGACGCCCACGCTCGACAAGCTGGCTTCCGAAGGGCTGTTGTTCCACCGCGCGTTCCAGGCCGCTCCGCAATGCGTACCGTCGCGCACCGCGCTGATGACGGGCCGGTCACCGGTGAGCGCGCGGATGGGCCGGTTCAGTTCGCCGCTGCCGCCGGAGGCCGTTACGCTGCCGGACCTTCTCCGCAAGAACGGATACTTCACCGGCGTGGCGAGACGCAATTATCATCTCGATGGTCCGGGAGGCGGAGCGCGCGGCGGTTACGTGGGAACGGTGATCGAGGAGAAGGGTCTGAGGACGTTCGCCAAGCGGCTGGACTTCGTGGATCAGAGCGGCCCCGGCACGACCGTCGATGTGGTCAACCAGTTTCTGGACAAGTTGCCCAAAGGCAAGCCTTTCTTCTTCTGGATCAATTTCAACGATCCTCATCATCCGTGGGATCGCAATTCGATCGATCCGCCGCGCGACCCGGCCAAGGTGACGCTGCCGAAGTTCTTCCCGGATCTGCCGGGTATGCGCAAGGATTTCGCGCTGTACCTCGACGAGATCTCGCGCGTGGATGGCGAGGTGAAATCGATTCTCGACATCCTGGACAAGCGCGGTCTGGCGTCTAACACGATGGTCGCGTTCATGGGCGACAACGGCATGGCTCTGCCGCACGGCAAAGGTTCGCTCTACGATCCCGGGCTGAACGTGCCGCTGATGGTCCGCTGGCCCGGGAAGGTGAAGCCGGGCGGATCCACGCGGTCGTTGGTTTCGGGCGAGGACATCGCGCCGACTTTTCTGGATGCGGCAGGGATCGCCAAGGCGCCGGGGATGTCCGGGCGGAGCTTCCTGAAACTGCTCGCCGGCGACTCGTCGTACGAGCCCCGCAAGCACATCTTCGGCGCGCGCCTGCAACACGGCAGCGGGACGATGACGCCGGAGACGAAGTCGAGTGTATGGGACCTGTCGCGGTGCGTGCGGAGCGACCGCTTCAAGCTGATCTACAACGTGACGCCGTTCATGGAGTATCAACCGGTGGACAGCGCGCGGGACGACGGCTGGCAGCAGATGATGAAGGCGCACGCCGAGGGACGGCTGGACGCGAAGATCGACCGCGCGTATTTCCAGAATCCGCGGCCCATCTACGAGCTGTTCGACCTGGAGAAGGATCCGAACGAGTTCGAGAATCTGGCGGGCAAGCCGGAACTCGCGGACGTGGAACGCGAACTGCGCAAGGCGCTGATCGAGAAGTGCGTGCTCGACTACGACTTCATTCCGCCACCGGTTTTGAACTGACGGCGGCTACACGCGCCGGACCACGATCCCCGCCTCTTGAAACAGCGCTTCGACCATGCGGAAGTGCTGGTCGTAGTAGTCGCTCGAATACTGCTCCATCCGCTTGGACGACACCACCACTTCGCGGATTCCGGCCTGCACGATGGCGCGGCCGCAGTCCATGCAAGGCATGATCTCCACGTAGATGGTGCAGTGCTCGAGCGCCGTTCCACATCGAGCCGCGTTGCAGATGGCATTGCGTTCGGCGTGCTCGATCCAAAGGTACTTGGTGGGGCGCTCCAGCCTCTCCGGCACGGTGTCGCGAATGCCGCGAGGGAAAGAATTGTAGCCCGTGGTGCGGATCTCGTGCGCGGGCCCCACGACGACGCAGCCCACCTGCGTGTGAGGATCCTTGCTTCTGGACGCAACAACGCGGCAGATCTCGAGGTAGTACTCGTCCCAGCCCGGGATGTCACGCATGGCAGACTAATCATCATGACACGCACCGCGGCGCTTTGCCTGGCCGCCTCCATCCTCTCGGCGCAGTCCCTTCGTCTCTACCCCGGCAATCCCCACTACTACGAATTCCGCGGCAAGCCCACCGTGTTGGTGACGTCCGCCGAACACTACGGCGCGGTTCTGAACGGCGCCTTCAACCAGACCAAGTACCTCGACACGCTCGCGCGCGACGGATTGAACCTGACGCGGGTGTTCTCCGGCGTCTACCGGGAGGCGCCCGGCGACTTCGGCATCGCCCGCAACACGCTCGCGCCCACGGATGCCGCGTACGTTTCGCCGTTCCTGAAGGTAGGCGCCAAGTTCGACCTCGGCAAGTGGAACCCCACCTACTTCGCGCGCCTGAAGAGCTTCATCGCCGAGGCGGACAAACGTGGGATCGTGGTGGAACTGACGCTGTTTTGCGTCTATTATCAGGACCGCATGTGGAAGCTGAGTCCGTTCCACCCGGACAACAACGTCAACGCGCTGGGAGAGTTGGCCCGCACGGACGCGCTCACGATGAAGAACGCCAAGCTGGTCGCGATCCAGGAGGCTTTCGTGCGAAAGATGGCGGCGGAACTGCGCGGCTCGCGCAACGTGCTCCTCGAGATCTGCAACGAGCCGTACATCAAAGGCGTGGAGGCGGCGGACGACTGGCAGCGCCACATCGCGCGAATCATCGGGGAGGCGGAGGCCGGGTTCCCGGAAAAGCACCTCATCGCGCGCAATATCGCCAACAACACCGCGACGGTGGACAACCCCGATCCGAACGTATCGATTTTCAATTTTCACTACGCGCGGCCGCCCGCCGCGGTGGCGCAGAACTTCGGCCTGAACCGCGTCATCGGCCTGGACGAGACGGGCTTCGACGGCACACTCGACGCGATCTACCGGATGCAGGCGTGGGACTTCGTCCTGGCCGGCGGGGCGCACTACAACAACCTCGACTACTCGTTCGCGGCGGGCTACGAGGACGGATCGTTCGCCGTGCCCGGAAACGCGCCCGGCGGTGGCGGCGCGGATCTTCGCAAGCAACTTGGCGTGTTGCGGCGATTCCTGGATGGGATCGAGTTCGCGCGGATGAAGCCGGCGAACGTGGTGAGCGGAGGCGTGCCTGACGGGGCGTCGGTCCGCGCGCTGGCGGAGGAAGGCAAGGCGTACGCCATCTATCTGCACACCGGGCGGGTGCTGGCGAACCACCGGCCTCGCTACGTGTACCGCACCGATCGCCAGAGCGCCGCGCTGCTGGTCAATCTGCCGGCCGGGAAGTACAAGGTGGAGTGGTGGAATCCGCGAACGGGGAAAGTGGATTCGACGGAGACGTTCGGGCACGAGGGCGGACGCACGCACATCGCTTCGCCCGAATTCACCGAGGACGCGGCGGTGCTGGTGCGAGCCCTACAATGAGGAGAGCCATGAAGTCCGCAGCTATCGTTCTGCTTGCCGCCGCGTCGTCTTTCGGAGCGGGCGTCCCCACGTTTTCAGGCGACGTGTATCCGATACTGAAAGCCAAGTGCCAGGGATGTCATCAAAAGGGCGAAGTGGCGCCGATGGCGTTCACCGACTACCAGAGCACGCGGCCGTGGGCGAAGGCGATTCGCGAGGCGGTACTGCGCGGATCGATGCCGCCCTGGCACGCCGATCCCAAGGCCAGCCGCGCGTTTCACAACGACCGGTCGTTGAGCGCGGCGGAGCGGCAACGCATCGCGGCGTGGGCCGAGGGCGGCGCGCCGGAAGGTCCCGCCGCGGATTACGCCGCTCCCGAACGCCGCGCGGACGGGTGGAAGCTGGGCAAACCGGACCTGGTGATGCGCATCCCCGGATTCAAGATGCCCGCCACGGGCGACGTCCCCTACACGTTCGTCGCGTTTCCCACGGGGTTGACGCAAGATACGTGGATTCACGCCGCCGAGTGGCGGATCGACAAACGCGAAGTGGTGCACCACGTGAACGCGTTCGTGCGCCCGCCCGGTTCGAGCTATGTGGCCGGGCATGAACCTCTGAAGTTCTTCGTCCCGACAATCACCGAACGCCGCGTCGGCAGGCCGGGCGAAGGCGCGTTCGCACGGCGCGAACTGCTGGTGGGTTACGAGCCCGGCTACGCGCCGATTCCGTGGGGTCCCCGGCAGGGAAAACTCATCCGCGCCGGTTCCGACATCGTGGTGGAGGCGCATTACAACACGAACGGCAAGGAGTTGGTGGACCACTCCGAGCTGGGCATCTACTTCGCCAAGCAGCCGCCCGCCGAGCGCGTGGTCACCATCAGCGTGCAGAACATGAACTTCACGATCGCTCCCGGCGATCCGGCTTACCGGTCGGACGCGGTGTCGGGGTTCGACGCGCCGGTGAAGGTGGTGTCGGTGCAGCCGCACATGCACCTTCGCGGCAAGGCGATGCGGCTCACCGCGATCCTTCCGGACGGACGCCGGGAGCCGCTGATCGACGTTCCGAAATACGACTTTCTGTGGCAGACCACCTACTTCCTGAAGGATCCACTGGCGCTGCCCGCCGGGTCGCGGATCGAGTGCGCGGCCTGGTTCGACAACTCGCCCAACAACAAGTTCAACCCGGACCCCAAGGCAGCGGTGGGCTGGGGTGATCAAAGCCGGGACGAGATGCACATCGGGTTCACCGAGATCGCCTTCGACGCCAAGCTCGACGCGGAGAGGGTGCTGGCTCCGGAGAAGAAGTTGGCGGCGCGGTAGGGGGCGGCGGCTCGAAATTTTTTCGCTTCCGGGTGAGAATTCCGCCGCGTCAAAAGCACTATCTACATAGTGAAGCTTTACGACAACGCCGCCAAGCGCTCGTTCGAGCGCGATCCACGCGGATTGTTGCATCTGACGCGGAGTCTCCCGCTCGACGTGCAAGCCGAAGTGACGCCCGTGGAGCGGGAAATCGCCGCGCCCCAGATGTCGTTCGATACCGGCTATCTGATTCGCGCGGGCACGGCGTGGATAGAGATGGTGGAGGCGCTGGCTCGATGGCATTCGCGGGAA
>SYLY01000020.1 GCA_005808475.1 Acidobacteriota bacterium
GCCCGGCGTCAGCACCACCACGCGCGGCGATTGCACTCCGCCCGGCGCGATCGATTCCAGCGTCTCGAGAAGCTTGCTCGGGTAGTTGTCCACCGGCCGGATGGCCATTCCTTCGAACAATCGCGGAAACGTGCTCTTCATCACCGCGCGATTCTCGAGCACGTAGGACACGCCGGAGGGAACGCGCAGGTTGACCTCGAGCACGTAGATCTGCCCGTCGCGATCGCGCACCAGGTCGGTGCCGGTGATATGGCACCAGATGCCGCGCGGCGGATTCAAGCCCACGCACTGCGGACGCAGACACCGGGCGGACTCGATCACCTCGCGCGGCACTACTCCTTGATTGAGGATCTTCTGGTCGTGGTAGACGTCGTCGATAAACAGGTTCAACGCGCGAATTCGCTGCTTCAGGCCGCGCTCGACCCAGGCCCAATCGGAAGCGGAGACAATCCGCGGGATCATGTCGAACGGGAAGATCCGCTCCGCGCCCGACGTGTCGCCATAGACGTTGAACGTGATCCCCATCTGGAGGAACAGCTTCTCCGCCGACTCCTGATGGAGCAGTAGCTCGCCGTCGTCCAGCGACTCGATGGTCTCGGCAAGCAGCCTCGCCTCCGGCCGGGGTTCGCCCCCGGGGAAGAACATCTCGTCGTAAAATCCGCCGGTGTCGTAGTCCGAGAATCGCATGGCGCTTTGAGATCGACTCCGTTCATCATGACGCAGTTGGCCGGTTCCGTGGGTCGAAAGTTTTTATGGGAGTCATCGGAATTGTCGATCCACGGCCTCGGATTCGGTGTAGTAATATTGGGCCACGGGAGATTCAATGACACAGAGGATCGTTTGTCTATTGGCTTTCGTGGCGGTTCTGGCGGCGCAAGTCGAGACCACCACGTCGATCACGGGCACTGTTTCGGACTCGGCGGGAGCCGTGTTCCCCGGCGCCGCGGTGCGGCTCACCAACCAGAACACGGGCGGAACTCGCGAGGCCTCCACCAACAGCGAGGGCGTCTACGCGTTCCAGTCGCTGCCCGCCGGCAAGTACACGATCGTCGCGGCGGCCAAGGGATTCAAGACGAGCACGATCACCGATCGCGTGGTCGAGACCGCGCAGCACGCCCATGTGGATATCCGCTTGGAACTCGGCGCCACCACCGAGCAGGTAACGGTCTCGGCGGCCGGCGCGGAACTGGTGAACACAGCTTCGGCGGAAATCACCGGATCGATCACTCCCGAACTGGTGCAAAACATCCCGCTCGGCAGGGGCAACATGTTCGACCTGCTGCAATTGACGCCGGGCGTGGTGCCGCAGAACGCGGGTGAGAACATGTCGTTCGCTTCGCGCTCTCTGAACTTCGTGGGAGCCGGGAACACGTTCCAGGCGTCGGGCGCATTCATCGCCGGCAATCGCGATTCCGGCAGCAACATCTCCGTGGACGGGTCCAACATTCAGATTCCGGTGTACGGCCAGGCGACCCAACTGCAGGCGCGCGCCAGCGTACAGGAGGTTCGCGTGGAGGCGGCCGGGATGAGCGCCGAGTTCGGCAATGGAGTGGCCGCCGTGAACGTGATCACCAAGGGCGGCTCCAACGAGTACCACGGCGAACTCTCCTGGTACTTCCGCAATAACCATCTCGACGCCAATAGCTTCCTCAACAACGAGGCCAACCGCCGTCTGCAGCCGTACACGCAGAACCAGTTCGGCGCGGCCCTGGGCGGTCCGGTCAAAAAGAACAAGCTCCTGTTTTTCGGCAATTACGAGGGCTTCCGCGTGTTCCAGCGGCAGCAGCAGTTCGCCACCGTGCCCTCCGCGGAAGTCCGCCGGGGAGACTTCTTCGGGTACCGCCCGCCCGGTCCGGGCGGCACTTTCCTGGCGACGCCGGTGATCTACAATCCCTATGACGCCGATACCACCACCGGCCTTCGGCGGCCATTCCCCGGCAATCGAATTCCACTCGGGCAATCCGGAGCCTGCGCTCCCAGATCCGGGTGTGGCGATTCGGTGACCAACAAGTACCTCGAGAAGTACGTGTTGTTGCCGAACGCGGTGGTCAATGGAATCGACCAGTACACCAACGCGGTGCGCACCACGCTGGATCAGAATCAGGTCACCGGCCGGGCCGACTGGCTGCGCAACGCGAACTCGACCGTTTTCCTGCGCTTCACTTACAACAAACAGGACTCTTTCCAGGCCGGCCTGCAACCGCTCGAAGGCACCGGGAATCCGTCGGCGTCCACCAACGCGGTAATTCACTGGACGCAGGTTTTCGGTTCGGCGAAGGTCAACGACTTCGGGGTGTCCTACGTGCGTCCGAACTGGGCCTTCACCCGTCCTCTCGATCTGCCGGACTCGGCCGCCGAGATCGGACTGCCGAACACCTCCGGCTACACCGGCGCCGTGCAATGGTCGGTGCCTGGATTCAATCTGGGCGTCGGCACCAACTACATTTTCAACGCTTATTCGAATAACATCCAATTGAAGGACGACTTCAGCCTGGTGCGCGGACGGCACAACTTCAAGATGGGTTTCGACGGGGTCAACAAGCGCTTCATCTATTACAATCCGTCGGGCGACAAGGGTCAGTTCTCATTCAGCAAGTTCTTCACGCAGGCCTGCCCTCCCGGCAACGCCCGGTGCGAACAGGCGCGGACCGCCGCCGGCGCGCAAGTGGGCGGACTCGAATTCGCCGACTACCTGCTCGGCGCCTACTCGAGCACGCTGCTCATCAACCGCCAGATCCCCTACGTGGGACATCAGACGTACCTCGGCTACTACTTCCAGGATTCCTGGCGCGTGTCCAACCGGTTGACCGTGAATCTGGGCATCCGCTACGAATATTGGAGCCCGTGGACGGTGCCGCGTAACACCACTCTCACGTTCGATTACCAAAAGGGACAACCGCTGTTCGCGCTTCAGAATCCGAACGATTTCCTCGACCGGAGCAAGTGCTTCGGAGGATGCGCGCCGCTCAACGCGGGCGTTCCGCGGCAAGCCTACAAGATCGGGGCCAAGAACTTCGCTCCGCGCGCCGGCGTGACGTACGCATTGACGCCGGCGACGGTGATCCGCGCCGGAGCGGGCATCTACTACGACGGCAATATCAACATGAACCAGTTCAACGATATTCAGTCGGGCGCCGCGCCGTTCAGTCTCCGGTACGAAGTGGTGAACGACACGTCGCGGGTGCTGCCGTCGCGGCTGGTGGGCAACGAATATCCGGGCGGTCTGCTCGGATCGCCTCCTCTGGCCAACGCGAACCCGCCCGCCAGCTTCCGTTACGCGCAACCCTACTATCCGGTTCCGGCCGTCTATCAGTGGTCGGCGAGCGTGCAGCGGCGCATCGGAACCGCCTGGGTCGCCGAGGCCGACTATGTCGGATCGCACACGATCCATCAGTTCCAGTTCATCGATTCCAACGCGGCCGATCTGCCGCAAGGGTCGATCGCGAGCCTGCCGTTGCAGCAGCGCCGTCCGTATCCGCAGTGGGGAATCATCGGCACCTGGGCGCCGCTCGGCTGGGCCAAGTACCACGCCGGAACGGCGAGCATCAAGAACAACCGGTGGCACGGGTTGACGCTGCAAGGCAACATGACCTGGGCGAAGAACATCGCCACCAGTAACATCAATGCGTCCGATCACGGCAATATCAACTTCCGCTATCCGTACATTTGGGCCGGACCGTCGAACATCACGCCGAAGCTGTGGTTCATCATGGCGGCGAGCTATCAGTCGCCGAAGCTGACGGCGGGCAAGGCGCTGGGCGCCGCGATCAACGACTGGGTATTTAGCGGAACCTACACCGCCTCGACAGGAAGCCCGCACTACGCGCAGACGCAGGATCTTACTGGCACCGGCTATTCCGGCGCGTCGAGCGTGATCATGCCGAACCGGACTTGCGACGCCAACCAGGGCGACGGCATCCGAACGCGGCTCCGTTGGTTCAATACCGGTTGCTTCGCCGATCCGGCGTTCGGCACGTGGGGCAATTCGACTTTCGGCGTCGTCACCGAGCCGGGCATCAACAACTGGAACCTCGCCACGGCGAAGCGATTCCCCGTGCCGCTATTCGGCGAAGGACGGATGCTCGAGTTCCGAAGCGACTTCCTGAACACGTGGAATCACACGCAGTTCTCCCAGTCGGACAAGAATCTGCGCAGCGTCAACTATGGCCGCATCAACGCGGTGAGGCCGGCGAGGCAGATTCAGTTCGCGCTACGGCTCCTGTTCTAATCTAATCGCGGGCCGGCTCCGCGGCGGCCGCCTTGGTTGCCGATCCGGTGAACGGCACCTTCAAACTGCCCGAACTCACTTGCTGCGCGATCTCCTCCATCGCCGGGCTCGGTCCGCCAGCCCGCAGCGCAAAGCTCGAACCGAAGTCGCGGAAATTGTACTTGACTCCCTCCACGACGAAATCCGCCGCCGACTCCAGTTCGATCGAGCCCGTGTACACGAACTCGCCGCCCGGCGTTAGCGACGCTTCGCCCGTCCGGGACTTGAAGGTGGCGACCAGTTGCGCTTCGGTGAACGTCGCCGGCTTGGCGTAGTCGCGGTTCGGAATCGGGTGGAAGTAGACGTTCAGTATTCCGGTATCGGTGAGCGGAACCAATTTGAACTTTTTGCCCTCCGGCGTGATGCGGACCGATGTCGGCTCGGTGCGGAAGCTGAACATCGCGAACTTCTCGCTTTGCTTGTCGGTGAACAGCGAGCCCTTGATGCCATCAATGCGGGTGTAGTAGCCGAGCAACTCCGCCGTGCCGTCGCCGAGCACCACCACGCGGCCCGTCACCGAAGCGGCCGCCGGCGCCGGGTCCGCCGCCCAAATGGAACCGGCCGCCGCCAAGAGGGCCGCCAAGCGAAGGTAATTCACGACTAACATCGTAGCGCGTCCCACGCGGCATAGGTTTCCTGGAAGCCCTTGCGAAGCAGCCCGATCGCCGACACCGTGGTGAGGAATCGAGCGCCCATGTCCATCAATTCGCGAGCCCGCTCCGGCGTCGCGCTCGTCGAGCCCCACCACTTTCCGTGCCTTGCCGCGGCCGCCGCCACCGCTTCGAACGCCCGTTTCATCGACGGATGGCCTGGCTGTCCGAAGCAGCCGTAACTTTGGCTGAGATCGGCCGGGCCCACGAACAGAATGTCGACTCCAGGCGTGGCGGCGATTTCGTCGATCTCGTCCACCGCTTCGTGGTCCTCGATCTGCACGCAGAGGAACGTCTCGCGGTTGGCCCAGTCCATGTAGCGCGCGGTGGGCATCATGCCGTAGCGCGCCGCCGCCTCCACGCCGTCGATGCCGCGCAGTCCCACCGGCGCGAACTTGCCGTCGCGCACGATCTCGCGGGCGTCGGCGCCGCCCATGCAGTGCGGAACCATCGCTCCGAGCGCGCCCGCTTCGAAGGCGCGCGGCAACGAGTGGCGGCCTTCACGCCGAACGCGGATCATCGGAGCCATGCCGGTCGAGCGGCAGGCGAGACTCATCGCCCACGCGTCGTCCCAACTGTAGTCCTGGTGCTCCATGTCGATCCACAGGCAGTCGAAGCCGCACAAGCCGATCAACTCGGCGATCTTGGGCGAGCCGACGGGCGTCGTGCTTGCCACCAGCGCCGTCTCGCCGCGGCGCAACTTCTCGAGAACTCGATTATTCAGGGGGTCCATAGACTCTCACTCCAAAGACGCGCGCGACGGTGTCTCCGTTGACCGCCGTTACGTCGAGACGCAGCGAAGCGGCTCGCACCGGCGGGTCGAACCGGTGCAGGCGCCGTCCCGAGTAGTTTCCAGTCACCGCGATCTCGCGGCCGCCGGCGCTCAGGCGGTAGTCGCGCACGGTCTCCGGTTGCGGACCGCGAATCATCTTCGCCGCGTAGGCGTCGCTCATGGTGAGCGTGAGTTCGCGATGAAAACCGGTGTCGAAGGTGAGGATCGCCGTCGAGATCTCGCGCGGCTCTTCCCAGCGCAGTTCGATCCACGCGGGGAGCGTATCCGAGGTCCACTGGTTGGACGAGTCCGGCAGGGACGGATGCAGCCGCGGCGAGGTCGCCCGATCCACTCCGTTGGTGACCGCCCCGGGATCGCCGGAACTCGCGGCGATGCGCGCTTGCCGCGCCAGATCCGCGGGATCGTCGTTCGCGGCTCCGATCAGATACGCGCCGTCTCGCGACAGCCTGCGCCGCAACTCGACGATGTCCAGTGGGCCGCGCGACGCCAGGGCGGCGGCCGTTCCCACCGCCTGGCCCACGACGCCGCAGGTGGCCATCACGCGCGTGGAAGCGAACGCGACGTGAGTCGCGCCGATGATGCGGCCCGCGAAGAACAGATTGTCGAGATCGCGCGCCCGCAGGCTTCGCAACGGGATCGAATAGAGATGCGGAACCGGCGCCTGCGCGCACGGATACTCGCCGGGCGCGTCGACCCCCATCACCGGATGCATGTCGATCCACCAGCCGCCGTACGCCACTTGATCCTCGAAGATGCATCCCGATTGGACGTCGTGCTGCGTCAGCATGTGCCGCGCGGTGAACCGGCGCGATTCTCGCTTGCCGGGGATCATGCCGACCCACTCCAGGGCCCAATTGGCCGGATCCTCGAAGACGAGTTCGTCGCCTTCGGACGCCTTGTCGTAGGTGGCCGCCTGCATGCCTCGCCGCGGACAGTGGTTCTTCACGTGATCCCACACGCCCAGCGCGACCCGAAGCAGTTCGTGGCGAATGCGGTCGTTGTCCTTGATGGTATCGAGGTGGCCGCCCCACTCCACCCACCAGTAGCCGTAGTCGAGTTCGGCGTGGCTGCGATATCGCAGATCGCGCTCGGTGAACGGACGCGCCCAGCTTGGCGCGGTGAACGGCATCGGGCGGTCGTGCCGGCGGGCGGTGAACAGGATGGTGGAGCCGAGCTTGTCGCCGTCCGCGATCTCCGGCGCGAGCGGCTCGCCGAACTCGTCGCGCGATTCCCGCCCCATGCGAAACGCCGCGCCCGCCTCCGCCCCCAGCCGCCCGTCGCCCGAGCAATCGGCGAATTGCGCGGCGCGAATCTCGAACTCGTCCTCGGTGGAGTGGCGGGTCGCGCGCACGCTCTCGATGCGGCCGCCGGCTATGCGGCAACCCGTGCACGCCGTATCGAGCAGAAGCGTGATCGCGGGCTCCGACATCACCTTGTCGTAGAGCAGCAGATCGAACAGGTGTGGCGATCGATGCGGGTTGCGAACCGCGTCCTCCACGCGGAGCTCGTCGACGATCCCCGCTTCGCGCGCGCCGGGCCGCTTGCCGGAGCACGATGCGCCCACCATGTGCATGCGGACCTCGGAGGACGCGTTGCCGCCGAGTACGGACCGGTCCTGCACCAGCACCACGCGCGCGCCGTTGCGAGCGGCCGCCAGAGCCGCGCACACGCCGGCGATGCCTCCGCCTACCACGCAGAAGTCCGCGTCCAACCGAATCAAGCCGAGGCCCTCCGCAATCGTTGACGGTCGCGTTCGAAATACACGCGATAGCCGAGAAATAGCGCGCCCGCCGCCAGTAGAATCAGGATCGACACCAGGCCGAACAGCATCTGCAATCCGAACCGGTCGCGCCAGAAGCCCGCGATCAACGCGCCCGCTCCGCCCATCAGCGTGTTGAAGCTGTTGGCGATTCCCACCGCGGTGGATCGCTGAGCCGGCGGCGAGATCTCATACAACACCGGGTGCCAGTTGGACTCGCCCATCGCGCGGAAGAACAGGAACGCAGCCGCGCCCGCCAGCACCAGCGGCCAGTCGCTCGCGAACCAGAACAGCAAGGGGAACGGCGCCGCCGCGGCGAAACACACGGTCACGATCAGCAGCCTTCGCCGGGGATCGGTGCGCGCGATGGCGTCGGAGAGCAAGCCTCCAATGACGAAGCCGGGCAGGATCGGCCCCGAAATGGTGAGATTGCCGAGCAGCGCGGACTTCGTCAACTGCATCTTGTACTCGTCGAACAGGAACACCGGCAGCCACGTAATCAGCATCCACACCGCCACCGCCGCCGAGCCGCTCGCCGCCAGAAGACAGTAGAAGGTCGGAGTGCGCAGCACGGCGCGCGACGTGTCGAGCCAGCCGGCCGAACCCGCCGCGGAGTTCTCGCTGCCGCCGACGCGGATCTCGCGGATGTAGAGCCGGCATGCGATGCCCAGCACGATCCCCACCGCGCCGAGCACGGCCAGCGTCGGTCTCCACCCGTAGGTCTGGCTCAACCACGCCGCCAGCGTCCCTCCGATAATCGGTCCGAGCGCGCCGCCCGCGTGGAGGATCGCCGATGCGCGGCCTCGCGTTTCGCGTGCGTGCGTGTCCGCGAGGATCGCGTAGGCCACCGGAATATAGCAAGCCTGCGTCACTCCCAGCACCGCGCGCAACGCGATCAAGTGGGCGCCGTTTGCCGCCAAGGCGCATAACAGCGTGACCGCGCTCCAGCCCAGCAGGCACCAGCAAAGGATATCGCGGCGGCTCCAACGGTCGCCCATCCATCCGGCGAACGGCGAGAACGCAGCGTAGACCCACAGGAACGCCGGCATCAGCCACGCCGATTCCAGTTTGGTCAGCTTCAGATCGTTGTCGATCAGAGGCAGCACGGAGAAGATCACCGTGCGGTCCTCGAGGTTGAGGAACGCGGCCGCGAACAGCAGCCACACCACCGCCCACTTGTACATCAGGGCAGCCGCACCCGCGCGAGATAGATCGCGGTTTTGCCTTCGTGAGTGGAGTAGTAGCTCACCCAAAGCAGGCCATCGCGGAAGACCAGGCCCGCGTAGCTGGAGTCGCCGGCCGATGGCAGCGCCAGGAACTCGCGCAGGGAACCGGCGCCGGCGTCCATCCAGCACAGCGACGTGCGGGTCTTGCCGTCGTGCAGGCGGACCGCGGCTACCATGCGCCCATCCGGCAGCTCGATGAAGTTCGGGCCGCCCACGCGAACTCCGGTGTCCTTCCAGGTCCATTTCCCGTAGGGAGCGGGCGCGGTTCCGATCATGGCTGTCGCCCGTTCGGCGGGGATCGGCGGCTTTCCGGCATAAGGGTCGCGGCGCAACAGGCAGACCGCCGTGCCGTCCGCGCGGAAGCGGATGGTGTTCTCTCCCGGCGAGTTTGCAATGCCGAGATCGGGAACGATCGTCTCGAACGGCTTGCCATCGCGCGTCCGGTAGAGGCGGATCGTCCGCCGGTTTCGATCTGGCCACGTGGAATAGCCGATCGAGTAGCCGTCGCGGCCTTTCCATGTCACGCGCCACAGCCAGAACTCGGGATCGCCCACACGCATGGCGGCGCTCCACGATACCGCGTCGCGCGAGAGCCACGACATCGACTGGTAGCGCACCGCGCCGCCATCGGGAAAGCGCGCGGCGCCGGTCAGCAGGAACTCGCCCGTGGGAGTCCGCGTGATCTTGGCGTCGCGCAGGTCCGCTCCATCCAGCCGGATCTCGGCGCGCGATGTCCACGAGCCGCCGTCGCGCGATTCCACCACGCGCAGAATGCCGTCGGCGGAAACGTGCGCCTTGCCCTCGCGAAAGACGCAATACCAGCGGTCCTGGTGCCACATCAGATCGGTGAAGGCGTTGGTCTCGCCGCGGTCCCAGACCTTGCGTACATCCACGATTTCGGCGCTCCACGCGCTGGATGAAAGCAGGGCCGCCGAGGCCGCCGCGAGGATTCGCATCTATCGCAGGGTATCCTATCGACGATGCTCCGTTGGATCTGGATCGCCGCCGCCACGCCGGCTCTGCTCGCGCAGCCTTCGGGAATCGTCGACGCGGCCAAGGCGAGAGAAGAAACTCGCATGGTCCGCCAGTCGCTCGAGCAGGGCCATCCGGGACTGTACGACCACATCTCGAAGGCGGCGCTCGACTCGGCGTTCGACCGCGTGGAGCGCTCGTTCGACAAGCCCACCACGGCCTTCGAGATCTATGCCAGGCTGGCTCCTGTCGTCGCTTCCATCCGCTGCTTTCACACGAGCTTCCTGCTGCCGAACTCGATGTGGCAGCCTTCGCACCGCGTGTTTCCATTCCAGATCGCCGTTCGCGAGGGACGCCTCTGGTTCTTGCGCACTCACTCCGGCGAGACCGCGGTTCCTCCCGGATCGGAGATCCTGTCGATCAACGGCGTTGCCGCGCCGGCGCTCCTGGCGGCGATGCTTCCCGTGGTTCCGGTGGACGGGCAGTCCGGCGCCGCGGCGGCCCGGCTCGGCCAGGCGTTTCTATTTCCGAAGCTGCTGGTGGATCTGTGCCGCATCGAGGCGCCGTACCGGATCTCGTATCGCGCGCCGGGAGCGAAGACGGCGGCTACGGCGACCGCCGCCGGAGTCGCGAGATCAGACCTTCGCCCGCCCTCGCCGCCAGCGGAAGCACTCCGGTTCCTCGATGGAGATCGGGTGGCGGTGTTGAGAACGGTGGCGCTGTGGTCCGGCGTGGCGAAGGTCCACAACGAGGAACTGGTAGTGCGGGTCTCGCGCTTATGGGAAAAGCTGAAGGCCAAGCTCGGGTTGCCCCCGGACCCGCCACCGCCGGCCTTCTCCGAACGGATCGGCGCGGCGTTCGATCAGATCGCGAGGAAAGGATCGCGTGCGCTGATTCTGGACCTGCGCGGCGACCTGGGCGCCGACGACGCCGGCGGCGCGCACCTGTTGGCCCATCTGGTGGACAAGCCGTTCGTCTACTATCGCGACCTGCTGCTCAATTCGATTCAGCCTCCGTTCCATGGGTGGGCGAATCCCACGCCGGCGTTGCCGGCGCACTGGTTCGAGGGCACGCCCGATGGCAAGTGGCGCTACACGGCGAGCCCGGGGTGGGGAACGCACCGGCCGAGGCAGCCCCGGTTCGCGGGGCCGGTCTTCGCGGTGGTGGACGGCACGACCGCGTCCGGCGCCTGCGAGTTTCTCAGCGCCGCCGTCGCGGCGGGGCGAGTGACCGTGGTGGGATCGGATACGGCTGGCGTCTACCGCGGCAACTCCTCGGGTTTCTCGGTTCGCGTACCGTTGCCGCATTCGGGCGTCGTGCTGACCGTTCCGATGGTTGCGTTCCGGATGGCGGTGGATGAAAAGCGGGACGGAAACCGTCCGGTAACGCCCGCGATTCCCGTGGAACCAACGGCCGGCGACCTGGTTCGTGGAGTGGATCCCGCCATGGGCCGCGCGGTCCTCGCGGCGCGGGAGGTTGAAACGAAGCCCCGAGGCGAGTAAAATGAGATAGATTCACGATGTCCTTCGTCCGGGGAGGAGAAAGCCGGGACAGCGCGGGAGCGCGGGTCCAGCGGTGGGCGCGATCGGCTTCTCACACGGCGGCGGCATCTCAAGACGAGAGCCTTGAAACAAGACAAGAAAAACGATCGGGCCATGGACGGGCGGGAACAAGCGGAGCTCTACGAGCGGGCGGCGAAGCTATTCAAGTCGGAGGATTTCGCCGGCGCCCGGGAGACGTTCGCGCGAGCGGCCGCCGGTCCGGTCGTGGATGTGGCGCATAGCGCCCAGATGTATGTCCGGATGTGCGAACGCCGTATGAGCGCGGCGGCTGCTCCGAAGAGCGCCGAGGAACAGTACTCCTTCGCGGTCAAGCTGATGAATCAGGGCCGCTATCCGGAAGCCGAATCGCACCTCCGCGGGGCGGTATCGGCAAGTCCTGAGTCCGGCCGCTTCCATTACGCGCTGGCGCTGGCGCTGGGACACTCGGGCGATCTGGCCGCCGCGGCGGATCATTTGCGGCGCGCGATCGAGATTCAGCCAGCCAATAGCGACGCGGCCAAGCGGGACGCCGGCTTCATGGCGCTGGCGCAGCAGCCGTATCTGCGAGATCTGCTCCAAGGGGAAAGGGGTTAGCACTGGCAACGCCGCTCGCGCTCCCGGGACATGGGCCGCTCCGCATCGTCACGATCGGCGGCGGCAGTGGACTCTCCGTCCTGCTCCGAGGACTCAAGGAATACGTGCCGCACCCTGGCCCCGGTACGTCCGAACCTCCGGCCCGGCTCCCCAACATCGAAGTGACCGCGGTGGTGACCGTCACCGACGACGGCGGCAGTTCGGGTGTGTTGCGCCGGGAGATGGACGTGCTCCCGCCCGGCGACATCCGCAACTGCATGGTGGCGCTCAGCGAGGACGAGGCGCTGCTTTCCAAGCTGTTCCAGTACAGGTTCGAATCGGGAAAGGGTCTCAAAGGCCACTCGTTCGGGAATCTGTTTCTCACCGCGCTGACGCATTTGACCGGCGACTTCTCCAAGGCCGTGGCGGTTTCGAGCGAAGTGCTGGCGAGCCGCGGACGCATCTATCCGTCCACCGCTTCCGATGTGACGCTCGAGGCCATTCTGGAGGATGGGAAAGTCCTCGCCGGCGAGACCAAGATCAGCGCGACCAAGATTCCGATCAAGGAGATCCGCCTGAATCCGCGCCGCGTGAAGCCTCTGAAGGATACCCTCGAGGCCCTGTCCCAGGCGGATCTGATTTGCCTCGGTCCCGGTTCGCTGTTCACGAGCGTGATTCCGAACCTGCTGGTGGACGGCGTCAGCGACTCGATCCGCAAGTCGGCGGCGCGCAAGGCGTACTTCGTGAATCTGATGTGGCAGCCGGGCGAAACCATGGGCTTCTCGGCGGCCGATCATATCGACGCGATCAACCGCCACTCGGGCGCGTCGCTGGTCGATACGATCGTGATCAACACGCGCCCAATCACGGGTTCGCGCCGGCGGCGCTACGCGGCGGAGAAGATCCAACCGGTGCCGAACGACTATCCCCGCCTCCACACGCTCGGTCTTCGGGTGGTGGGCCGCAATCTGCTTTCGCGCGGCGACAAGATCCGTCATTCGTCGCAGGCCACCGCCGCCGTGGCGGTCGAACTGGCGCAGGAAGCGCGCGCCTCGCGGCTGGGCGGACGGGCGTCGCTGGGCGCCTACTGACCGGCGGCGCCACCGCCGATCCCTTAGGAGAAGTCTCCGATGAGCCAATCTGTTTCGATCGCGATCCTCGCGGCCGGTCTCGGCACGCGCATGAAGTCCCGCAAGGCGAAGGTCTTGCACGAGGCCGGTGGAATGCCGGTGGTGGAGCACGTGGTGCGCGCGGCCAAGGCGATCTCGGGAGGCGCGGCGGGCATCGTCACTGTCGTCGGCCATCAGGCGGATCGCGTGCGAACGGCCTTGGCGGGGCACGGGATCGGATTCGCCGAACAGACCGAGCAGCGCGGCACAGGCCACGCTCTGCTGATGTGCCGGGAACAACTCGAGCCACACGGCGGACTGGTGATGGTGCTCTACGGCGATACGCCTCTGCTCACGGTAGCGACGCTGCGCCGGCTGGTGGACCTGCAAGGCTCCTCGGGCGCCGCCGCGGTGGTGATCACCACCGAACTCGCCGATCCGCACGGATACGGCCGCATCGTTCGCAACGTCGCGGGCGACGTTGTGGCGATCGTCGAGCAGAAGGCGGCCACGCCCGAGCAGGAGGCGATCCGCGAAATCAACTCCGGTATCTATTGTTTCCGCGCGGATCTGTTGTGGCCGTTGCTCGGCGGTCTGGCGCCCAATCCCGCGTCCGGCGAGATCTACCTCACCGATATCGTGGAAGCGCTCCATGCACGCGGCGAACGCGCGGTTCCGATGCTGCTGAGCGACGAATCGGAACTGCTGGGGATCAACACCAAGGTGGAACTGGCGGTGGCCGACCGGATCTTCCGCGAGCGTAAGAACAGGCAACTCATGCTGGACGGCGTCACCATAATGAAGCCGGAAACGGTCACCATCGACATGGATGTCGAGATCGGGCCGGACACCGTGGTGGAGCCGTTCTCGTTCATCCAGGGCAAGACCCGGATCGGCGCGGAGTGCCGGATCGGGGCGGGGGCGATCATCCGGGATTCGACGCTCGAGGACGGCGTGATTGTCGAGGCCTACACGTTCGTGGGAACCTCGCACCTCGAAACCGGCGTCTCGGCGGGGCCGTTCGCCCGGCTTCGCATGGCGAATCACGTGGGGGCCGGCGCGCACATCGGCAACTTCGTGGAACTGAAGAAGACGCGGATGGGAGCGGGCGCCAAGGCCGGTCATCTCGCGTACCTGGGCGACTCGACCATCGGCGCGGACGTGACCATCGGGGCGGGGACGATCACCTGCAACTACGACGGGCGCAAGAAGCACGAGACCCACATCGGAAAGGGCAGCTTCGTCGGAAGCAACTCGACGCTGGTCGCGCCCATCAAGATCGGTGCGGAAAGCTACATCGCGGCCGGATCCACGATCACGCACGAGGTTCCCGTGGATTCGCTCGCGCTCGGGCGGGCGCGGCAGGAGAACAAGGCCGGTTGGCCCAGCCGCCGCCGCGCCGCCGCCAAGTAGATCCCGGTTGGAGATATTCACCAGGAAGCCGTCCCCCGCTCCACCGTTGATGGTCGTTCACCCGGCTTTTCGCCGTGGCGGCTCGTTGGACGAACCGGTAGTCCAGGCCCGCGTTGGTGAACTGGATCGTGGTGTCGCGCCGGGCGGTTTTGTCCGCGGCCTTGGCGGACCGCGTCGATGATGGCGCCGACCAGTACAGCAATGCGGCGCAACTGGCTGTTCACCCATTCAAAGCGCAGGCCGGGCGCCAAACCTCCAACCCGCCGGATTTTCGATACCATCGAGAGTCCATGCCTATCGCGCGACGAATCGACTCGGGGTTCCCCTGGTCTCACGACACCTACAATGGAATCGGCGTGGCCTCCGATGGCTGCGTCTACTACGTGCTGTGCAGCGAGTCCTTCACCCGCGCGGGCGCCATGTTCCGCTACGATCCGCGTTCGGACCGCGCGGAGTTCGTGGCCGATCTTTCACAGGCCTGCGGCGAATCCGGCGGGGTGCCGCAAAACAAGTCGCACGTCAATTTCGAGGAGCACGCGGGCAAGCTGTACTTCGCCACGCACGTCGGCATTTACTCGGTGGTGGATGGCAAGGAAGTGATGCCCGTGCCTCCGGCGGGCGTGGCTCCGTATCCGGGCGGCCACTTTCTTTCCTACGATCTCGCCAGCGGCGCCATCGAGGATTTGGCCATCGCCCCAGGCGGCGAGGGCGTGCTGACGTTCGCGCTCGACGGGCCGCGGTCGCGCGCTTACGCGATCACGTGGCCCACTGGGCGGCTCCTGGCGGTCAACCTCGATTCGCGCGAGATCCGCGACCACGGCCGCGTCTCCGAGATGGGCGAAGCGGGCATCGGCGCCAACTACCGGACCCTGTGCCGCTCGCTTCGCGTCGATCCGGGCGACGGCTCGGTTTACTTCACCACATCCGAGGGCTGGATTTTCCGTCTGCGCCTGGAAGCGGACGCGTTCGAGCGAGTGGAGGGCGACGACCTGCGCAAGGACTACTTCGGGCTCTACGACATCGCGTCGCCCGGCCACATGGGCTACAACTGGCGGCAGACGATCTGGTACGAACCCGAGAGCGCGATCTACGGCGTCCACGGCAACTCTGGCTATCTGTTCCGGTTCGAGCCGCGCATCGAGCGGGTGGACGTGCTGAGCCGTCTCACATCGCTGCCGAGCCAACGCTGCGGCATGTTCGATCAGTTCAGCTACGGCTATCTCGGGTTCGCGCTAGGCCCGGACGGCCACACGATCCACTATCTGACCGGCGGTCCCGTGTTCGAGAATGGACGGCGCGTGGCGGGCAAGGCGTCCACCGCGCGGGGCGAGGCCAAGGGGCAGGAGAACCTGCATCTGGTGCTCTACGACATCGAGACGGGCTCGTACGAGGATCGCGGCCCCGTGCTGTTCGCGGATGGTTCGCGGCCGAGCTACGTCAACTCCGCCGCGGTCGCCGAGGAAGGCCGTGTCTATGCGATCTCGCGTGTCGCGCCCACGGCGGACGCCATCAGCGATTTGGTCGTGATCGAGCCATAGATCGCGGCCGGGATCGTCAATCGAAGCGCAGGCCTCGGACGCGCTCCGCGGCCTGCTTCTTCACCCGCTCGTACAGGCTGTTGCCGTGCGCGTCGATGGCGACAATCAGCGGACCGAAATCCTTGACGCGGAAACGCCACAAGCACTCCGGCATCAGGTCTTCCCACCACACGTCCAGGATCTCCTCGATCTGCATCGTTTCGAGCGCGGCCGCTCCGCCGACGATCGCCAGGTACACGCCGCCGATGCGCCGCATCGACTCCACGCTATCGTCCAGCAGACCGCCCTTTCCCACCACCGCGCGCACGCCGTATTGCTGCATCAACGGCGTCACGAACCGGTTCATGCGCGTCGACGTGGTGGTTCCGATCGACAACTTTTCGTAGCGCCCATCCGGCAGCTTGCGCACGCCCGGAGCCGTGTGGAGGCAGATGCCGCCGGTCATGTCCACCGGCGGCGCTACGCCGTGATCGAAGATGCGGATCTGCGTCGCGTCGCGGATGCCGAAGATCTCGCCGGTGATCGACACCGTGTCCTCGAGCCGCAACGACCGCACTACTTCTTCGTTCAGCGGCGTCCGCAACTCATGATGCATACGCGATGCTCCCGTCCGCCGCGATCACCGCCCTGGCGCGTTCGCCGCGCCAGCACTGAATGTTAACCGCCACCGGATTCTGCGAGATGTGCGTGTGAGCCCATTCGACATGGACCGCCAACGCGGTGGTCGCGCCGCCGAGTCCCTGCGGTCCGAGTCCGGTCTGGTTGATCAGGTCGAGCAGCGACGCCTCGAGAGCGGCCGCGTCCGGATCCGGGTTCACCGACCCGATCTCGCGGAAGCAGCTCGCTTCTTTCGCCAGCCGCATCGCGACATCGGAGGTTCCGCCGAGTCCCACGTCGGCGATGATCGGCGGACAGGGCCGCGCGCCCGCGTCGAACACGCATTCGACGACGAAACGGCGAATGCCGGGAACGCCGTCGGCGGGATTGAGCATCTTGAGAAAGCTCATGTTCTCCGAGCCCGATCCCTTCGGCGCCATGGCGAGATCGATGCTCTGGCCGCCCGGCTCGAACTCGATCTTCACCGCGGGGATGCCGCGGCCGGTGTTGGTGTGCGTCGGCTTGCGAGTGAGCGGATGCACGGTGTTCGACCGCAGCGGATACTCGCGCGTGGCGCGCTCGCAACCCGCGCGGAGCCGGTCCTCGAGCATGGCTCCGTCGATGGCGAGGCCAGTTCCGATGCGCACGCGAAACACAGGCAACCCGGTGTCCTGGCAAACGAGCGTGTCTTGCTCGTCGGCGACTTTCACGTTCTCGAGGATCGTGAACATGACGCGTTCAGCGGTGGCGTTGCCCTCGGCCCGTTCGGCGTCCAGGCCGCGGCTCAACGCGCGGCGAACGTCGGCGGGAATATCTTTGAGGGCGCGAATGTAGAGCTCCTTCGCCGCTTCCTCGATGCTCGCGTAGATGTCGCTCATGGCTTCAGTCTCGTGAATTCGACCGGTCTCTCCGTCATGCCGTCCTTCGTCAAATGGATGTTGCGCAACCACGCGGGATCGGGGGAAGGGAAGTCCGCCCGATAGTGCGCGCCGCGGCTTTCGGTGCGTCTCAGCGCCGATCGCGCGACCATGTCCGCCACCGCCACTGTGTCGATGGCGTCGATGGTGTGATTCCACGCGGGGTTCGACGCGGCCGTCCCGGCGACCGCCACCCGTTCGGCCCGCTCGCCGAGCGTCTCGAGCGCCGCGATCGCGGCTTCGAGGTCGCGTCCGTTCCGCACGACTCCTACCTTTTCCCACATGAGGTTCTCGATTTCCTTCCGGACAGAGAATACGTTCTCAGTACCGGATCCGCCGAGCAGGCGCGACCACCGGTCGCGAATCGCGTCCAAGGCCGGCAAGGGCGCCGGGTCCAGCAACAGGTCCGGCATCGCGTCTCCGGCGACGCCGCCGTAGACGATGGAGTCGGCGACGCCATTGCCGCCGAGGCGGTTCGCGCCATGCACGCCGCCGGCGTCCTCGCCCGCGGCGAACAGGCCGTCGAGCGTCGTCCGGCATTGGAGGCCGATCGTCATTCCGCCCATTTGATAGTGGGCGCTCGGCGACACTTCCACGCGGTCGTGCACCAAATCGAAGCCATACCCCGCGCACCGCTCGATCATGCCGGGGAATGAGCGGCGCACCATGTCGTGGTCGAGATGCGAGAGATCGATGAACACGCCGCCCGCCGGACTCCCGCGCCCCGCCATGATCTCGAGATAGCTCGATCGCGAGACGACGTCGCGCGTAGCGCGTTCCAGCTTGTCCGGGGCGTAGCGTTCCATGTAGCGCTCGCCGGCGCCGTTGTACAGACGCGCGCCGGCGCCGCGGAGGCCCTCCTCGAGCAATCCGCCCGTTGCGACGGACGTGCCCACCAGCAGCCCTGTCGGATGGAACTGGAGCATCTCCATGTCGACGAACTCCGCTCCCGCCCGGTATCCGATCGCCATGCCGTCGCCCGATTTCTCGAGCGACGGAGAGGAGATCTTGTACATGCGCGCGCCGCCGCCGGTGGCGAGCAGCGTCGCCCGCGCCGATACGGCGATGAACCGCCCCGTGTGGATCTGCAGCAGCAGCGCGCCTCGGACGCGTCCATTGCCGTCCTGGATCAGGTCGAGCGCGCGGCACTCCTGCAGCACGCGGATCTCGGGATGATCGAGCACCCAGTCGCGCAGGTTCGACATGATCTCGATTCCGGTGAGATCGCCCTTGTGCACGGTGCGGTCGAACGACTGGCCGGCGAACGGCTTCTGGTGGATCGTGCCGTCGTCGTTGCGGTCGAACAGGCAGCCGGCCTTGTTCTCGAGTTCGACGATGCGGCGCGGCGCCTCTTCCACCAGCTTCCAGGCGAGTTCCTGGTTGTTGAGGAAGCCGCCGCCGCGGACGGTGTCGCCGAAGTGGAGATCGAGCGAATCGCGGGAGTTCAGCACCGCGTTGTAGCCGCCCTGCACCATGCGCGTGCAGCCCGATTGGCCGAGCAGTCCTTTCACCACCATGGCGATGCGCGGGCGCGGGCGCGGACGCCGCTCGAGCGCGTGCATCGCGGCGAGCATCCCCGCGCCGCCCGCGCCGACGATGAGAATGTCGGTATCGATGGTCTCGTGATTCATCGCAGGTTCTGGAACGCCTCGATTCCCCACCAGGCCCAAAGCGCCCCGGCCGCGATCAGCAGCGCCGTCACTACGCGCGCGGCGCCGGGGCCGATGCGTCCGTGATCGATCACGATGTTCCGCAGACCGCCGAGGCCGTGATACAAGGCCACGATGAGGAACGCGATGTCGATGCCCTGCCACAGCGGCGACGCGATGCGGGCGCGGATCGCCTCGTACGTCAGCTCGCCCCGCAGCAGTTGATCCGACGCGAAGTGCTCCACCCAGAAGTGCGCGATCAGCAGAAGCACCAGCGCCGCTCCGGTGATTCGCTGTCCGTACCAGTTGATCGCGTTCCAGGACATCAGCGCACCTTCAGGATCGCGAAGAGGAACATCGGGATGGCGCCGGCCAGAAACAGCACGGCTCCAGCGCCCACTGTCAGCCGCCAGAACAACGATGCCTGCCTGCCGTGCGCGTGGCCGAGATCGAGCAACGTGATTCGGATTCCATTCAACGCGTGCAGAATCACCGCCGCCAGCAGCGCGATCTCGCCGAGCTTGAACAGCGGGTGACGGAAGAAGGCGAGAGCCTCGTCGAAAGCCTGGGGACCTTCGCTCAACTTGTGAATGGTCCGCACGTGCAGGAACAGATAGAGGAGCAGGCCGAGCCCGGTGACGCGCTGCAGCGTGTGCGCGTACATGCCTGTCAGCCGGATCATGGCAACTTCTCAAACGGCGCGCGGCGCAGCATCGCGCGCTTCAGCCATACGATGGAATCGGTGAGACTGATTCCCTTGGGACAGACGGCCGTGCAGTTGAACTGCGTGTGACAGCGCCAGACGCCCGCGCGCTCGGAGTCGAGCGCCTTCATCCGCGGCGCCACGGCTTCGTCTCGCGGATCGGCCAGCCGCAGCAAGGCGCGGTTGATGGCGGCCGGTCCCAGGTACTCGCCGCTGGTGGCCTTCACGCCGCAGGCGCCGAAGCAGGCTCCGCAGGTGATGCAATCGCGCTTGCCCCCGGTCATGCGCATGTACTGTGACGAGGCAGGCACGATCGCCAGTTCCTTCGACTCGGGATGCTTGGGCCGGAATCCGGGCGTCACCCGCTTCCATTGCTCGAAGAACGGCTCCATCGACACCGCGACATCCTTGAGGACGGGCAGGTTCGGCAGCGGCGCCACCACGATCTCCGGCGCGCCGAGCGAACTCGCCCTGGTGCGGCAGGCCAATCGCGGGATGCCGTTGATCGAGACCGCGCAGGTTCCGCACATGCCAACCCGGCAGGCGCAGCGGAACGTGAACGACGGATCGTGATCGCGCTGGACGGCGAACAGCGCGTCGAGCACCGTCATGCGATCCTCGAGTTCCACGGAGAAGGTCTGATATCCTCGGCCGATGCCGCCTTGGTTGCGCGCCACACGCACGCCGTAAGAACTCAAGCCTTCCACTCCAGGCCGGCGTCGAGCGGATAGATGGGGCGCGAGAGGCGCTTCCACGGCATGCGCGCGAAGTTCGCGGTGCTGACGCCGGGTGTGTCGACCACCATCATCCGCTTCGCGATGGGCTCGTAGGCCGCGCGAAATCCGAGCGGCGACTTCACCACCACGATTTTGCAGTAGAGCGGATCGATGCCGTGGCAGCGGAAGAGCGCAGGGTCGACGGTCATGGTCGACTTGGCGCCGATCAGAATCAATACGCGTCCGCATTCCAGCACCGCGGACGCGCCCATCGACTGCTCGATTCCCGGATTGTATCCACGCGCGCGCGGCGTCCAGCGCCCGTCGGAAAGCATCCGCACGCGGCCGGTGACGCGCACCGGCTTGGAGTTTTTGAGATCGAACTTGCCGCCCACCGGAAGGGTGACCGTCGCTCCAACGCCCGCCGCGCGCAGGGTCTCCACGGCTTCGGGATCGACGACGAAGATAGCGGCCGCGCCATCCAACGGCGCTTTGACGAGGTATTTCAGGACTCCGGTGGAATCACCGGGCGAGCCCGATCCGGTGGAGTCGGAGGATTCGGCCAAAACGACCGGCCCTTCCTTGGCGGCGATCGCCTCGCGAATCGCGTCCTGCACGGGCACGAGGTCGGCGTCGAAGTCGCGGCGCGTGTCCCATAGCTTCTGCGCGAGCGCGCGCGCGTGACGGTCCGCCGCGGACGCGTCGCCATCGGTAACGGCGACCACGGCTCCGCCCATCTCATGGATATCCATCCAGGGCTGCACGGTGAAGACCGAGATCCACTCGGCCTGTCCGCGCGCTTCGATCTCCCCGGCGCGCCGTACGAGCCGGGCCATCGGACCCTTGCTTGTGGACGCGTTCTCCGCCGGAACGATCAGCGGGACTTTCCGCCATCGCATGGCGGGCTTGCACTTCCCGTCGAGCATCCGGGCGGCGATCGAGGCCGCCTTGCTTCCCACCTCGAACATGTCGACATGCGGATAGGTGTGGTAGCCGAGAATCGCATCGGCGCCTTCGACCATCGCCGCGGTGACGTTGGCGTGGAGATCGAGCGTGACCACGATGGGAACGAGCGGCCCCAGAAGGCGGCGGGCCAAGCCGATCGTGTGGCCTTCGACGTCATCCTCCCCCTCCGCCGTCTGCGCGCCGTGCATCGCCAGCAGCAACGCTTCCGGTTTGGGGATCGACGAAAGCGCGTCGCCGAACTCCCGGGATAGGCGTTCGAAATCGGGGCGAACCAGCCGCCCCGCGGTGATCGCCCACGCCGCGCAAACGGGCGCGATCTCCCGTTTGCGCCGGCGCAAGACATCGATGAAGCCGCCCATTTCGGTGAGCTTCCCCGCGTGCCGGTCCAGCGCGGCTTGGCCGAACACCGGATCGAAATCGTCGTAGCGCGTCTTGACCGGAGAGAACGTGTTGCTCTCCTGCATGATGGACGCGATCGCAATCGCCACGAAGTGTTACTCCTCTTCTTCTTCTTCGCCCGATCGCGCGGCCTTCGCGGCGGCGACGATTTTCTCCGATTGCGGCGAAGGCACGAAATCGTAGTGCGAGAACTCCATGCTGAAACTGGCGCGGCCCTGGGTCATGGAGATGAGGTCGTTTTGATACGACAGCATCTCCGACATCGGCACCTGCGCCTTGATGATCTGCGTGGCTCCCTTGGTGTCCATGCCGCTGACGCGCCCGCGGCGTCCGTTGAAGTCGCCCATGAGATCGCCGGCGTAGTCCACCGGCGCCTGGACCTCCACGTTCATGATGGGCTCGAGCAGCGCGGGCTTGGCGGCCTCCATGGCCAGCTTGAACGCCTTGCGTCCCGCGGTCTTGAACGACAGTTCGTTCGAGTCGACGTCGTGGTAAGAGCCGTCGTAAAGCGTGACGCGGAAGTCGACGACGGGGAAACCCGCCATATAGCCGCGCTCGGCCGCCTCGATGATTCCCTTTTCAACGGCGGGAATGTACTGCCTCGGGATGGCGCCGCCGAACACCTCGTTGACGAACTCGAACTTGCCGCCGCGAGCCAGCGGCGACACGCGGATCCGGCAATCGCCGAACTGGCCGTGTCCGCCGGTCTGTTTCTTATGGCGGCCATGCACGTCGGCGCTGCCGCGAATCGTCTCCCGGTAGGGAATCTTCGGCGCGTGGAGCTCGACGTCCACATGATAACGCTTCTTCAATTTCGAACAGACGATCTCGACATGCTGCTGGCCCGATCCCGCCAGCAGGAACTCCTTGGTCTGCGCGTCGCGGTAGAAGCGCAGCGACTGGTCTTCCTCGAGGATTCGATGAATGCCGTTGCCCATCTTGTCCTCGTCGTTGCGCGTCTTGGCCTGGATCGCGTAGGCGATGGATGGCTCGGGAAGCTGGACCGCGGGATAGGCGATCGGCGACGCCTTGTCGGCGATCGTGTCGCCGGTGAGAGTGTCCTTGAGCTTGGCGACCGCGCCGATATCGCCCGCGCGAAGTTCCGTGACAGGCTGAATGGTCTTGCCGATCAGCGCGCCGATGTGGCTCAGCCGTTCGTCGGCTCCGGTGCGGACGTTGTTCAGATGCGCGTCGTTCTTGACCACTCCGGAAATCACCTTGAAGTACGAGACCCGCCCCGCGAACGGGTCGGCGACCGTTTTCCACACGAAGGCCGAGGCCGGACCGTCGTTGGAGATTTTCCGCTCGACATCCTGGCCGTTGAGCCGGCCCTTGACCGCTCCTCGCGCTCCGGGCTCCGGCATGTAGTCGGCGAGGAAATCGAGCACACGATCGGTTCCGATGTTGTTCGACGAGCACGCGCACAGTACCGGGAAGATCCGGCCATCGCGCAATCCGGCGAGCAAGCCATCGCGGATGTGTTCGACCGGGAGCGTGCCTTGCTCGAAGAATTCCTCCAACAACTTGTCGTCGCCTTCCGCGGCGAGTTCCACCAGGGATTCGTGGGCCGTTTGAGCCGCGTCCGCCAAGGCGGGCGGAATGTCGATCTCTTTGCCTTTGCCGTCGCCGCCAGGGGTGTAGGTGTAGGCCTTCATGCCGACCAGGTCGACGACGCCTTTGAATTCGCGCTCGGCGCCGATGGGCAGTTGGATGGCGACCGCGGTGCGTCCGAAAGCGTTTTGTATCGATTCCATCACGCGGTCGAAGTCCGAGCGTTCACGGTCCAGCTTGTTGACCACGACCGCGCGGGGCAGGCCGCATTCGGCCGCGAGCGCCCACGTCTTTTCGGTCTGCACTTCGACGCCTGCGACGCCGTCGACGACCGCCACGACGGAGTCCGCGGCCACGAGCGCCTGCTTCACGTCGTTGGTGAAGATGTTGAAGCCGGGCGTGTCGATGAGGTTGATCTTGTTCCTCTTCCATTCGACGCTTGCCACGGCGGAGGCGATCGTTATCTTTCGCGCCACCTCTTCTTCGTCGAAGTCCGTTGGGGTGTTGCCCTCGTCGACCCGGGTCAACCGGTTGGTGGCGCCGCTGGTAAACGCGGACGCCGCCGTGAGGGACGTCTTGCCGCTATTCAAGTGACCGACCAGGGCCACATTGCGGATATCCTTGCCGTCGTAGACCTTCACTTGGAACGCTCCCGAGAGTTACGCTTTCATGACGAAAACGGAATCAGATCGCCAATCCTATCACAACTTCCGGAGATCCCAGCCGGCGTGGGCGAGCGGGGAAACCCAGCGCGGAGGCCCGTGGGAAATTCCGGGGGATCGCGGCCGCGTTCCGGCGGCGGTTTCCATCGCGCGGGGATAGGAAAGACCGCATTCGGCATGGCGCCGGACGGCGCAGGCGCGCCATAATCAACGGATGCGAGCTACGACCGCCTTTTGCCTGTTTTCCGCCGTTGCGTCCGCGCAAGGCACATGGGAGGTACGTGCACCCTATCCACTTTCGGTGACGGAGGTTTCGGGCGCGGCGGTCTCCGGGCGGATCCACATGTTGTGCGGGTTGAGCGCTACCGGCGGGACGAATCGGATGTTCGTCTACGCGGCCGCGGAGGACCGGTGGACGGAGGGGCCGCCCGTACCCGTGGCTGGCGGACTCGACCATTGCAACGTGGCGTCGTTGAATGGGAAGTTGTACCTGCTCGGCGCGCTGCGGTTCGGAACCGCGTTCGTGCTCGGCGAGACATGGATGTTCGACCCGGCGGCTGATCGATGGGAGCGCGTGGGCCAGATGCCGACGCCGCGCGGAGCGTCGGGTGTCGCGGTGGTGAATGGGCGGATCGTGGTGGCGGGTGGAGTGGCGGGCGGCGTGGCGGTCGCGACGGTGGAGGCGTTCGATCCGGAGAGCGGCGCGTGGTCGCGGCTGGCGGACATGCCCACGGCTCGCGACCACCTGACGGCGCAGAGTGTGAGCGGCAAATTCTACGCCATTGCCGGGCGCAACGGCGAACGCCAGATCCCGGCCACGGAAGAGTACGATCCGGAGTCGAACATCTGGCGGGCGCGCGCTCCGATTCCGGTGGCGCGAGGCGGCCTCGGCAGCGGAGCGGTGCATGGCAAGATCGTGGTGTTCGGCGGCGAGGGACCGAGTCCCCGCCCGGAGGGCACTTACGCGGACAATCACGAGTACGATCCCGTGTCCGACCGGTGGCGCGCCCTCACGCCGATGGTGACTCCGCGCCACGGAATCCAGGGTGTGGTCCTGGACAACCGCATATTTGTGGCCGCCGGCGGCCGGCGCGCCGGCGCGGATTTTTCCGACCGGCACGAAGTCTTCCATGTTGTGGGCGAGGGTGCGCCCCGCGTGGATGGGGCCGTGCGCAACGCGGCGAGCTTCGAGGCGGTGGTCGCGCCGGGGATGATCGCGTCGCTGTTCGGCGACAATCTGTCGTTCGGTTTGCAGGCGGCGGTTGCGGGACCGCTTCCCGAGCGCCTGAACGGTGTCACGGTGCAGGTGGGTGGGCTTCCAGCGCCCCTGTTCTTCGTGTCGCCGCAGCAGGTGAACTTTTTGATTCCGGCGGGCGCCGCCATTGGGCAGTCGCGGGTGCAGTTGACCAACGCGGGCGTGCTGGCGGGACCGTATCCGTTGCAGATCGCCGCCGCCGCGCCAGGCATCTTTGCGTTCGGTCAACGTGGAGATGGCCAGGGCGCGATCCTGGTGGCGGGCACCGGACTTCTGGCGCGCGTGACACGGGACGCTTTTTCGCGGGCGCCCACGCCGGGCGAGGCTGTGGAGATTTACGGGACCGGTTACGGCGCGGGGGCGACAGTCACCATCGGCGGCATTGAGGCGCAGGTTCTGTTTTCAGGACCCGCGCCTGGCTTTCCCGGACTGGCGCAGTTGAATGCGGTGGTCCCGAGGGACGTTGCGGTGGGCACGGCGATTTCCGTCCGCATCCGGGCGGGAGGAGTGCTATCGAACATCGTGACAATGGGAATCGCGCCGGCGCCATAGCTCCCTGCCAACTGGCGCCGGCGGATCGCCGTGCGAGCGCCGCCCGCGGGGACAGCGCTCCGGCCGCGTTACCAGCTAACGCGCGCCGAGAACTGGATGATTCGGGGCTGGTTGGACTGGGTTGACAGGTCCTGGAGACCGGTTGTGGCGTTGGGGCCGCCATCGGTCGGATGGTTCGGCGCGTT
Source organism: Acidobacteriota bacterium (assembly GCA_005808475.1). Classification (GTDB taxonomy): domain Bacteria; phylum Acidobacteriota; class Terriglobia; order Bryobacterales; family Bryobacteraceae; genus SYLY01. The sequence goes on from SYLY01000020.1 coordinate 25,994, forward strand.
GAAGAAGTCCGCGGTGAAGCGGAGTTGGGCTCTTTCTCCGAGCGCGAAATTCTTGAATAGGGAAACATCCAGGTTCCAGAAGCCGGGTCCGCGGAAGAACGAGCGCGCGTTGGGATTCACGGTGGCGCCGACCGGGGTTAGGCGCGTGGTTCCGTTGGACAGCGGCTGTGACAACCGGTTGTCGAGCCCCGGGCCGATGGGGCGCAGGACGCGGTTGGCTTGGCTGGCGGGAACCAATTCCTGCAGCTTCTGCTGGTCGACGTTGGTGGCGAGGGTGGGGTTGAAATCGCCTTTGAACCAGAGCCGTTGCGGCCGGCCCGCGAAGGTCATCAGCAGCCGTTGATCGCCGGTGAGCGTCGGGTCGCCGAACAGGTATTCGCCCGCGGTCACCGAGGACCAGAGGCCGCTGCGCCACTCCCCGATCGATGCGATCTGCCAGCCGCCGATGACGTGATTCAACGCGCCGCCCGCGCCCTGGGCGAACTTCTTACCCTTGCCGAACGGCAGATCGTAGACGGTGTTCCAGCGCACACGCTGCGCCGGGACGTTCACGGAGTTGTAGTACACCAGCCGCCGCAACTGGTCGTAGGTCATGTTGGCTCCGCCGAGCATCAGCGCGTTCTCCGGAATTTCCGACACGCCGTTGGTCGCGTTGATTGCGCCGTTACCCGCCGAGAACCCGCCTTCGTCGGTGGTCGTCAGAGAACGGGTGAAGACGTAGAACCACTGGAAGGCGAGCCCGTTCGAGTAGCGCCGCTCCAGTTCGGCCTGCACCGAGTGGTTGTTGGAGAAGCCCGTGTGATTGGCGGCTCGGAAGGCCCAATCCTTGTTCGGCCGCAGCAGGTCGCGATTGCCGGGCGGGTTCTGCTGGGTGCGGGCGACGTAGTTGAACTCCGCTTCCTGAGCATTGATGCTGAACCGCTGTTCGAGGTCGCGGCCCTGCGTTCCGACATAGGAGAGCCGCAACGCCGTGTTCTTCATCATCTCGCGTTCGAGAGTGAAGTTGAACGACCGCGAGCGGCCATCGCGCCAGTCGCGGTGGTCCCAGGGCATCATCGACTGCGCGTTGACGGCGATCGGAACGACTCCTTGGGTGCTCACGGTCGCTTGGCCGACGAAGAATTCAGGACGCGGCGCCGTTCGCACGGCAAAGGTCGACGTGCCGTCGAGCGCGCCGATCGGGTTGGTGAACCGCAGATTGAGCGGCGGGTTCGTGCGGGACGTTTGGAGAATCTGGGAAAGCGGCATGGTCCAGAAGTATTCGCCGTACCCGCCGCGGACCACGAACTTGTCGGTCAGCCGGTATGCCAAGCCGATGCGGGGGCCGAAATTGTTGTTGTCGGCGGGCAGCAGATTCGTGGGAAGGCCGGCTTGATTGGCGGTCTTCCAGGTCATGCCGCGAGCCCGCCACGAGGCGGCGACCGACGGCGGAATCCCCTGCAGGTCCTCGATCTTGACGTCGCCGGGAGTGATGACCTCGAAGCCGCGACTGAAGTTCGCCAAGTCGACGTTGACGATGCGGTTGTACTTCTCCTTATAGACGGTCCATTTGTCCCATCTCATTCCCAGGTCGACCGTGAGCCGCTTGCTCACTTTCCAGGAATCCTGGACATAAAGGCCCATTTCCTGCTGCTCGAAGTAGAAGTAGCCGCGGTTGTACTGGTTCGAAAGGAACGTGGGCAGACCCAGCGCCATCGATGCCAGTCCGTCACCGGTGAATGGCCGGGCGGTGTCGCCTGCCGCGTCGTAGTTGGTCGTCCAGGCGTTGCCGAAGGTGTGCGAGCCCTGCGACTGCTGCAATTCCCGGATGTTGTTGTACTCGAGCCTGAGCTTGCCGCCGAACTTCAGCGTATGGGTGCCCTTGATCCAGGTGCCGTTGCTCTCGATGCCGTGCGCGGTGAGGCGCTCGTCCTTCTTGTTGTCGGCGTCCCAGCCAAAGTTGCCGCCGCCGATCGAGGGCCATCCGGATGCGCCGAAAGGATTCGGCAGACCGAGCTGTTTGGGCCAATCGGTGAAGTCGGCGAGCGTGCCGCCATTGTTGGCCGTGCGATGGCTCACCAGCAGGATGTCGTTGAATAGCGTTGGGGAGAACAGGTGGGTTTCGCGAATCGAGACCGAGTGGATCGGAACCGAACCGCGGCCGGTGCCGAATCCGTTGGTGACTTCCGGCCGGGGCGATCCGAAACGGCCGCCCGCTTGCTCGTTGGTTCGAGTGGTTCGCGTGAATCGGGCCGAAAGCGAATCCTTGTCCGAGAAGCGGTGGTCGCCCTTCAACGTCAGCGAACCGGTATTCGTCTTGTTCGGGTAGTATTCGTCCATGTTGCCGCCGCCTTGATACGGGTTTATCGAATTGGTCGGCAAATGGGTGATGGACTCCATCACACCAAAGAACGGGTGAATCCGGCTCCGTGGAATCACGTTGCCCGAGAACGGCTGCCTGCTGCCGTCCACTGCCGTGGTCAGCGGATCGAAGATATTGGTTTGACGTCCGGCCGTGTCGATGATGCGGGAGAAGTCGCCGCGCCACTGATCGGGTGTGGGCACGGTGTCGCGAATGAACGAAAGCTGACGGTCGCGGCTGCCTTCGAACGCGGCGAACCAAAACGACCGGTTGCGGCCGTCGTGGAGTTTGGGAATCCAAACCGGACCGCCCACTGAAATGCCGTACTCGTTGCGAATCAGCTTGGCCGGAGTGTTGCCGTCCTGCCGCTGGCGCGCGCGCAGGCCGCCGTAGTTGTTGCGATGGGTCTCGAAGGCGGAGCCCCGAATCTGATTGGTTCCACTCTTGGTCACCATTTCGACGGTGGCTGGCCGCGAGTATTGGGCGCCGGAGCCGGTGGTCTCGATGCGGAATTCCTCGATCGTGTCGAGGCCTGGCTGCACGCGATTGATGCCGCCGCCGAAGCGGTCCACCAGAGACACGCCATCGAGCAGCATTTCCACCGAGCCGATCTTGAGGCCGTTCACGCGCGGATTTCCACCGCCTTCCACGCCGGGCGTGAGGTTGAACAGATTGGTCACTTGGCGGCCATTCAGCGGAAGCTGGCGAATGCGAAGAGCATCCTTGACGTCTGAGATCGCCGAACCCTCGGTCGCGATCACCGGCGCCGCGCCGGATACCTCGACTACCGTGTCGACGCTGCCGACTTCCAGCGCGATGTTCACCACGGCGGTCTCGCCGACCTGGAGCGAGAACTTGCCGTTGAATCTTTTGAACCCGGCTCCTTCGGCGGCAAGTTGATAGGAGCCCGGCGGCAGACTGGGAATATAGTAAATGCCTTGCTCCGTCGTCTGGGACGTTCTGGCCAGACCCGTGGCCGTATTGAGCAGGTTCATCTTGACGTTGGGGATCATGGCGCCGGTGGGATCGGTGACAGTCCCCTTGACGACGCCGGTTCCGGTTTGGGCAGCCAATGGGATTGCCACGGCGAGCGCAAGCGCCGGAAGAAGAGATTTCGGTGAAGCGATCAACTCACACCTCCTGGAGTGGGGACGATGAACCGAGTCTAGTCATCCCGGCGGCGCGAGTCAAGCCGTTCGCTTCCGCCTCTTCCGCCTCTACGTCCTCCGGCCATGCGCGGGCTGGAAAATGAGGGTTGGCGACGGCCAGGAGTTCCTCGTACCGGCGCCGGTCCTTGTCGAGTCCACGCGAGCGGGCGATCGCGGCCAGATAATGGAACGCACGATAGGTGGACCGCCAGTCCGCGTTCCATCCTCCAGTGACCCTCCGGAACTCGATCTCCGCCGCGGCCGGATCGTTGTCCGCGAGGTGGGTCTTGCCCATTTCCAGAGCGATCTTGCCCGCCGGTGAGTGAGCGAACGATCGCAGGATCTCACGCTCCACCTGCGATTCCACCAGACGCTCGAGGGCGGTCCCGGCGGCGCGCTCGCCGCGCTTGCCGATCAGCGCCGACACGGCCCGCGAAACCTCGGTGTGAGCCACCCGGGTCTTGCCGAGGCAGAATCGCTGGTGGAGTGGGGCCAAGTCCTCCCGGCGGATTCGTGCCGCTGCGAGTTTGCGTTCGTAGGCTTGACCATGGCCCAAGTCCTGACACGTTTGCCGCGGCGCCGGTTCCGCCGTCAGGATCGCCGCATGAAAGGGCCGCTTCCCGCGCCACACCGCGCGGCGGTAGCCGGCCGGATTCACTTCCAGCCTCGGCGGCGAGAATCCAGCCGCCTCGCAGCACAGGGCGATCGTCTCGATCGATGGGATGCCGACGACGCTAAGGCCGGTCGCCGACCCGTCGTAATAGGACGACTCGAGCTTGTTTCCGCACATGCCGACGGTCTTGGGACGTCCGAAGTAGACGACATCCTTGGGTTCGATCTCCGCGCGCGCGGCGGCGCCGATATGCCGCGAATCGAGCGTGATCGTCTCGAGGAATAGCAACTCGCCGCACACCTGACGCAGCGATCGCAGCGCGGCCGCGGGCGACTCCACGTGGTGGAGCAGCCCCGTTGCCACGACGATGTCGAAGATTTCTCCGCGCACCGACTCGGCCAGGTTCTCGATCCCTCCCTGCACAAATTCGACGCGCGTCTCGATTCCCAAGATGGACCGGGCCACTTCTCCCTTGCGGATGTTCTTGGACCTCGGCTCCACTCCCACCAGACGCCGAAGAGGAAGGCCGCCGATCTGATGGAGAATCCAACCGTCGTAACAGCCAACATCGAGGATCGACATGCGCGCCAATCGGTCGCCGCTGAAACGCGTCGTAAGCACGCTTAGCAGCGTATCCGCAATGAAACGGCCGCGGCCCTCCAGCGCCTCTTCGTGAGTCAGGACCCCGGCGCCACCGGTCCATGCCGAGTGGTTGTAGGGGCCATGCGCGTTGAGTGTCTCGATTTGATCGATGCTCAGCGTCCTCATTGCTGGGAGTCCATCGGAGGAAATTCCGCGCTTCCCGAGTCAGCCACGTTCGATCCGAGGTACTACTCCATTGCGTCTATAGGAACCGCGCGGCCAGCCAGCCGGCCGACAGGACCGTGAGAAGGACCGGGCCGAAAACGAGCCGCCAGGGAGTCGCGATGTCGGCTTCGGTGGGGGCGTTCGGGTTGAAAGCCACCGGGACTTTGGCGCCGATCGCGATACGGCGATCGGCGCGGGTGACAACGGAGGGGCGGAAGCGGAATTCGGACCCGCCGGCGCGGAACCGGATCACCGGGCGGCCCCTGCTCCGCAACCGGACGAGGTTGCCTCTGGAGCCCGTCGCGTCTCTCTCGTCGAGCACGATGCCATCGCTCGGAGGCGGCTGCTCGGCGTAGACGACCCTCTCCACGATGCCGGTGGTCCGGCCGGTCATGTCCCGAACTTGCATCCAGGACGAGATGGCCGCCAAGACCAGAAGGAATGGGGCCGCCTCGACCAGCAGGTGGACTAGCCGGCTGGCGTCCATGAGCTTGGGCCCAGCCTGGCCAGCACCGATTCCGCGGTGCGCTCCGGATCGGCGATGCGCAGCACATCGAACCCGGCGGCCGATCCAGCCCGCGCCCCGGCATCGGAATCCTCGACGACCAGCGGCCGCCTCGCACCGAGCCTCGCGGCCGCAATCAGATAGGGCTCGGGGTCGGGCTTCAGCCGGCGGACATCGTCGCCAGTCACGATCGTGGCGAACGCGGCCCGCACACCGGCTGCCTCGAGCGCCGGTTCGACCTCCAACCTCCCGCTAGAACTTACCACCGCCAACGGCGGACCCGCCATTTGCAGCAGAAGCTCGCGCGTGGCGGTGGGCATCGGAACGGCCAACAGCATCCGATCGCGAAACAGCGCCTTCTTGCGCGGATACTCGGCCCACACCGGATCGAACAGCGAGTCCCGGCCCGCGATGCGGCATAGCGCCTCGATCATCTTCCGGTCCGAGACTCCGATGCACTCGCGCGCGTAGTCCTCCCAGGTCAGCGCCAAGCCGTACGGCGCGACCACTTCGCGCCAACATGCCCAGTGAATGGGCTCGCTATCGACGAGCACGCCGTCGAAATCGAATAGGATGGCATCGTAGCCGGAGGTCAACGCGCCACCCGGATCGAATCGATCATTTGATCGAAGACCGGTTGCGCCGCCGACAGATCCTGCTCGGGTGCGATCAGCAGCAGGTAGAACAGACCCTGCGGATGCTCCACCGACACGAGGATATCCGCTTCGTTGGTGCCCTGGAAAGGAGACGGCGATTGCAGTCTGGTGGCGATTGCGCTGGACCCGCTCGCCAAGCGGAACGCCTTCTGGCCGCCGGGCTTGAGGTTTTGATCCCGCTGTTGGAAGCTTTTGATCAAAGCCTGCGTATCGGCCTCGATGTTCGGCCGGCCGCGCGACTGATACAGACCGGCCATGGCGCCGTAGCCGATGCCTCCGTTCGGGAATAACCCCGCCGGCGAAGCGATGGTTACCTCGCTCCCGTTGGGGTCGCCCAGCAGTTGCCAGTTCTCCGGGTACCCGAAAGTCACGATTTGGCTCTTGAACTCCTTCAGGTTGCCCGAGGGCCGCGCCGCTTGTGGATTCGAAGGGTTGCCCTGTGGCTGCACTCCACCCTGTCCGCCCGCCTGCCCCGGCTGGGGCTTGGGCTTGGGCAGCTCCGGCATGCCTTTGATCGAGCTCTGGATCTGCGCCAGATTGCCGGATTCCGAGCCGTAGGCGCGGGGCGGCAAAAGCAGAATCTCCTGCTGGATGTTCTTGACGCGGTTCTCCGGATTCGGGTGGGACGCGAAGAACTCCTGCAGTTTGCCCGACTTGCCGTGCTCGGCCTGGAGCTTCTCGAAAAACCGCGCCATCTCGATCGGGTTGTAGCCTGCTTCGGCCATGATGCGCGTGCCCAGAAGATCGGCGTCGCGTTCGGCGTTGCGGCCCATCTTGAGCAGCACCGAATTGGCTCCGAGTCCGATTCCCAATTGGGCCAACGTACCGGTGATGCCCCCGTTTCCGAGCATTGCTCCGCCGAGAACCGCTGGAAGCTGAATCAACTGCGCCTTGGAGGCTTGGTTGGTGCCGTGGCGCAACGCCACGTGCGAGATCTCGTGCGCCAGCACAGCCGCTATCTGCGAGTCGTTCTCGGCCGCCGTGATCAACCCCGTGTGGGTGAACGTCGGCCCACCCGGAAGGGCAAAGGCATTGATCGATTTGTCCTGCACTACCTTAAAGGTGTAGGGATACCCCCCGGCTAGAGAACTCTTAGCCAGCTTCCCGCCGATGTTGCGGAGGAATGCGTTGACGGACTCCTCCTTGACGACCGGCATTTGCTGTTCGACCTGCGCGGCGTATTCCTTGCCCATTTGGACATCTTGTTCCTTGCTGAACAGGTTGAATCCCGGTTTGATGTCCCGGAGCTTCGGAGCCTTCTGCGCCAACAAGGAGCCGGCGGCGGCCAAGGTGAACGCCAACAGACGCGGAAATCTCTTCATGATCGAGTGGTCTCCTCCAGATAATTCTACTGCCAGCCAAGCTCTTAGATGCAATCGCCGGGCCAAACGATTCTGTACCGGGATGCCGGAGCTGCCTCTGATGCTGTTTTTCGGCGCTTATAGCGTTATAATGGCGAAATGACGCCCACCGAAAAGATCTGGCACAACGGACGCTTCATCCGATGGGAGGATGCCAAGATTCACGTACTCTCCCATGTGGTGAGCTACGGCAGTTCGGTCTTCGAAGGGATTCGGTGCTACGAGACGACGTCGGGTCCGGCGATCTTCCGGCTGCCCGAGCATGCCCGGCGCCTGATCGACTCGGCCCGCATCTACCGCATCGACGAGGCCAAGATCGGCTACGACGCCGCGCAATTGGCGCAAGCGATGATCGATCTGGTCGCCATCAACCGAATGAAGTCGTGCTACATCCGGCCCATCATCCTGCGCGGCTACGGCGACATCGGCGTGATGCCGAAGAACAACCCGATCGAGACGTATCTCGCCTGCTGGGAATGGGGCAAGTACCTCGGCGCGGAGGCTTTGACCGAAGGCGTTGACGTGTGTGTCTCGAGCTGGAATCGCAATGCTCCCAACACGATGCCGACGCTGTCGAAGGCCGGTGGCAACTACCTGAGCTCTCAACTCATCCGCATGGAAGCCGACGTCAACGGCTACGCCGAGGGCATCGCGCTCGACGTGAACGGCTACGTCAGCGAAGGGTCGGGCGAGAACATCTTCGTCATCCGCGACGGGAAGGTCTACACGCCGCCGCTTTCCGCGTCGGTGCTGCCCGGTATCACCAGGGACACGGTCGTCACATTGATGAGAAATCTCGGGATCGAGCCGGTCGAAACCAACATCCCCCGGGAGTCGCTCTACGTGGCGGATGAGATTTTCTTCACGGGCACGGCGGTCGAGATCACGCCGGTGCGGTCGGTGGACCGCTACAAGGTCGGGTCCGGGACGCGGGGGCCGCTGACGGCCAAGCTCCAGGAGGATTTTTTCGGGATCGTGCAGGGACGAGTCGAGGACCGATTCGGGTGGCTCACTCCTGTTCCCGCCGCCGTTGAGGTCTAGCAGCCCGTGGTGCAAGCAGCACATGCGCCCAGAAACAGATCGGCGGGCGCCCTTCCAAACGGTCACCTCCCCCGAGATACCCGCCTGGCTCAACGCCCGCTACGGATCGCTTTTAGTTGTAGCAGGATCCCCGGCCGCGCGCCACAACTGATTGAGAATTCAGGGAGGATTTCTACAGGCAATTTTCCTTTTAATTTCAATAGGATAGAAGTGGCCTCCTGTGGAAATCTTGTGAATAAAACATGAGTCTGAGGACTTGTATCGGGCGAGAGCCCTCCGGCGCGGCGATTTCGGTGGAGTTCGGCGAACGCATCGAGTCGGTGTCGGCTTGGACCGGCGAGGCGCCGGCTCAGTGGCTGTCGCCCGGCTGGGTCGACATTCAGGTCAACGGGTATGCCGGCGCGGACTACTGCTCGCCGCACACCACTCTCGAAGATGCCACGCACTCGGTCGAGGTGCTTTGGTCGACGGGCGTCACGCGCTTCTTTCCCACCGTGATCACCGGGTCACGGGAGGGACTGGCCGGCGCGATCGCCAACCTGGCGAAGCTGAAAGCGGCAATGCCGCTGCACGGCAAGTCGATGGTGGGATTCCACATCGAGGGTCCGCACATTTCACCGGTGGAAGGGCCCCGAGGGGCGCATCCGGAATCCGCTGTCCGTCCGCCCGACATCGACGAATTGAAGAGTTGGATCGACTTGTCGCACGGTCAGATCAAGCTGGTTACGGTCGCGCCGGAGTGGCCGGGCGCGGCGAGCTACATCGAATTCGCGGCGAGCCGGGGGATCGTGATCGCGATCGGTCACACCATGGCGGACTCGGCGCAAATTGCCGCCGCCGTTTCGGCTGGCGCGACAATGTCCACTCACCTCGGCAACGGAGCGCACGCGACGATTCGCCGGCATCCGAACTACATTTGGGATCAGTTGGCGGACGACCGGCTGGCCGCGAGCTTCATCGCCGACGGGATTCATCTCCCGGCGGCGTTTCTCAAGGTTGCGTTGCGCGCCAAGGGGGTCGAGCGGTCGGTAATGACGACGGACGCGGTGATGCCCGCCGGTTGCCGGCCCGGCCGATACCGTCTGGGTGAGGTGGATGTCGAACTGCATGACGACGACCGGGTAACGTTGGTCGGCAAGGACAAGCTGGCCGGCTCCTCCCTGCGGATGGATCGGGGGGTAGAAAATCTGATGCGCCTGGGCGAGGTGAGCTTCGGCCAGGCGATCGCCATGTCCAGCCGAAACCCGGCCCGGTGCGGTAGGATCGAGGGCCGCTGCCAGGGACTCGCTCCCGGCGAGCTTGGGGATCTGCTGGAACTCGACTTCGACGCGGCGGCGATATCGGTTCGTGTGCGTAGTGTCTACCTCGAGGGTGAAAACGTCTATCGCGCGGACCGGGCGGACTCGAACTAATACCGCAAACGGTGAGGGGGGATTGACGGCCACTTGGAGCCGCCGTATTCTGGAGTCGGTATTGATCATGGAGACCCGCACCGGCCGGCTCTTCGATCTCGGCGTGGATGGTTTGGGTTTCATCGCCGAAGACCCCGGTGGTCTCACCTGGGCTTTCCGTTACGGTTCCGAGGGTTCGCGCTTGGCGGACAACAGGGAGGAGTTTCACCGGCTGGAAGGTGAAATCGTCGACTTTGGCGTTCAGGGTGGCAGCGTCGCCTCCGTCGTTCTCACGGCTCCGCGCGAAGCGCAAGCCCGAGGTGCGGCGGTGTGACCGGATCCCCTTGTTCGCGGCCCCTTTCCCTGTCCGGCGTGACCGGTTATCATGATAGCGATGAGGCTTGTGAAGTTCTGGCTGCCGCTATTGACTTCGTTGGCGGCCGTCCGCGCCGCCGATCCCAATTGTCCCCGTTATCCGGCCGCCGCGCGGACCGAAACGGAGGACAGCCTACAACTCGATCGCGACTTCCAGGCGTTGCGCCGCAAAGGCGCATCGAGGGCGGCGGCGTCGAACCGGCCCGCGTCCAACAATTTCATCGATCAGGTGCTGTTCCAAAAGATGGCCGCCGATGGCGTGGCGGCCGCGCCCAGAACCACCGACGCCGAATTTCTGCGGCGCATCTACCTCGATCTGTCGGGCCGCATTCCCACACCGGAACAGGCGGAGGCGTTCCTCAACGACCCTGATTCGAACAAACGCGCCGTGCTCGTCGAGCAACTGCTGGCGGCCCCGTCCTACGCCGACCAGCTCACGCTGTTTTACGCCAACAAGTTCAAGGTCACCCGCGCCCACGAGAGCGTGTCGAGCCCCGGCCGCGACGTCTTCCACAAGTTCCTGCGCGACGCAATCGCCTCCGACCGCCCCTACGACGAGTTCGCCCGCGAGTTGCTGAGCGCGAAAGGCGAAGTCGACTCCTCGCCGGGTACGCAGTTTTTTGCGCGGTGGATGGACGTGAACGGGCCGATCCAGGATTCCTGGGACGACATCACCGACAAGATCTCCACGATCTTCCTCGGTTACAAGACGGAATGCGTCTCGTGCCACAACGGACGGGCGCACTTGGAGAAGATCAACCTGCACCTATCGCGGCGAACGCGGAAGGAGTTTTGGGAGCAGTCCGCGTTTTTGTCGCGCATGTTCTACGTTCGATGGAGCGACGATCCGATCGGGTTCCGTCCGCGCATCATTCTGGTCGATCGCGACTATGGAACCTATTCGGGGGCGGTACCCGCGACCAATCCCGGCAACCGGCCCGCGCGTGAGGGCGCGGTGGTCACGCCGAAGTACTTCGGCACCGGCGTAGCTCCGCCGACTGGCGAGTGGCGCCGGGAGTTGGCCAACGCGATCGTGTCGGACCGCCAGTTCGCACGCGCCGCCGTCAATCATATTTGGGACTACTTTTTCGGCTTCGGCATCGTGGATCCCCCCGACGCCTGGGACATGGACCGCGTGGATCCGGCGAGCCCTCCGCCGGGCGATTGGCCGCTCCAGAACTCGCACCCCGAACTGCTCGACCAGTTGGCGCGTTCCTTCGTGTCTGACAATTACAAGCTGAAATCGCTGATCCGGCAAATCGTGTCGAGCGACGCCTATCAACTTTCGAGCCGCTACGACGGGCAGTGGAAGCCCGGCTTCACCCGCTATTTCGCGCGCTATCAAGCTCGCCGCCTGAGCGCCGAACAGTTGTACGATTCGACGATCACCGCGACGCGCACCGAACAGCCGATGGTGATCGGATCCTCGGGCCGCGTGGCTGTTTACGCGAATCAACTGCCCGACCCCACCGAACCGATCAGCGATTTCCGCGTCGTGGACTTCATGAACCAGCTCGGCCGCGGCAACTGGATGACGATCGACCGCTCCACCGAGCCGACCCTGCTGGGGTTGCTCTATCAAATGAACGACAGCCAGATCGTGAACCGCTCGCTCGGTCTGGCGAACTCGAACGTGCCCGCGACCAACCGCGTCCATCAGGTGGACGCCAAGGCCACCACCGACGAAGACGCGATCAGCGCCATCTACCTGGCTACGCTCACCCGCCATCCCACCGATCGCGAGACGACGCTGATTCTGTCGCGCCGGAGCGGCCCTCGATACCAGTGGTTGAGCGACGTCCAGTGGGCGCTGCTCAACAAGCTCGACTTCACGTTCAACTACTGAGGGGACTTTGACGTCATGAGATATCGACCCAACTGCCCGGGACACGCCCCCTTCACCAGACGGCACTTTCTCTTCGGCGCCGCCGCCTCCGGACTCGCGCTGAGACCCCACGCCGATGCCGAAATCACCGGCCGGGCGGCGAACCCGCGAGGCACGGCGCGAGCTTGTATTTTCATCAACCTCAACGGCGGGCCCAGCCACCTCGATACGTTCGATCCCAAGGACGGCCCCTGGAATCCGGCCGAGATCGACATGGTGCAACACCCGGGCGGGCTGGTAATGTCGCGCCGCCTTTTCCCCAAGCTGTCCACGCTGACACGCGACCTGCTGGTGCTGCGATCCTGCGCCAGTTGGGAAGCCGCGCACGAACGGGGGCAGTTCTACATTCAATCCGCGCATTCGCTGAATCCGGCGTTAGCCGCCGAGATGCCCCACATCGGCGCGGTGATCGGATACGAAAAGGGCGCCTCCAAGGTCATGCCTCCGTTCCTGGCCTTCAACCAGACGGCGCTGCAGGGGGCGACCTTCCTCGGCGGACCCTACATGCCGATGATGCCGCCCGCCACCCGCACGGGCATCGCGACGCTCACGCACAATTTCTTCGGCACGGCGAGCCAGAGCCAGACCCGGTTCGAGGAACGCTTCCGCCTGCTGCGCGATCTGGACGAGCCGCTTCGCGAGAACCCGCCCAACGAAGTCGTCGGAGCCTACGCCGGTTATTACTCGCGCGCCAAGTCCATGATGTACAACGACCCGGTGGACGCGATCTTCAAGTTCAGCGCCGACGACGAGGGGCGCTACGGAGCGACTGCGATCGGGCGCGCGCTGATTGTGGCGCGTAACTCGATCCGCGCCGCCAACGGTGTCGTATTCGTGAGCGCGACGCAAAGCGGCTGGGACACGCACGACCGCCAGTTCGACCGCGGCGCAGCCACCAATAACTATGTACTTTCGAACGACCTCGACCGGGCGGTGGGCAATCTGGTGGACGATCTCCGCTCGTCGGGCAACCTCGACAGCACCCTGATCGTGATGATGGGCGAGTTCGGGCGGACGCCCGGAGTGCTGAACTCGCGCGCCGGCCGCGATCACTACCGGCAGGTGATGAGCGTCGCCATGATCGGCGGCGGCGTGCGGGGCGGCCGGGCGATCGGGGAGACCAGTGCGAACGGCGGTGAGATCGTCAGTCCGCGGTGGAGCCAGGACCGGCCCATCTATCCAGAGGACATTGCGGCCACGATCTACTCCGCGCTCGGCATCGACTGGACGAAGGGCATCAACGATACTCCCTCCGGGCGGCGGTACTACTATGTCAACGGCGCCTCCGAGGGCCGGTACCAGCCAGTGGAGGAAGTGTTCGGATGAGATTGGCCATCGCGCTCGCGTTGGCGGCTCCCGCCTTTTCGCAAACGGCCGCGATCGTCCACATTCTCTCCGACGAACTCCAGGTCCCGGTTGGCCGCACGCTGAAGGTGCGGGCCGTGGTGCGCGACGCGGCGGGCAAGGAACTGCCCGCGGCGCAGGTGGCATGGTCGGTGAACCGGCCCAACGACGCGACAATCGCGGCCGACGGCACGGTTGTCGCAAGGGGACTGGCGACGATCCGTGTGACGGCGCGGTCGGGCACCGCTTCCGGCGAGGCGGCGATCCAGACGATCCCGACGCGCGTCGAGGTCACCCCGGACCGCGCGGACATGGAGGTCGGGACGCAGTATCAGTTCCGCGCGACCGCTTACGACGCCAACGGCGGCGCGATTCCAGGGATCACCTGGACCTGGTCGGTGACCAACCGCCGCCAAGGGGGATCGTCGCTCGCGGCGGTGGACCAGACCGGCATGGTACGCACCACCGGGGAAGGCGGCATCTGGGTTTGGGCGACGTACAACTACAACGAGTCGTTCCCCGGGTTGCAGCGGCAATGGGTGGCCTATTCGCCCGTGGAAGTCTCGACGGCCAAGAAGTACGAGATGCGGCGGTTGTTCTCGACGGCGCGCAGCGTGCGGCCGGCCTGGAACCTCCGGGCCAAGCCAACCATGCTTTGGTCCACCGACGATGGCTCGCTGCTGTTCAACGCGTCGCTCGGTGGGCTGGCGAACGCGCTTCTGGCCTGGAAAGAGGGCCGCTGGAAGGTAGTGAGCGCCGGTGGCGCGCCCAGATTCGGGCGTGCGTCGAAGACGCTCGAGTTTCGCACTCACACCGTGACTCGAGACGGCCGGATTCTGACCTACGAGGACACCAATATCAACGGCGCCGAACTGAACCGGGGCACGGTGAACGGCGTTGACCACTTCCTGAGCCAGACGGTTCCGCTGGCCGGGACCGAGAACTCCAATAGCCTGTCGATCACGCGCAATTCGATGACGTCCACCGGTTGGGTCGCCTTGCGCGGGAGCTTCCGGTTCGAGAACACAACCACCAATCTGGTGGGCCTGTTTCGCGGCGGACTGACGCGGATCAACGAGACCCTGGTGCACACGGGCGAGCGCCTGGACGAGGCCCCGGGGACCTTCACCGTCGACACCGATTACGGTGTGTCCGCCGATGGCACGGCCGTGTACTCGGTCACCGCGGGATCGCGGCGCGTTTTCTACAAACACCCCCCCGCCGCGACGCGCCAGAAGCTGATCGCGGTGGGTGATCCTCTACTGGGCGGCATTGTGCGGCGATTCCTCGGGGGGCAAGGCAACTCACCCTCGTTCTGGCAGGACGAGGACGGGACTACCGTTCTAGCCGTCGAGCTCGAGGATCTGACGCAGCACATGGTGGCGTTTTCGCCTGGCGGCTCGATCCGCGCGTTGCGGGTGAACTCGCAGTCGGGCGTGCTGTACATGCACCCTGGGCAAGGGATTCTGATCTACGCCAACCCTTACAACAATCAGGGGAACGGCGCCTGGCTCTGGCGGGGCGATACTGTTGTCCCGGTCCTGTTGTTGTCGCGGCGGCTGTTCGATCAGGCGATTCAGGCGCTTGAAAGCGGCGCGATCGACAAGGATGGCAACATCACGCTGATCCTGCGCGGCGACGTGAACCCGATGATGGTGGCGCGAATGGGTCCGGATCCGTACGTTCTGTTCGCGGCTGGCGAGGAGATCCCGGTGGAACTGCCGGTCAACCTATTCACGCTCGTGAGCGGTGCGCGGGTGGGTCCGCCGCATTTCCAGGCGGGTGGCAACAACGGCAGCATCGCCGAGTTGTCTGGCGGTCAGATCGTTCCGAGGCTGCCGATCGGCGAGCGGCTGTTCGGAAACACGATGTGGTTCGGCGGCTCGCACGGGACGTCGACCTACAACATGCGGAAGGCGCCCAACGGCGACATTTTCTTCACCAACGGCTCGGGCATCGGAAAGATCTCTCCTGGCGGCGAACCGGTGCTGCATCTCCGGTTTCCGATCGCGGTGGAGGGCGGCGTCAACGTCAATACTCCCGGCCAGATCGATGTCAACGCGCAAGGCGCGATCGTGTTCCAGTCGAGCACGTCGGCCGGCGACAATCGCATTCTGGTCTGGCACAACGGGCAGGCGAGGCAACTGCTGATCTTGTCGGCGACGGCGAGCACCGCTTCGACGATCGACAACCGGATCGCGCAGAGCATGGACTCGGTGACGATCGACGACACGGGCCGGGTGATGGCGCAGTTGCGATTTCGCAATGTCGCCGTTCCGGTGTTGTGCGTGTGGGAGGACGGACAGTGGCGGACGGCCGCGATGCCCAATGAAACCAGGGTGGGCGCCCATCTGATCGCCGGGCTCAACAACACGCCTCGGGCGGCCGGCAACCGTCTGTTGGCTGGCCTGACCAACACGGCCGGCGCGGCATTGATCGGCGAATGGCGCGACGGGTGGCAGATTGCCGTCGACACGACGACCGTGATGCCGAACGGCCAGGTCGCCAACTCGGTCTCGAATCTCGACGGCAACACGCGCGGCGACTACGTATTCCAGTTCGCCAACAATCAGAACACGCTCGTGGTGCGCCGGGGCAACGCGCTCTACCAGGTCCACAACTTCTACCGCCCGACCACCGAAGGCGATTACCTGATTCGAATCAATCACTTCGATTTCCGGGACGACGGCACGGTCTACATTCTGGCGGTGACCGCGCAGGACGACGTAGTTCTCTACGAAGCCCGTCCGCTCTTCTGAGAGTAAGTAAATCGAGCCGGTCTCCCTAGAGGATTTCCCTGATCGCAACCGAACGGCCTCTCCGGTAGTTTTGTACTAGCCGTAGTCCACTGCGGCGGAGGACCGTTTTGATTCGTCGTATCGCATTGTTGCCGCTTGCCGCCGTTTCCTGCGTATTGGCGCAGGACGATGGAGACGCCGCGAGCAAGGTGAGCTCCGCGGTGAGGCGCCTGGCCGCTTCGGCCCCTACTGTTCCGGTGTTCGTGATCGGAACCCAGCAGCCCCAGGACGACGTCGCCGAACGCTGGAACGCCGCGTTGGGACGGCAGGTGGAGGCCGAGGAGCGGGCCTATGGCCAGCTCGCCGGTCAAACCTTCGTCGTCGAGGCTGCTCTCGAACGCGCGCGGGAGCGCCGGGACCGGGCGGTGACCGCGCTCCGCTCGGAGATCGCCCGGAACGTGGCCTCCGAAGTGGCGCCGCAGCAGGGACGCATCGAAGCGTTGCTGGCGCGCGTGGGCGCGTCGCGCATTCAGGCCTATACCGCGCTGAACATGATCGCCGCCGAAGTGCCCTCGTCCGCGATCGAACTTCTGGCCGCCGATGGGGACGTCGGCCGAATCGTATCGAATCAGCGGCGCAAGCTGCATCTGGACATCAGCACGCAGGCGATGCACGCCACCGGCCTGTGGCTGCAGGGGGTGAACGGGAAGGGCGAAGCGGTTGGAATCCTCGACTCCGGGGTTCGTGCAAATCACGAGATGTTCCAGGGTAAAGAAGTGATAAACAAGCCGTTTGTCAATGCGGCCCTGAGCTTGCTCGACCGGTTCGACGCACGCGTCTGTCTCGACGAGAAGCCCGAAACGGGTGAAGACAAAGTGGGACATGGGACGCACGTGGCCGGAATCGTGGCGTCGGGCGGCACGCGCCGCTACCCGACGGTCAAGGGCGTCGGTTCGGGCGTCGGGCAGATCTACAACCTCAAGATCGGCATCAAGTTGAACGAGGAGTTGTGTGAACCTTCCGTGATCATCCTCGATCAGGATTGGATGGCGGCGCTCGAGTGGGCCGTGACGTCGACTCCGGTGCGGATCTTCAACATGAGTTTCGGCGGCGACCGGTCCGACGACGAGGACGCGGACGTGCTGGTGGACCAGATCGCCGATGCCTATGGAGCGATCCTGGTGATCTCGGCGGGCAATTCAGGTCCAGGCGCGGGGACCGTGGGAAGTCCCGGCAACGCGTTCAACATCCTCTCGGTGGCGAGCCGCGACGACCGCCGCACGGTGGATCCGGCCGACGACATCATCGCGGATTATTCCAGCCGTGGTCCGACCGATACGGGGCGTTTCAAGCCCGACATCGCCGCGCCGGGCACCAGGATCACTTCGGCGGACGCGCTCACCGGGGGCATTGTCGACCTGTCCGGCACCAGCATGGCCGCCCCTCACGTGGCGGGCGCGGCGGCGTTGCTCTGCCAGGCAGGAGTCCGCGACAACATCGGGTTGAAGGCGCTGCTGATCAACTCGGCCGACCACAAGGGCTGGAAAGCCGATCGCGGCTGGGGTTTCGCCAACCTGGCGCGCGCGGTGGAAATGAAGGACCTGATCATGCGGTCGGAACTCACGCCGGGCCGGCCCGGCGCCGCCACGCGCTACTGGCGCGCCCGGTTGGATAAGCCATTCCAGGCAACGATGGTGTGGAACCGCCATGTCACCCAGCAGGGTGCGCGCCGGTTCGGCTCCCTGCGCGAACTCGACATGTACCTGCACGACCGCGCGACCGGGGCCGTGGTGGCGAAGTCGGACTCGTGGAATCAGAACGTGGAGCAGCTTTCGACAGAGTACCGGGGCGAGGTGGTGTTGCGGGTGCGTCCGGCAACCCCGGCTTTCGCGGCCGCCGGCAAGCCGGAGAAGTTCGCGATCGCCGCCACCCAGCTCGGCTTCGAGCCGCTGCGCGGACCGGCGCTGACCGTCGCCTGCCAGCAGGCGAATGGAGCGAGCGCGCTCGGCGAGTTCGAGGTTTCGTGCACGGCGCGAAACGACGGAGACCTGCCGGTGAAAGGGGTGGGCGGATACTTGGTTGTGCCGGTGGGATTCCGCTCGTCGGGGACCAACGATTTCGGCGAACTGGCGGCTGGCGGACAAGCGATGCGCCGCTTCAAGGTCTATCCGGGTCCTGAGGCCAAGGAGTTTTTCGGTTTTCAGGCGAATCTGACGGGCGCCTCCTTCGGTGAGATGCTCGAGGCGGTGAGTCAACCGTTGCGGGTCGAGGTCGGCGGCGCGGCGATGCCGTCGTTGACGGCGGCTCCGGCCGAGATCGCGTTCCAGTATCGTGTGGGCGGACCGGCCCCCGAGCCGAAGCAACTGGTCATCGGCTCGACCGGCGGGTCCATCGGCATCGTGGCGGTGATCGGCGCAGGTTCGTGGCTGACGACCGATTCCGGACTACGCGGCGTCACACCGGCGCGGATTCTGCTGGCCGCCAAGCCCGCGGGTTTGCCGCCGGGTCTGTATCGCGGCCGGGTGACGGTGGCCGCTTCGTCGGCCGCGACGCCGGTGTTCACGGTCGAGGTCACGCTAACGGTTTCCGACTCCGACGCCACCGTCGCCGACTTGCGCACGAGCAAGCAGGCGCCGGCCGGATGCTCGCCGCCGGCTTGGAACAGCTACTTCTCCTGGCGCGACGAAAGGATCTGGTTCTGGTACTCGCTGGCGTCGCTGTCTCCGGAGGACCGGGTCCGTGTCGACTGGCTCGCTCCGAACGGATCCACCCATGCTTCGACGGCGGTTGAGCCGGCGGGGACCGGTTCCGCCTGCCGCTCGGCTTCGCTCGAGTTGGCGGGGCGTCCGGCGGCCGCGCTGTACGGTCTGTGGCACGCCCGAGTCGTGGTGAACGACAGGGAGCTCTCGAAGCTCGGTTTCTTCGTGTCCCGGGTGACGGTCGAATCGTGGACATTGAACAACGCCGACCCGGTGGCGGCCTCCTGCCCCGAGCCGTCGGCGCCGGCGACCAGTTTCACTTTCTCCGATCCGCGCGTGACGGCCTGGCTTCGCGTACCCGACGCGGCCCAGGGCGACCGCTACGAAGTAACCTGGTTCGATCCGAAAGGGCAACCGTATCACACGCAGATCTTCCCCCGGATCGAGGCGGCTGGGCCGGTCTGCCTACCGGCGTCGCTACCCATTCAGACCACCATTCCGTCGCTGCTGCCCACCGGGCAGTGGACCGTCGTCGGCTACTGGAACGGGGCCCTTCTGGCGGCGCAGGCTTTCGTTCTCCGGTAATCGCCATGTTCTCCTTGATCTCGAAAAATCGCCCGGCGCCGGTGACGCGGCGCGCCCAATGCGCGCTTTGCCCGAACGGCGACGGGATGCATCCGGCGGCGAAACTGAGCTGGGCGATTCGCGACAAGGAAGGCAAACCGCTCGCGAGCAAGAAGAAGGCCTCGTCGTCCTCGTTGTTGTTGCTGCCCGACGCCGAACCGGTCGAACCGGTTGGCTGGCCGGACGAGCCCGTTCATCTCACCCGTGCGCCGTTGGACTTCCGCGAGGCCGTCCGGGTGGAGCTGTCCGCCGCCGCCCTACCCGCCGCGCAAGCCCGGTTCCCAGCGCCGCCGGCTGCGGCGCGACTGGCCAAAGCGCCCCGCAGGCAGCCCGCCGCCGCCGGCTGGAACGGCTGCAACTACATCAATACTCCGCGCGTGTCGGAGGGTCCGAAATCCTGGCAACGTTGCGCGCTCCCCAAGCGCGAAGGGGTCGCGCGGGACTTGCGGTTTGCCGCAACGGGAGTCAAATACTGGCTTCTTGCGACGCGGGACATCGAGGTGTCGGTGGGCCTTAGCCCGCAGCCGGGGTCCGGCTCCCTTCCGCGGGCCGTGTTGCCGGTCCTGAAGGCAGGGCTTCGGTTTCGCCTGCGCCGTATCGGGCCGGTTCCTGCCGGGCTATCGTCCCCAGTGGCTCCGGTGGCCGGACACATCGCCGCAGGGGGCAGCGAACCGCCCGCGCCACGTCTGCACCGGCCGGATGCCCCACCTCTGGCGGCTCCCGCAACGGCGCTCCGGTCCGCGCCGGACGCGCGGCTCGATCCAGCCGGTCCCACGATGGACCGGACCCTTCGCGGCAGTCCGATCGTGCCACCCGAACCCGTCTGTCCGCCGGAACGAAGTCCCGCATGGAAGTGGCCGTCGATCGCCGGCCGGCGATTCCGAGGGTGGCGAGGCAACCCGGCTCCGCTGCGATTCGGCGTCGCTCCCGGTCCCGAGCCACGCGCGAGAGCTACGAGGACTCTGTCGGCGGCAGGACGCCGGGGTCCTCGATATCCGGCCGCTTGGCGAACGCCCGTCTGGTTTCGGGCTCCGCTTGCGGACCTGCGTCCGGCGCCGGTGTGGCGAACCGCGCTTCAAGCCGCCGCCGAGGTCCGTCAGGGCAGTTGGCGGACGTTCGCACCGCGCGTCGATGTTCCTCCCATACCGGACTGAGGACTGAGACAAGGGGCACGGGCAGGGGCTCGCCGCGCCACCGCGGTGCCAACTCCATTGGTAGTGGGAAGGCTTCGGGCGCCGCTTTCGGACCTGCGTACGGCGAGGGCCTCATCGTGGGACCGGCTCTGGGAGCGGCCTCACCGCCAGCGAGCTAGTCGTTGGCGGACGGCTTGGCCCAGTCGAGATCGCCGGGCCGCGGGGCCACCGGTTGGGAGGGCGGCGTGGACTTGGTCTTGCCGCCTGGCCGCTTTGTGGGCTGACCGCGCTTGGGTTCGGCCTTCTGAGCGGGGCTCGCCTCAACCTGTCCCCCCGATCCCGGAATGAGGTATTGGGTCGCGATAAAACCCAGGGCCGCCGCGGCGAACCCGGCGAAGCCGGCGGCGACGAACATTCCGGCCTTGCGCGGAGCGCGAGGCGGTTTGACCAGCGGTTTCGGGATCTGGCGCACGGCCGATTTCCCGTCGGCGGACAAGGCAGGACGCACGGCTGTCCCGCCTTTTTCCAACATCGGCTTGACCTTCTCGAGGGCTTGCCGGAACTCGGCGGCGCCGCGGAATCGCTGGATGGGATCCTTGGCGAGAGCCTTCAAGACCAGATCGTTGAGCTCGCGCGGTATGTCCTTGTTCCAATGCGAGGGAGGCGCGGGTTGCTTTTCGACGTGCGCGCGCATGATCGCGAAACCGTCGGCGGCGTCGAACACCTTCTGCTTGGTGATCAGTTCATAGAGGACCGCGCCGGTCGAGTAGAGGTCGCTCCGGTAGTCCAGCTCCTGCTGGCCGCGAACCTGCTCGGGCGACATGTAGTGGACCGATCCCACGGCGACGCCGTCACGGGTGATCTGCACGTCCTTTTGCGACTTCGCCAAGCCGAAGTCGGTAAGCTTGGCCACGCCGTCGGTGGTGACGATGATGTTGGCTGGGGTGATGTCCCTGTGGATCACTCCTCGCCGGTGCGCGTACTCCAACGCTCCCAGGACCTGGGCGACATAGTCCACCGCCCGGTTGACGGGTGGGGGATCGATCTCGATCAGGCGTTTGAGCGAGCTTCCACGCACCATCTCCATCACCATCACCAGGAGTCCGTCCTCGACAAACGCATGATGCACGGCGGCGATGTTGGGATGGGCGAGGCTGGCCTGCACCTGGATCTCGCGGAGGAACCGCGAGACGTGCTCCTGCTGGTCCTCCGGAGTCGCTCCGTCGGCGCTCGGAAGCAGCAGCTTCATCGCCTCGATCCGCTTGGTGACGCAGTGCTCGACTTCGTACACTCGTCCCATCCCTCCCGTCCCGATCAGGGACGTGATGCGGTAGGGTCCAATCGTATCTCCGATGTCGATCATGCCGGTGGCGGGCTGCTTCCCTGGGATTCTATCGGCGAGTTCAGGGCGGGCCTTTAATCGGGATTGGCCGCCGGCCCAAAAAAAGGCTATGCCTCGAAACTCTGGCCTTTCGCCAGCTTGTCCCAAGTCACTTCCTTGCCCTTGACGCAAGCCTCGAGCGCCATCACCGCGGTCAGGGTGCTCGACGCGGCGTGGAAACCCGCGTTCTCGAGCTTGCCTTCGCGAACCCCGTCGACGAACTCGAACACCGCGTCCCTGGTGATGTCGTACGCGGTCTGAACCACCTCCGGAGCGCCCTTCTCGCGCCAAACCGTGTAGCCTTTGCGCGACACGTTGACCGCTCCCTTTTCGCACAGGAAGGTCTCGGAAATATCGCTGAAGCCCGGCGCCTTGAACTGATTGGCCGAATAGCTGAACACCAGCCCGTCGTCGAACTGAAAGGTGCACGCCAGATTGTCGAAGATGTCGCCGTACATGCGGACCTTACGGCTGCCGTAGCCGCTCACCTTGACCGGATGCCTTTCGGTAAACCAGTTGACCACGTCGATGTTGTGGCAATCCTGTTCGATCAGCATGTCGCCGCTCAACTCGCGGTAAAAGAACCAGTTGCGGACGCGTTCCTCGCTCTGGGCGTGGCCCGACTTGAGCGGCGGGCCACCGCCGATCCATGCCGCGCGAACCATCTTCAACTCGCCCACTTCCCCCGACTTCACCACCTGGCGCGCCTTCCGGTAGTCCTTCCCGTACCGCTGCTGGAAGTCGACCGTGATGCGCTTGGACTTGTCCGCCTTACGCGCCGCTCGCAACACACGATGACAGCCCTCGGCATCGACCGCGGCGGGTTTCTCCATGAAGATGTGTTTGCGGGAGGCGACGGCCGCCTCGAAGTGCTCCGGGTGCAGGTAGGCCGGCGTGGCGATGTAGACGGCGTCGTAGTCGCCGGAGAGGATCTCCTTGTAGTTCTTGACCAGCTTGGCCCCGGAGAACTTCTTGCGCGCATCCTCCAGCTTGTCGTCATAGATGTCGCACACCGCCGCCACACGCAGGAACTCGTGCTTGGCGAAGTGATTGGGCGTGACGTGGCCGCCGCGGTTGCCAAAGCCGATGACGCCGAGGCTCACCGAGGAATTGGCCTGCGAGCCGCGCACCGATTGCGGCTTGACGATCGTGAATGCCGCGGCGGCGGCTGCCGCTCCGGCGAACTGGCGCCGGGCCGGGGACGTGGTCATATATAACCTCCGGGGCCGAAAAGGCCGATGGGATGAAGCAGATGACTTCGTCCCATTATACTGAGACAGTCCCATGAAGGTCTCGATTCTGGTGCCCGTCTACAACGAACGGACCCTCGTGGAGCGGAGTCTCGAGGCGGTGATCCAGGCGCCGCTGCCCGAGAATCTGGAGCGGGAGGTCGTGGTGGTGGACGATTGCTCCACCGATGGCACCAGCGCGATCCTCGAGCGGCTGGCGGTTCGTTGGCCGCAAATCCGCCTCCACCGCCATGCCGTCAACCAGGGCAAGGGCGCCGCGGGGCGCACCGCGATTCGGCATGCCGCCGGGGACTTCTGCCTCATTCAGGACGCCGATCTCGAGTACGACCCCAAGGACTATCCCCAACTGATGCGTCCGCTGCTCGAGGGCCATGCCGATGCCGTCTTCGGCTCGCGGTACCTTGCCGGCGAACAAAAGCGCGTGCTGCCGTTCTGGCACTCACGCATGAACGCCACGCTGACCATGTTCTCCAACATGTTCTGCAACCTGGATCTCACCGACATGGAGACCTGCTACAAGGTCTTCCGCACCGATCTGCTCAAAAGCATTCCCATCCGGTCCGACCGTTTCGGCATCGAGCCGGAGTTGACGATGAAGTGCGCCAAGCGCAAGCTGCGCATCTACGAAGTCCCGATCAGCTACCACGGGCGGACCTATGAGGAGGGGAAGAAGATCGGCTGGAAGGATGGCGTCAAGGCGCTTGGCTGCATCCTCTACTTCTGGCTGGTGGACGACCTGTACGTGGAGCCGTATGGCCGCGCCTACCTCAACAATCTGAGCGGTACTCCCGCCTATGTGCAGTGGGTGACGAGTCTGGTGCGGCCGGGACTCGGCGACCGGGTCCTCGAACTCGGCGCGGGCATCGGGACGATGACAGGCCGGCTGATGGGACGGCGCCTCGAGTACACCGCCACCGAGAATTCGCCGCTTTTCCTCGACGCGCTCCGCAACCGGTTTCTGCGTACACCGCACGTGAGCGTGCGGGAACTCGATCCCTCCGACCCGGCGGGCTATCGAGGGTTGACCGGTTTCGATACGGTCCTCTGTCTGAACGTCCTCGAGTACGCCGCCGATCCGGCTCGCGTGGTGGCGTCGGCGGCCGCCGCGCTGCGGCCCGGTGGACGCCTGTTCGCGCTCGCTCCCAACGGACCCGGCCTGATGGGATCGCTCGATCGCACGATGGGTCACAAGCGGCGCTTTTCCACCGCCGAGCTGGCGCAACTGGCGGCCGGAGCCGGCCTCGAGGTGGAGCGAATCCACCAGTTGAACAAGTGCGCCCGGCCGATCTGGTATCTCGATTCGCGCGTGCTCGGCACCGACCGAATCTCCAAGGTCACGCTAAAGCTGTTCGACAAGACGGTCTGGCTGTGGAGGTTTCTGGACCACGTCACGCCCGGCCCTGGGTTGTCGTCGGTACTGGTGGCTCGAAAGAAGAGCTAAACTGGCCCGGTGTGGGCATTCGGACTCGACTTCGAAAGCCGGACGGCGCGCGAACTGACGCTGCCCGATCCGCGTCCTCCCGGATGGGGCGAGGTCCTGCTTCGGGTGGAGGAAGCCGGCGTTTGTGGCACCGATCGCGAACTAGCCGCGTTCCGGCTCGGCCGGCCGCCGGAAGGTGAGCTGGCACTGGCGATCGGGCACGAGGCGGTCTGCCGGGTGCTCGAGACGGGCCCTGGCGCGACGCGCTTTGCCCCCGGCGACTGGGTTGTTCCTTCGGTGCGCCGGACCTGCTCGCCGGCTTGCGCGTCGTGCAGCCGTGGGCGGCGCGATTTGTGCGTCTCGGGCGGCTACCTGGAGCGCGGAATATTCGGGCTCCACGGCTACTGCGCGGAGTTCGCCATCGATCGCGAATCCGACCTGACGCCGATCCCCGCCGGTCTGGCGGATCTGGCGGTACTCGTCGAGCCGCTGAGCATTGTCGAAAAGGCCATCGCCAGCGCCCTACGGATTCATGAACCCGAAGCCGAAACGGGATTGGTGATCGGCGCGGGGCCCGTCGGCCTGCTGGCCGCGATGACCCTGCGGCTTCGGGGACTTCGGGTTGCCGTCCACTCGCTGGAGCCTCGCGGCCACCCGCGCGCACGGGCCGTGGAGCAATGCGGCATCGAGTACCATTCGGCTCGGCCGCCGTTGGCGGACATCGTCATCGAGGCCGCCGGAACCGTGCAGGCGGGCCTGTTGGCGATCCGCTCGATGCGCCCATTGGGTGTGTGCGCCATCCTGGGAGCGCCCAACGCGAGCGGGCCGGTTCCTTTCATGGACTTGATCGTCGCCAACCAGACCGTCTTCGGCAGCGTTAACGCCTCCCCGGCCGACTTTGAACGGGCCGTGGCCGACTTGGCCCTTTTTCCCTCCGCTCTCCTGAGCGGGTGGATTCACCGAACGGGACGTAATGCACTGTCATTCACTCTTTTGGGTGAGGCCGGCCGGTACTTGAAGGTTGTGCATCGCATCGGGGAATGAGTAGAATGGGGGGTTCATGGCGTTCCATTTCCGACAGGCGATTTGTAACGAAGTGTATGAAAAGCGGCCCTTTGCCGAGACCTGCCGGTCCATCAAGCAAGCCGGCTACGACGGGATCGAGATCGCGCCATTCACCTTGGACGAATATCCGGCTTCCATCTCCCCAGCTCGCCGCAGGGAGTACGCCAGCATAATGGACAGCGAGGGACTCGGTTTCGTCGGTCTTCATTGGCTGATGGTGTCGCCGCGCGGGCTTCACGTGACGACGCCGGACACCGCGGTCCGGGAGAAGAGCTGGCGCCACATTCGCGATCTGGTGGATTTGTGCGCCGATCTGGCCGTGAAGCAAACAGACCCGGGCATCATGGTCTTCGGATCGCCCAAGCAGCGCGGCTCGACGGGCGGGATATCACGCGCGCAGGCAATGGAACACTACGCGCGGGGTTTGGCGTCGGTGGCCGATCAGGCAGCGTCTCGAGGCGTGACGATCCTGGCGGAAGCTCTGCCTTCGGCCGACTGCGACGTGATGAACACGATCGCGGAGTCGGCGGGAATCGTGGCGGGAATCGGGAGTCCGGCGATTCGCACGATGTTCGATACTCACAATGCGGCGGACGAAGTGCATCCGCACGATGCGATCGTCGACCGGTACTTCGATGTGATCCGGCACATCCACATCAACGAGATGGATGGGCGTTACCCCGGAACGGGGGACTACGACTTCAAACCCCTGTTCGAAGTACTGAATCGGAAGGACTACCAGGGATGGATCTCTCTGGAGGTGTTCGATTTCAAACCGGACGCGGATACTATAGCCAGCGAGTCGCTTCGCAATATTCGTAGCGTAATAGAGAGGCTGGAATCATGAGTCGATACGTCGTGACGGGTGGAGCGGGTTTCATCGGGTCCAACTTGGTGCGATCCCTGCTGCGGGAGCCCGGCGCCCGGGTCGTCGTGGTGGACAACTATTTGACGGGCAAACCCGAGAACATCCATGAAGTGCGGGACGGAATTGAGGTCCTCGAAGTCGACATCCGCGACTACGACGATGTCCGCCGGGCTGTACGCCACGCCGATGTGGTCTACCATCTGGCCGCGATTCCGTCGGTCCCCCGTTCGATCGAGAATCCGGTACCTTCGCATGAAGTAAACGTCAACGGAACGTTCAACGTGCTGCGCGCCTGCACCGAAGAACGAGTAAGGCGCGTCATTTTCGCCGGATCCTCGTCGGCCTACGGCGACACCGATGTCCTGCCCAAGACCGAGGAGATGGCGCCTCGTCCCAAGTCGCCCTACGCGGTGCAGAAGCTGATCGGCGAGAACTATGCCACTGTCTTCTATTCCTGCTATGGGCTCGAGACGGTGACGTTGCGTTTCTTCAACGTCTTCGGACCGCGCCAGGACCCGGGAAGCCCGTACTCCGGGGTGATTTCGATCTTCATGAAGAAGCTGATTGCGCGTGAGCAGCCCACCATTTTCGGAGACGGCATGCAAACCCGCGACTTCACCTATGTCGAAGACGTCGCCGGTCTATGCCGCAGGGCGGCCGCGGCTCCCCGTTCCGCGTGCGGACGGGTGTACAACGCCGGTAACGGGAATCGCTATACGCTGAACGAGGTCTGGGAGACGCTCAACCAGATCGAAGGCACGAATATCCCCGCTCGTTACGGGCCGGATCGGGGCGGCGACGTTCGGGATTCGCAAGCCGACACCACGGCTGCCCGGAAGTACCTCGGGCACGATCCGCAATACAGCCTGGAGGAAGGGTTGCGGCGAACGCTCGAGTGGTACCGCGCTTCCCTCACCGTGGAGCAACCCGCACTGGCCGGCTAAACTGGCTGCATGGCCGCGATTCCGCCGAAGACAGTCGTACTCACATTCGACGACGCGGTGAAGTCGCACCGCGCTTTCGTCGGGCCGTACCTGAAGGAACTCGGCTTCGGCGCCACATTCTTCGTGTCCCATCGCTGGATGGACGACGCGGCGAACTTCATGACGTGGCTGGAGATCGCCGAATTGCACGGAATGGGCTTCGAGATCGGGAACCATACGTGGACGCACCTGAGCCTGGCGCAGCCCCGCTCCGCCGGGCGCCTCGAGGGCGAACTGGCGCTCGTCGAATCGGCCCTGGCGCGGGTGAAGGTTCCCAAGCCCACCAGCTTCGCGTGGCCGGGCAACGGGTTTGGCCCTGAAGCGATCGAAGTCCTACGCCGAGGGGGCTACCGCTTGGCTCGCCGCGGAGGCATGCCTGAGGTGGAGTATGGGCGAGCCACGGTCGGACCGCTGTTCGATCCCTCGCGCCGGCATCCACTGCTCATTCCGACTACCGCCGATTCCTATCCGAACTGGACCTTCGAACACTTCCAGTCGGTGGTGGCGCGCGCCCCGGAGGGGCAGGCGGTTGTGCTTCAGTTCCACGGTGTGCCGGACGTGGCGCATCCGTGGGTGCATACCGAACCGGAGCTGTTCCGGCGGTGCATGCGATACCTAAAAAACCAGGGATTTCAAGTGGTTGCGCTGCGAGATCTCGAGCGATTTCGTGGCAGTTCGCCGCCTGACGATCCCTTGCTTAGCCAGCGCCATCCGCTCGTGCCGCCGGACAAGCTGCGCCTCCCCGTGGAGATGGAGGCGACCGGCGCCAGTCTGCCCTACTGGCTCGGCGTGATGCGGCGGCATGGCTACTCCGCGGCGGAGATCCGAGAAGTAACCGGGGAGGCGAGCCACGCCGGGCCCCTAGCCGTCAACGGCAGCGTCCTGCCGTATCCGGGCGGACGCCACCCGCGCCTGGGGTTCTTCGAAGGCGCCGTGGCTCCGATGCGCGGGACCAAGGCGAGCGTGTTCCTGCCTTGGGACCAGTCGAGCTACGTCGTGGTCGACGTGCCCGAGGCGATCTTCGCCAACGGCGAATTGATCTTCCTGGGACACACCCACATCCCGACCAAGTGGGACGACCGCAATATGCCGGTCGACAACGTCGACTGGCAGCCTCAGCCGGACGGATCGCTACGTCTGGACTGGACGCTGCCCGACAAGGTTGAGTTCGGCGCCTCGGTGAAGCCAGCGACGGACGGCGTGGACATGGAGATCTGGCTTCGCAACACTACTGCCGCGCCGCTCCGGAAAATGCGCGCCCAGGTGTGCGTCATGCTGGGGAGGGCCAAGGGATTCGAGGCCACCACCAACGACAACAAGACCCTCGGTAAGACAGAGGCGCGAGTTTCGGCCGGCGGCCGCACCATCCGCACCGAATGGGAGCCGCTCAACCGGGTGTGGGGTCAGCCTCGATGCCCCTGCATGCACTCCGACCCCGCGCTACCGGACTGCGAACCCGGTCAAACAGTTCGGGCGCGGGGCTGGCTTCGGTTTTCCTGACCTACATCGTCAGGACTTGGAAGTGGAATCGCTCCGGCGGCAGCGCGTCGTGCGGCCCGGGGCTCATGCCTTGCCACGTTTGAAATGCCGCATTGGCGAGCGTATCGTTCAAATAAAACAAGAACTGATCCGAGACGCACTGGAGCGGCGGAGGTTGGCGGAAGGCCAAGCGCAATCCGACCGCCTTTTCGAGACCCAGCCCGTGGGCGTGAACGGACTTGTCCTCGAGCAACCGCACGAAGCTGGACCTTCCAGCGTGGGGCCACACGTCGGGGCGCAGTAGGGGGCGGAGTTTGAGGTCGTGCTCGAACGTGGTCTCGCACTGACGGATCCACTCGAGGATGCCATCTCCCCAATGCCAGTGCCGGAGCATGCCGAAGTAGTTGTCGACCAGGTTCAGCGCCATGTCCATTTTGCGCCGGTCGACATCGGCCTCCGAGGCAATTGAGTCCAGGAGCACGGTAGGAACCAAGTCCTCCTTCTCGACAACCTTCGCCGCCAGATCCATGACTCGATCCATCCGCTTGGGATGGCCGCCATCATGAATCATGAGGGGCGGCAATTCCACCAGGCCCGTCCCAGCCAGCTCCAAAAACCTGCGGTCTCCAATGGTATCCATGGGGCACCCACTTTCGTTTATCGCGTTATGTCATCAGCCTGTGTTCTTTATCGGCCGTCTTCCTGCGACTCTATACCGGCCTTTGGCGCCATGGACGCGTGGGAGTGCGCGGCGGTTACCGGCGTCCTCCGCTCAGCGCGCAAACGATGTGGATCTCCCGGGCGAGCCCCGTTTCGGTGTTCAGATCTTTCGTCTGATCGTGTCCCACGAAGAGTTTGATGTGTTCTCGAATCCGGTCCTGTTCGTCGATCATCCGAAAGCGGATGCCCGGGAAGCGCCGGTCCAAGTCCGCCAGCACCGCCCCGAGCGTGGCGCCTTCCGCCTCCACCTGGCTTCGCTCGCGCGTGTACGACCGAAGCGGGCCGGGAATGTAGACGATCACCCGATCTCCAACGACTGGATGCGGGGCAGGTGTTCGGCGATCCGCTTCCAACTCTCGCCCTCGTCGCGGCTGGCCCAGATCTCGCCGCTGGTGGTTCCAAAGTACAGTCCCGCAGGCTTGCGGGCGTCGCAAGTCATCGCTTGGCGGAACACGGTGAACCAGGCGTTGTCCGGCGGCAGTCCTTTGTCCTGCCGGATCCACGACTTGCCGCCGTTGCGCGTCACATAGACCGCTGGCTTGCCTCCGGGACTGGTGCGCGGCCACACGGACGTTCCATCCATGGGGAAGACCCAGCAGGTTTCCGGATCGCGCGGATGCAACGTCATCGGGAATCCGATATCGCCGGTCTTCTTCGGTATCTTGCGCCCGATCCGGGTCCACTCGCCGGTGGGGCGATCCATGCGGTAGATGCCGCAGTGGTTCTGCTGATAGAGGCGGTCCGGCGCCAGCGGGTGCAGGCGCACGCAATGCGGATCGTGGCCAAACTCGGGCGGCGGCCCCGGAATGTAGTCGATTTCGCAGCCCTTGTTCAAAGGGGCCCACGAAGCGCCACCGTCCATGGTTTCGAAGACACCGCCGAGCGACATGCCGAAGTACATGTGCCTGGCGTCGCGCGGATCGATCAGGATCGAGTGCATGCGCGCGCCTCCGGGCGGTCCTTCCCCGCCGCACCATTGCGGGCGCATCGGATTCTTGTTGAGGCCATCCACTCCAGTCCAGGTGGCGCCGTGATCCTCGGACCGGAACAGGCCTGGAGGCGACGTGCCGGCCCACCAGACGCCGGGCTCGCTTCGGTGGCCGGGCGTCAGCCAGAATACGTGGTCCACCGAGAGACCAGAGCCTTCCTCCGGCTTGTCGAACGCCGGTGGTTTGGAGGCCTCCTTCCATTTGCGTCCGCCATCCACGCTGACAAAAATGGTCGGACCGAGATGGCCCGCCTTCGCGGCGGCCACCACCCGGCTGGGCTCGCGGGGATCCGCCACCATGTGGTTGACGCTCTGCCCGAAGCAGATCGGAGCCGAGACGGTCCACTTGCGGCGCGCCGCGTCCGAATCGAGAATCCAACCGCCCTTGGCGGTTCCCACGAGCAGCCTGACGTTTGTGACCATGGATATCAAGATGAACCAACCGGTCCGCCGCGTCAAGGGGCCGCGCGAATCCGATGCGCTATGATGGCGGCTGAACGCATGCCCGAATACGCCATCGGTGTCGACCTCGGTGGGACGAATCTGCGCGCCGCCGCCATTGACCGCGAAGGCCGTTTCATCGACAAAATTTCGGGGTCCACCGATCTGGCGGAGGGCCGCGACGCGGTGATCGACGACATCGTGCGGAACATCGTGACGTTGCGCGACCGGCTGGGACCGGCCGGCTTGCGGGGAGTCGGCATCGGCGTTCCCGGGTTCATCGAACTCGAAAAAGGGATGATTGTCGGGTCGCACAACCTGCCGGGTTTCGACAACTTCCCGGTGCGCGACGAGATCGGGCGGCGGCTGGGTTCCGCGGTGATCCTCGAGAACGACGCCAATGCGGCGGCGCTGGGAGAGAAGTGGATGGGCGCGGGGCAGGGAGTGGACGATTTGGTGCTGCTCACGCTCGGCACCGGCATCGGCGGAGGGATCATTTCGCGCGGGCGGATCCTGCACGGTTTCGTCGGCATGGCGGGCGAACTCGGCCACCTTACGGTGGTTCCCAACGGCAACCCGTGCGGCTGCGGCAACCGGGGTTGCGTGGAAAAGCACGCGTCGGCCACGGCGATCGAGGCGATGGCGAAGCTGGTGGCGCTCGGCGACAATCTGACGGCGAAGGATGTCTACGACCTGGCCGTGGGCGGCGACCATTTGGCCAAGCGCGTGTTCGAGAGCATGGGAACGGCGCTTGGCACGGCGCTCGCGATTCTGGTGAACGTATTCAATTTTCCGCTCTATCTACTCAGCGGCGGAGCGTTGCCCGCCTGGGACTTCTTCGCCCCGGCGATGTTCGCCGAGGTGGAGGCGCGGTCGTTCACATACCGCGTCACCAAGACGCGGATCGAGAAGGCGTCGCTCGGCAATGAAGCCGGGTTGTATGGCGCGGCGTGCCTGCCGTTTCATCTGTCCTGACGCCGGCCGCTCATTCTTTCCGCGCTTCCACCCAATGCGACAAGGCGTTGCCGGCGCGTCTTCCCGGATTCGACAGCGCCGAAGCAGAGCCGTTGAGCGCCGCTCCGCGCAAGGTGAGCGACAACTGGATCGTGTAGGGGCGGCGGTTGACGTCCTCGGTTCCCAAGTCCCCGTTGATCCGCCCGGTGAACATGCCATCGCGGAACGCGGGGGTGTTGACCAGGGTTTCGAGTTGATCGCCCAACCGGGCGCGCACCAAGCCGTCGGAGCGGAACTCGAGCCGAAGCGGCAGATCGCGCTTGTAAGTGGAGACGGAACCCCTCCAGACTCCTTGCAGGTCCGGCGCCGGTTCGAACTTCGGGGCCGCGACCGGCGCCATGCCCGGCGCGGGCTCTTTCCACTTCGGCGGTACACGCGCCAGAATCCGGTCCGCGACGCGGTGTGGCAGCGCAACGCCCGAGTTGCACAGCACCGCCAGCGCGATCCGCTCGGAGGGGATCAGCCGCAACGACGTCGCGACGCCGCCCATCGAACCGGTGTGCGAGATCACGCGATAACCGCCCGGCCCATCGGCGATCGCCCACCCCACGCCGTACCAGGCTTTCGGCCCCGTCATCATGGTGGGTTTGCGCATCTCCTCGAGCGATGCCGCGGATAGGATCGCGCGCTGGTCCTCGAGCTTTTCACCGAGGTGGAACATGCCGAACCGGACGAGGTCGTGCGCGCTGGAATACACCGCGCTGCCGCCGGGATGATCGAAGTCGTAGAAGGGAATCGGCGCGCCCGTGGGATCGTAGCGGACCGCCTGATGTCCGGCTAGTTCGGCCGGAACGTTGACCGACGTGTGAGTGAGGCCGAGCGGCTCGAACACCTGCTCCCGCATGTAGTCCGCGTACGGCTTGCCCGACACTCGCGAGACGACGGAGTCGAGAATTCCATAACCGAGATTGGAGTATTGATATCGCTCGCCGGGCGCGGTCACCAGATTCGCGTAGCGAAGGATGGTGTCGTCCATCGACGGGCGGCGGTAGGGCTCGTCTTCGTAGAAGAACTGGTAGTGAAGCGGCAGCCCCGACGAATGATTGGCGATGCGGCGCACGGTGGCCTGAGACGCGTCGAAGGCGCGGCCGCGGATCTTGGCGGCGCCGAGATATTCGTCCACCGGAGCGTCGAGCTTCACTCGTCCGCTTTCGACCAGGCGCATCAAACCAGTCGCCGTGATGGGCTTCGAGATCGACGCGAGCGAGTACATGGTGTGCGCGGTAGCGCGCCGTCGGGCGGCTTTGTCCGCCCAGCCGAACCCTTCCTCCCAGACGATTTTTCCGTCGCGCGCCAGCGCCACCGAAAGGGACGCGGCGCCGGATTCGGTCAACTGGCGGCGGATCTCCGTGCCGAGCGCTTCGAAGGAATCGGCCGCGAAAGCGGGGATGGAGAGGAACAGGGCGGCGAATCGCATATCAATATCACGGTAACTCCAACGGGGCCCGGACCGTTTGATGCCGGCGTATCCTGGGACGGTGAGATCTCGTGTGACCCGCCGTCAACTCGCCGCGCTTCCCTCCGCCGCCTTCGCCCAGGCGCCCGCGGCCTCTCAACCCGATCTCGGGAATCTGTTCCCCATGCTCGACCGCTACGCGCAGTCGCGGTCGCGCAACCTGAGCTTCCTCGATCCGCGCTGGAAGCGGCTCGACGGGTGGAAGAAAGAGGCGCGGGCCGAGTTCGCGCGGCTGCTGCGTTTCGCGCCGGAGGCGGAGCCGCTGGGAGCGGAGTCGCTGGGGGTGGAGCGGCGCGACGGCTACAGCGTCGAGCGGCTGCGGATCTCCGCCATTCCCGGGCATCCCATCCCCGCGTGGTTGCTCGTGCCGGACGGCGGCGGCAAGCGGCCCGGCGTGATCGCGATCCACTGCCACAGCGGCCGCTATGTATGGGGGCATGAGAAGATCCTGAGCGCGCGCGGCGATTCGGAGGCGCTGCTCGAGTTTCGCGACCGTGTGTATGGCGGCGCGTGGGCGGAGAAGCTGGTCAAGCGCGGAGTGGTGGTGCTGGTTATCGACGGCCACTACTTCGGCGAACAGCGGCTGCGCGTGGAGGAGATGGATCCGGCATCGGCGCCGCCGACCTTCCGCGCGCGGCTCCAGGCGTTGGCCGCGATCCGCCGCGACGCCAAGGAGTGGCAACCCGCCGTGGACGCGCTCTGCTCGGAGTTCGAGCATCTCACCGCGAAGACGATCTTCGCCTCGGGCGCCACATGGCCGGGCATCCACGTGTGGCAGGACCGGCGCGCGGTGGACTATTTGTGCTCGCGCCCAGAGGTGGACGCGTCGCGCATCGGGTGCGCCGGGCTATCGATCGGCGGCTTGCGCACCGCCCATCTGATCGCGGCGGATCCGCGAATCAAGGCGGCGTGCGTGGTGGGCTGGATGACGGAGTTCCACCGCCAGTTGCGGAATCACTTCCGCAATCACACGTGGATGGTCTATGTGCCCGGGATGTATCCGTCCCTGGATCTGCCGGACGCGGCCGCGCTTCACGCGCCCGGAGCGTTGCTGGTGCAGCAGTGTTCCAAGGATCAGTTGTTTCCGCTCGACGCGATGCGGTCGGCATGCGCCAAGCTCGAGAAGATCTACGCCAAGGCCGGCATCGCCGAACGGTTCCGGGGCTCGTTCCACGACTTGCCGCATTCCTTCCGCCCGGAGATGCAGGCCGAGGCGTTTGAGTGGCTGGAGCGCTGGCTTCGCTCGTAGCCGGATAGAATTGATCGAGGAGTCTGGTCAAGCTTTGGATCCGAGGGAAGTCCGCGCCTGCCTCGCTCGCATCCTGTCGAGCCCCGCGTTTTCGCGATCCGGCCGTATGCGCGAGTTCCTGTCGTTCGCCGTGGAAGAGTCTCTGGCGGGCCGGGGCGGAGAGTTGAAAGAGTCCGTGATCGGCGCGCGGGTGTTCGAACGGACGGCGGACTACGATCCTCGGCTGGATCCGATCGTCCGGGTGGAAGCGCGGCGGTTGCGCGCGAAGCTGAAGGAGTACTACGAGGGCGAGGGCGCCAACGACGGCGTCCGCATCGATCTGCCCGTCGGGTCGTACGCGCCGGCGATCCACGGCGCGGGAAGCCCACGGGCCGCCGCGCCAGTCACCATCGCGGTGATGCCGTTCGAGGAGATCGGGGAAGGGCAGGAGGACTGCTTCGCGGCGGGGCTCTGCCAGGAGCTGATCCACACGCTGACGCGCGCCGAGGGGCTACGCGTGATGGCGTGGGATACCTCGCGTCTGATCAGGACGCAGGCCGACGCCCCCCGCAAGGTGGACGCCGTGCTCGAGGGCAGCGTGCGGCGCGCGAGCACGCGCGTGCGGATCGCCGGACGGCTGGTGGACTGCGCGAGCGGCCTCTATCTGTGGAGCGGCGTCTACGACCGCGAGGTGCGCGACTTGCTGGGGCTGCAGACCGAACTGGCCGGCGCGATCGCTCATGCTCTGCGAGCCCGGCTCTCCGGGGATGCTTCCGGCGCTCCCGCTCCGCCGCAATCGGAAGGGTACTCGTTCTATCTCCGGGGACGGGACGCCATCGGGCGGCGTTCGGAGGAGACGATGCGGCGCGCGGCGGTGTTCTTCGAACACGCGATCCGCCTGGATCCGGGCAGTCCGCACGGGTACGCGGGTTTGGCCGAGGCCTACTCGCTGCTATCCGAGTACGGGTTCGATCCTCCTTCCGCCGCCATGCCTCGCGCGCGGGATGCGGCCGCGCGGGCGCTCGCTATTGACGGCGCTCACGCCGCGGCGCACGCCACCCTCGCCGGTCTGCTGGGTCAGGAGTGGGACTGGTCGAACGCCGAGAGTCACTTCCGGCGCGCGATCGAGATCAATCCCGGGTATGCGATCGCGCACCTATGGTACGGCATCGACCTGTTGGCGCTGCTGGGCCGAATGGAAGAGGCCGAAGTCCACGTAACGGCCGCGGCGGAGTTGAGTCCGCTCGATCCGCTGACGCATGCCACGGTGGGCTTCCTGTCGTATCTGATGCGGGACTGGGAAGCGGCGGAGGAGCACTACCACCGAGCCATCGCCATGAGTCCCGACTCGGCCAAGGCATGCTCCGGCCTGGGCCGCGTATTCGCGGCGGCCGGCCGTTATCCGGAGGCGATGGCGATGATGGAACGCGCCAGCTTCCTGTCGCCGGACGACCTAAGTGTCGCCAGCGTCCGAGGCCAGATTCTGGCGGAAGCCGGCGAGACCGCGAGTGCGGAAGAGTGTCTGGGGCGGCTGGAAGAGGCGAGCAAGCGGCGCCACGTCGCGCAGATCCGGTTCGCGTTCGTCGAACTGGGATTGGGCCGCAAAGACGCGGCGCTGGCCCGGCTGGAAGCGGCGGTGGAGATGCGCGAGCCACAGGCGAATTGCATCGGCGCGCATCCGGGATGGGACCGGCTGCGCGGAGATTCGCGTTTCGCGGCTCTCACTCGGCGCGTCGGCGTGCAGTAAGAGCTCTCAGACTCGCCGTAGCTTGGTGACGCGCCCGACTTCCACCCACTCGGCGACGTAAATGTTGCCCGCCGCGTCGAAACAGGCGTCGTGCGGCGCGATGAACTGGCCTGCCGGGAACGCGCCCCGGTCGAGCGTTCGCAGCGACTCGTAGGTCTTGCCGTCCGGCTGTTGCCCATCGCCCAGGTGCGCGATGAGCTTGTTGTTCTTGTCGAACAGCGTCACCACCGCCTTCAGGTCCGGCATCAGCATCACGCCGTCCCGGAACTGGAACGTGCTCGGCCAGCGGACGCCGTCCTTCACGGAATGCAGCGGCTTGCCGTCGAGCGAGAAATACTGCACGCGCCTGTTGTCGCCGCGCTCGCCCACCATCAGCAGGGGGCTGCCGCCACGCTCGTCGATCGCGATGGCGTGCGGCCAGATCGTCGTGCCCGGCGCGGTCTCCTTGCCCTTGTTGCGATCCATCTCGTCGCGCGATCCGCCGAAGGTGCGCACGTAGCGGAGCTTGGCGTCGTAGTGATGGATGTAGAACTTGCCATAGCCATCGGCGACATAGATGCCGCCGTCCGGAGCGATCGCCAGGTTCGACGGGCGGTACTGGCTCGCCCGGGTGTAGAGTCCGCTGGCGGCCGGCGCGTGCATCACCCATACCAGTTCGCCATCGAGCGTCGTCTTGCGGACGAAGCCCTTGACGTTGTCGCAGTGGTAGAGGAAATCGTCCGAGCCCTCGCGCCGCACGATGAGCCCGTGCGCTCCGCCGCGCATATCCGCTCCCCACGATTTCACGAAGCGGCCCCGCTCGTCGAAGATCGCGATGGCATCCGGGCTGTCGCTGGTCTTGTGAACGGTATGGGCCACGATCAGGCGGCCCTGGGAGTCGACGGCGATCCCGTGCGTGTTGCCGAACTTGTGCGTGTCCGGCAGCCGAGCCCAGTCGTGATGGACTTCGTAGGTGTGCTCGCCCTTGCCCACGATGGGCAGCCGCTCCTGGCCGCGAGCGGCCGCGACGGCGAACGGAACGGCGGCGATCGCTTGGCGGCGGGTCATGCCGTGGACCTCAATTCAGGAAGTACGTGCGATACAGGGTATCGCGCTGCTTGGGGGTGAACCCGGCGTCGCGGATCATGTGGCGGAGATCCTCTTCGGTGGCGTGGTTGCGCGCGCCCGCCGCGGAGACGACGTTCTCCTCGATCATGATGCTGCCGACGTCGTTGCCGCCGAATCGCAGACCCACCTGGCAGGTCTTCAGCCCTTGCGTCACCCATGACGACTGCACGTTCAGCACGTTCGGCAGGTAGAGGCGCGAGATGGCGAGCGTCTTCAAATACTCGACCGCGGTCGCTTCTTCCTTGACGAAGCGGCCGAGCGAGGTGTTTTCGCGCTGGAACGTCCACGGGATGAAAGCGGTGAAGCCGCCGGTTTCCTCCTGCAGGTTGCGGATCAGATCGAAGTGGTTCATCCGCTGTTCCAGCGTTTCGCCGCAGCCGAACATCATGGTGGCGGTGGTGCGCATGCCGAGCTGGTGCGCGGTGCGATGGACGGCCATCCATTCGTCGGTGCCGCACTTGAGGCGGGAGATCCGGTAGCGAACGGCGTCGTCCAGGATTTCGGCGCCGCCGCCGGGGATGGAGTCGAGGCCCGAGTCGCGCAGCCGGGCGATGGTGTCGCGCAGGGAAATCCCGCTGACTTCGGCGATATTGGTGACCTCGGGAGCCGAGAGGCAGTGCAGGTGGATCTTGAACCGGCGTTTGATGGCGCGGAACAGATCCTCGTACCATTCGATCTTCAGGTCCGGGTGCAGCCCGCCTTGCATCAGTACGCCGGTGCCGCCGAGCTCGATGGTCTCTTGAATGCGCTGGAAGATCGACTCGTGCGATTGCAGGTAGCCTTCCTTGTGCCCTTTCGGGCGGTAGAACGCGCAGAAGCTGCAGTATTCGGTGCAGACGTTGGTGTAGTTGATGTTGCGATCGATGATGTAGGTGACCACGCCGCCGGGGTGAAGCTTGCGGCGTAGGGCGTCGGCTTCCATGCCGATGCCGATCAGATCGTCGGCGCGGAAGAGGTCGAGTGCTTGTTCGCGTGTCAGCATAATGAGGCAGTGGCGGCAGGTACCAGGGTATCGAGTTCGGAGACGTATTGGAGGAACCGCTCGAGGCCGCGCTCTTCGGCGGGCCCTGTGTCGTAGCGGATGTAGCGGGTCAAATACTCGTGGATGAGTGGGGCGGGGAAGCCGCGCCGGGGCGATTCCGTTTCCGCGATTTCGGCGATGCGGGCGAGGCCGTAGTCGAGCGACTGGCGGAATACGCGCTCGAGCCGCCCGCGGCCGATCTCGTCGAGGCGCTCCGGCCGGCCCGCCCACAGAGCGAAGACCATCGGGAGATGCGTCAGTTTCCACCACTCCTCGCCGAGGTCGAGAACATGGCCGTGGATGGCGGCGGGATCCAGGCGCAGGGCTGCGTCGCCGATGATCAGCGCGGCGTCGGCGGCGGCGAGCATTGCGTCGAGATCGGGCGCCATGGCGGAAATCGACGGATCGGCGCCATGGCGTTCGCGCAGCACGATCCGCGCCAGTTGCACCGATGTGCGCGAGCCGGCGTCGGCGGCCACGTTGCGGATCTTGCGAGGTTCGCACCGGGAGATGAGGAAGATGCTGCGGACCGCGCCGATGCCGGCGATCGCCGTCCCGCGGATCCAATCCCAGCCGTGGCGGGCCATCTCGGCCACCGGGACAATGCCCAGGTCGGCGCGGCCGGTTTCGACGGCGCGCGCGCATTCGGAGGGGACCTCGAAGGTGAGGTCGAACTCGCGGCCGTAGGGTTGGTGGAGCAGGCCGTGAACGAGTGGCGCGGTGTTGAGGTAGCTCACCGCGCAAATCGAGGGCTTCCGAAGGTCCAAAACACAGGGTAGCAAACGTACGCCGCGCCGCTGGAATCGGCTATCCTGAACCTTTGAACGTCCCCGGCAGACTTTTCGTCATGAACCTGGTGCAGCGTCGGTCGCTGCTCTATCAGATGGTGCGGCGCGACTTCGAGCAGCGCTACATCGGGTCGGCGGTGGGCTGGCTGTGGGGTCTGATCCACCCCGTGGTGATGCTGGCGAGTTGGGTGTTCGTGTTCCACCTGTGCATGAAGATCGAACTGCCGCGCGGTTCGGTGACGGAGAGCTATCCGCTGTACCTGCTGGCCGGTTCGCTGCCGTGGTTCCTGTTCAACGAGACGGTGCTGCGTTCCTCCACGTCTCTGGTGGACAACGCGAATCTGATCACCAAGACCGTCTTCCCGTCAGAACTGATTCCGCTGTCAGTGTTCTTTTCGTCGTTGATCAACCACCTGTTCACGTTGACCGTGCTGGTGACGGCGGTGGTGTTCTGGCAGAAGCACTGGAGCTGGAATCTGGCGCTGCTGCCTCTGTACATCCTGCTGACCGGGATGATCGCCGTGGGGCTCGGCTGGGTGATTGCGGCGGTCCAGGTCTATTTGCGCGACACCGCGCAGGCGGTGGCCGTGTTCCTACAGCTTTGGTTCTGGGTGACGCCGATCTTCGTGTTCGAGAAAGACTACCCGGCCAAGCTCCAATTCCTGCTCGACTACAATCCGATGGCCTTCCTGGTGAAAGCCTACCGCGATGCTGTGCTTTCCTCCAAGTCTCCGGACCTCGAGGAGACCGTGATCCTGATCGGTTGGGCCGCGGCATCGTTCGTCATCGGTGGACTCTGTTTCCGGCACCTCAAGCGAGGCTTCGCCGACGTTCTCTAGGATTCGACTCATGCTGACCAGACGCTCCCTGCTTTCTTCCGCCGCCGCCGCGCCCCTGCTGGCGCAACGCAACCGCCGCAAGGGCCCCGAGCCCACCCGCCCCAACATCGTACTGGTGCTCGCCGACGATCTGGCGGCGTGGATGCTCGGCTGCTATGGCAACAAGGAGATCCGCACTCCGAACATCGATCTGTTGGCGCGCGCGGGCACGCGTTTCGCCAACAACTTCGTGGTGACGCCGATCTGTTCGGCGAGCCGCGCCACGCTGTTCACCGGGCGCCTGCCGCGGCAGCACGGCATCCACGACTTCCTTTCGCCGAACCCGATCGAGGATCCGCCGCAAGGGCAGAAAGAACCGCCGGCGTCGTTCGCGTCGGAGACGATGATTTCCGACACGCTCGCGGGCGCGGGCTACGACTGCGGATACGTCGGCAAGTGGCACATGGGCAACGACGCCAAGCCGGGCCACGGCTACTCGTATACGTACACGATGGGCGGCGGCAGCAGCGTCTATCAGGATCCCACGCTGTACTTGAACGGCGAGTCGCGCAAGGAGAAGGGCTACCTGACGGAGCTGTTGACGCAGGGCGCGTTGAGCTATCTCGACAAGCAGTCCGCCGCGAAGCCGTTCTTCCTCACGGTGAGCCATTTCAATCCCCACACGCCGTACTCGGGGCATCCGCAACGGTACTACGACATGTACGCGAGCACCAACTTCGAAACCGTGGGCTGGGAGCCGCCCGCGCCGAACGCGTTGCGGGAAAAAGAACTGCTGAAAGACACCGTGGGCAATCTGCGCAAGTGCGCGGCGAGCACCACCGCCCTGGACGACCAGATTCCGGCGCTGTTGAAGAAGCTGAACGAAAAAGGGCTCCGCGACAACACGCTGATCGTGTTCACCGGCGACAACGGCTTCCTGCTGGGCCGCCACGGACTGTGGAGCAAGGGGCTCGCCTCGGACCCGATCAACATGTACGAGGAAGTGATGAAGGTTCCGATGATCTGGAACTGGCCGGGCAAGGTTCCGGTGGAGGCGGTGCGGCCCGAACTGGTCAGCTTCTACGACATGGTCCCCAGCCTTTGCGAGGTGGCCGGAGTGGAGAAGCCGGCGAAGAATTTGTGCGGGTTCAGTTACTGGCCGCTGGCGAGCGGCCGCGGCTTGAAAAAGGGCGACTTCTGGCCCGCGACGGTGTTCGGCCACTTTCGGAACACGGAGATGGCGAGGGATCAGTATTACAAACTCGTGTTGCGCAACGACGGAAAGGGTCCCAACGAATTGTTCGACCTGCGGACCGATCCGGGTGAGAAGGCGAACCAATACCCGAACCCGCAATTTCTGGACGTTC
Organism: Acidobacteriota bacterium; assembly: GCA_005808475.1. GTDB lineage: Bacteria > Acidobacteriota > Terriglobia > Bryobacterales > Bryobacteraceae > SYLY01. Next base: position 67,796 of record SYLY01000020.1, read on the forward strand.
GCAACCGCTTGACCAAGGAGTTGGCGGAATGGCGAAAGGAACACTCCAGCTAGGCATTCTGGCTGGTTGGGCGTGCGCCGCGTGGGCGCAGTCGCCGGTAGCGACGATCACGGGCACGGTCTCCGATCCTCAGGGCGCCCGCGTGCCCGGAGCCGAAGTAGTGGCTCGCAACATGGGGACCAATCTGACGTTTCGGGCGATCGCCTCGGGCGAGGGCACCTACGCGATCAACTCGTTGCCGGTCGGGCGGTACGATGTCCGGATCGCCGCCTCTGGCTTCAAGACGTTCGAGCGAACCGGGCTGACACTCGAAGTCGCGCAGCGGCTGCGGTTGGACGCACAACTCGACGTGGGCGCGGCCACCGAGACGGTGAGCGTCGTCGCAGAAGTCCCGCGCGTGCAGACCGAGGATTCGGCGCTGGGAACCGTCGTGGAGCGCAAGCGGATCGAGGAACTGCCGCTCAACGGCCGCCACATCTTCAACCTGGTGAAGCTGGTGGCGGGAGTCCAGCCGCGCAACTCCAGCAGCGACGGATTCGCCGACGCCAACAATCAGGCCTTCTCGCAGATCCGGTTCAGCGGCGGCCCGATTTATGGAAATCAGGTGCTGCTCGACGGCGGATCGAACACCGTGCCCGTGCACAACGAAGTATCGGTGGTGCCGATGGTGGACGCGATCGAGGAGTTCCGGGTGGAGACCAACTCGCTCAAGGCCGAGTTCGGACAGTCCAACGGCGGCGTGATCAACGTGGTGAGCAAGGCGGGGACCAATCGCTTCCACGGCTCGCTGTACGAATTCGTGCGCAACGACTCGCTGGACGCGCGCAATGCGTTCGCAACCCAACGGGATCCCCGCACCGGGCGCATCAAGCCGACCCTGCGGTACAACCAGTACGGCGGCACCGCTGGCGGGCCGGTGCGCATCCCCAAGGTCTACGACGGCCGCAATCGCACCTTCTTCTTCGGCGGTTATGAGCAGTGGCGGCATCGCAGCGCGACGATCCGCCAGAGCACCGTGTCGACGCCGCTCGAGCGGTCCGGCGACTTCTCGAACACGCGCAACGGGCTCGGCCAGTTGATCCCGATCTTCGATCCAGCCACCACGCGCGCCAATCCCGCCGGGAGCGGCTTCGTTCGCGATCCGATGCCGGGCAACCTCGTTCCGCGCGGCCGTTTCGATCCGCTGTCGTTGAAGGTGCTCGAGTTCATGCCGCTGCCCAACGCGCGGCCGAACAACGACTTCGCCAACACGCTGAACTTCCTTTCCTTGCAGAGTTCGCCGCTCGATCAGGGCGTCACCAATGTGCGCGTGGATCACCGGTTCGACGACCGGAACAACGTCTTCTTCCGCTACTCCGGCACACGGAACACGCGCCAGGATCGCGGCTGGGGACTGGGTCCGTCGGACCCGTCGGCCCGCAACGATCAGCGCGACAATCACAACGCCGTGGCGTCCTACGACCGCACCTTCACGCCCACCATGCTGAACAACTTCCGCATGTCGGCCACGCGCCAGTATCTGCCGTTCCTGCACCCGAGCTTCGATGAGGGCTGGCCGGCGAAGCTCGGCTATCCGTCGATCGTGCCGCAGGACCAGTTCCCGCCGGTGACGATCACCGGCGTGCTCGATATCGGATCGTCCGGTTTTTCGGGTGGCAATCGATCCCAACACACGGTGCAGTTGGTGGACGCCTTCACCTGGATTCGCGGCAACCACAACGTGAAGGCGGGGATCGACCACAAGTGGAGCCGCCTGAGCTTCATCAACCGCTCACAACCTTCCGGCCGGTTCGACTTCGGCAGCGCGCTCACCAACAACCCGCAACAGCCGCAGAACACCGGCGTGGGCCTCGCCACGTTCCTGATGGGCGAAGTGAGCGGCGGGTCGATCGGCGTGCGTCCGTTCTTCGCGTTCCATGCCTGGATGTCCGGACTGTACGTGCAGGACGATTGGAAGCTGACGCCGCGGCTCACATTGAACCTCGGCATGCGGTACGACAAGGTTTCGGCGCCGGTGGAGCGGTGGAACCGGCACTCCAATTTCGACCCGTGGATTCCCAACTCGTCCACCGGGACGCTGGGGGTGATGACTTACTCGGGCGTAACGGCGCCGCGCGCGTTCGTCGACAGGGACAAGAACAACTTCGGGCCGCGGATCGGCTTCGCGTGGGATCCTCGTGGCAAGGGCAGGACCTCGGTTCGCGGCGGATACGGGATTCTCTACGTCGAGTCGATTTCCAGCGACACGGTGGGCGATAACAGCAACGCGTTCGGATTCTCGATCGACACGCCCTTCGTCGCGCCGGGCGGCGGGCCGTTCAAGGCGTTCCAGCTCAGCGTGGGTCCCACGGCGCTGATTCAACCTTTGGGCGCCAACGGCGGTCCGAACGCGTTTCGCGGCTTGGACGTGAGATACCAGGATCGCAACGCGCCGACACCGTATCTGCAGCAATGGAACTTCACCCTGCAACAGGCGCTGGGCAAGGGCTGGGTGGCTTCGGCGAGCTATGTCGGGAACAAGGGGACCAAGCTGTTCGGAGGCAACCACAACCTCAATCAGCTCGACCCGGCCAACTTCAGCCAGCGGCTGGCGCTGCAGGACATGGTCACCAACCCTTTCTTCGGCCAAATCGCGACCGGCGTGCTGTCGGGCCGGACGGTGGCGCGTTCGACGTTGCTGCGGCCGTTCCCCGATTACAACAGCGTGAGCACGTACGCGAGCCACGGGGCGTCGAGCATCTATCACTCGTTGCAGGTGACCGTGGAGAAGCGTTATTCGAACGGGCTGACTTTCCTCGGATCGTACACCAACGGCAAGCTGATCAACGACGCGTTCTCATCGCTCGGCGGCGGCAGCGGCGGCGACGGCGATTTCCGGCTGGGCCGCTTCAACCGGCGGCTCGAGCGCGCCATCGACCAGGACGACATCTCGCAACGGATGGTGTTGAGCGGCGTCTGGGAGCTTCCCGTTCCCAAGAAGGGCGCACTGTGGAACGGCGTACTGCACGGATGGCAATTGAACGGGATTTCCACGATGCAGACCGGCGCTCCCTTGCTGGTCCGCGGCGCGAACAACTTCACGGGCATCAACTGGCCGGATACGGCGGGCAATCCGACGCTGCCGGGCGGAGAGCGTGGGGTGCTGCGCTGGTTCAACACGGAGGCCTTCCGGAATCCGGTGGATTGGACCATCGGCAACGTTCCCCGAACGCTGCCCGATACGCGCGGTCCCGGCCTGTTCGAACTTTCCGGCGCGATCTTCAAGACGTTCGCAGTGTTCGAGGGAGGCAAGCTCGAGTTCCGGGCGGAGGCCTTCAACGCGACCAACAACGTGAATCTCAACGACCCGAACGTGTCGTTCAGTCCGAACCGGGATGGCGTGAACACCAACCCGAATTTCGGCCGCATCACCGCCGCGGGCGCGGCGCGCCGGGTGCAACTCGGGCTACGGCTGGCGTTCTAGCTTTTGTGAATGGGAGGCGGTTCGGGAGATCCGGATCCGGGCCGGGAGGCCATCAGGCTCGCCAGCAAGTCGCCGCCGCCCGAGGGCAGCATCACGACCTTGGCGTGGCTGTCCAGGATCTTCTGCGTCTCGAGGATCTCGAACAGCGCCTTGGTCACCTCGGGCTCTGACGAGATCTCATGCAAAGCTTCGCCCAGCGTGCTGGGCCGGATCGCCGCCGCCTTGGCGAACTCGATCGACGCCTCGCGCTCGGCCGAACTCGAGATCACGCTCACCTGATTCGCGCCGGTCTGCCGGATCGCCGAGGTCACCTGCCGTAGCCGGTTGACCACCTTCTCCTCGATCTGCCGGATCATCCCGAGATCGCGGAAGTGCACCTTGCGGATGTACACCGAACCGAGCCGGTATCCCCAGTCGTTCGATTGCGGCGACACTTCGTTTCTCACCGTCTGGCTCATCTGATGCCGCGTTTCGAGCATCTCGCCGAGCGGCATGTTGCTCAGGCAGCGCACCGTCGCGTTGCTGACGTTGGCGCGGAGAGATCCGCGCGGGTCGGTGTTCTTGAACAGATACGCCACCGGGTCGCTGATCCACATCTCGTACCAGATGCCGATTCCCATCGGCGCGCCTTCCTCTGAGTTGACCGGCTGGCTCCGTAGATACTCCTGGTCCATTCGCATGTCGATGACATGGCACTGCCCCAACCAGTTCACGATGAACGCGGCCGGTCCCAGTTCGAACGGCAGAATGTACAGCCCAGGTTCGGAGATTACCTTCAAGACCTTGCCGAATAGCACGTAAACGCGGCACCTGCGCTCTTCCACCACCGCGTACAGGCCGAACATTCGAGCCAGGCCGAGCGCGAACGGCACGCCGATCAGGAAAAAGAGGAACGTTGTGAAAGCGGTGACGAGGATCACTGGCGCACCTCCAAGTAGACGTCCTTGGCCTTGTCGTATAACCGCAGCTTCACGGTACGCAGATACGATTCGAGCGTGCCCGGCCCGCGCTTGCGAAGTTCGGAGAGCTCGGCGGCCAGCCGCTTGAGCGGCTCTACCTCGGCCTGCGCGCGGAGCGTCTCGATCTCCACCGCGCGGCGGGATTGCACGATCTTCTGGTCCGCGCCCGCCTGCGCCAAGCTGATGTCGGACGACACCTGATTGTGCGCCGTGTTGATCGCCGCCAGCGCCGATTCCACCTCGGGCGGCGGATCGATGCCAGTGATCAGCGACGCGTCCAGCACGACGCCATAGCGCGCCGGCGTGGCGCGGCACTCGGTGTCCATGTACTCGTTGAGGTCGCGCAGGTTCTTCCGCAGATCGTTGATCGACACGCCAGCGCCGCCGAGCGTGTCGCCCTTGGCCTCGAAGCTGGCGATGCGCTGCCGCAGCACGGAGACGAAGAATCCCATGACGTGCACGATCGGCGCCTTGATCCCGAACAGGAAGGCGTAGAGATTGGACTCGCTCACGCGGTATCGAATCTGCCCGGTAAGTCCGGTGTTCAGTTGATCCTTGGTGACGGCTTCGAGAATCGCGCCGCCGGAGTTGGCGGCGGGGTCCTCGAAATCGAACGCCATGTTCACGGTCGAGGTGGCCACCGACACTTTGTACACGCGCTCCCAAGGCAGCTTCAGGTAAGGGCCGCCCGCGCCGATCACGCGCACTTGCGGATACGAGTAGCGCTCCTTCTCCTCCGCGCGCAGATGGGTGGCGATGGGGTCGTCGAGGGTGGTCGCGTTACCGACTCTCTCCGCCCGGCCGAAAGACGTCTTGATGGCGCGTTCGTTCTGATCCACCGTGTACAGACCGAACAGGACCACGCGAAACAGGAACCAGGCGATGAAGCCCAGCAGGAATCCAAGGAAGACTTCCATGGTTCCCGAGTATACAGCAATGTTTAGGCCGGCGCGAACGTTCGCAGCCAGATGGAGGCCGGCGACTCGATGGACCCAACCGCGTCCAGTTCGAACACCGCGCCGGGTTCGAACGGCTCGCCGCCGATCGAGCCCGAGCCCTCGAGCGCGATCCACACGCCGGGAGCGGCCTCGCCGCGGCCCGCCACCGTGCGCCGTTCCGTGACGAAGTACGAGCAGCCGGCGATGCGCCCGTCCACGCCCGGCGGCGTTACCGAATCGTGCGGCTCGAGCCGGGCCACGTCCAGTCCGCGCGCGACGTGGAGCTCGCGTCCGCGGTTGTAATCGTAGAGCCGGTAAGTAACGTCGGAGCTCTGCTGGATCTCGCAGACCACCAGGTCCGGTCCCAGTGCGTGGACCACGCCCGCTGGCACGAAGTACGTCTCGCCGGGCCGGGGCTGCACGCGCCGCATCATGCCTTCCACCGATCCGTCGAGCAGCGCCGGCGCGACCTCGTCCCGCGTCCGCGGCCTGTCGAATCCCAACGCGATCCAGCCTTCCGGTCCCACGCGGAGCACGTGCCACATTTCGGTCTTGCCGCGGCTATTCTCGTATTTGGCCGCGTAGGCGTCGTCCGGATGCACCTGCACCGACAACGGCGCCGTGGTGAACAGGAATTTGATCAGCAGAGGTCCGGCGTCGAACCAGACCTCTCCGATTTTCTCCGGCCGGGAAGCGAACAGCGGCGACAGGTCCGTCGAGCCCCAGACGCGCTCGACAAACCGCGGCGCGAGCCGTCTCACTTGCCCTGGATGAAGTTGTCGATGCGGTCCAGTCCGCGCTCGATCTCCTTCATCGACGTGGCGTACGAGATGCGAACGTGCGAATCGGTGCCGAACGCCTCGCCGGGCACCACCGCGACGTGGGCCTTCTTCAGGAGCTGCTCGGAGAACTCGAACGCCGAGCCGATGCCCATGCTCTTCATCGCCCCGCCGATGTTCGGATACGCGTAGAACGCGCCCATCGGAGCCTGGACGGTGACGCCCGGGATGCGGCGCAAGCGGTCGATGACGAAGCCGCGGCGGGTGGCGTACTCGCCGAGCATCTGTTGCACCGACTCCTGCGGTCCGCGCAAGGCCTCGATGGCGCCGCGTTGGGCGATCGAAGTCGGGTTCGACGTCATGTGGCTTTGCAGCTTGATGATGCCATCGATCACATACTTCGGCGCCAAGCCGTAGCCGATGCGCCATCCGGTCATCGCGTAAGTCTTGGAAAGCGATCCGGCGACGATGACGCTATCCTTGGCGCCGGGCAGCGACGCCACCGAGAACGGCTTCGCTTCATAGAGGAAGTGGCAATAGCATTCGTCGGTGATCAGCCAGATTCCGCGGCTGGAAGTGAGTTCGAAGATCTTGACGAATTCAGAGTCCGGCAGCACGGCGCCGCTCGGGTTGGATGGCGAATTCACCAGGATCGCCTTGGTTCGCGGCGTGATGTGGCGTTCGACGTCCTTGGCGGTGAAGTTGAAGCCGTTGGCCTCGTCGGTCTGGAGGAACACGCACTTGCCGCCGGCGTAGTTGACGACATCCTTGTAGGTCACCCAGTAAGGCACCGGGATGATCACTTCGTCGCCGGGGTTGACCAGCACCTGCATCAGGTTGAAGATGATGTGCTTGCCGCCGACCGTGGCCGCGCATTCGTTGGGCGCGTACGCGGTGCCGAAATCGGTGGCATGGCGTTCGACGATGGCCTTCTTGAGGTCGAGCGTGCCTTCCACCGGCGTGTACTTGGTGAAGTTGTCGTCCAGGGCCTTGATGGCGGCCTTCTTGATGTTATCGGGAGTGGGGAAGTCGGGCTCGCCGGCGCCGAAGTCGACTACGTCGATGCCTTCGCGCTTCAAGCGGCCGGCCTCGGCCGAAACCTTTACGGTGGAGGACACGCTGATGGTGTCGAGACGGTCGGCGAGTTGGAGGGCAGTGGGTGTCATGTGTGTCTAGGATTCTCCTCGAACCGGCTTCTGAGGCGCGACTCCACCATGGGAGGCACCAGACCGGAGATGTCGCCGCCCAGGCGGAAGACTTCCTTGACCAGGCGGGAACTGACGAACGAATAGGCCTCGGTGGCCATGAGAAAAACGGTTTCGATTCCGGGCCGCAGACGGCGGTTCATGTGCGTCATCTGCAGTTCGAATTCGTAGTCGGAGATCGCGCGGATGCCGCGGACGATCACGCGGGCGCCCCGGGCCGCGGCGTATTCCACCAGCAGTCCATTGAAGCTATCCACTTCCACGTTGTCGAACCGGCGGACGGCGTCGCCGAGCATCTCCATGCGCTCGGAGACGGAGAACAGGGGCTGTTTGGCTTGGTTGTCCAGCACCGAGACGATCAGCTTGTCGAAGAGAACGGACGAGCGGCGAATCAGGTCGAGGTGTCCGTTGGTGATGGGGTCGAACGATCCGGGATAGAGGGCGGTGACTGGAGAGGGCTGGTGGGCCACGGGTCCGTTTACCCATTGTACATGGCTCGGCCCGGAGGTAGGGGGTCTGGTAACCTGAATCCACCGTGGCAACAGTGGCTCCCAAAGTGTTCCTCTCCTCCACCGAGGAGGACTTGCATGATCAGCGCGTGGCGGTGCAGGCCGCGGCGGTTGAGGAAGGCTTCCTCGTCGACATGCAGCCGTACATCGCGGCGCAGGGGAATCCGCCGCTGCCGGTGTGTCTCCAGCGCGTGGACGCCGCCGATGTGGTGCTGGTCATCGCGGCGCATCGCTATGGGTGGATCCCGCCGGACCAGCCGGGCACGGAGCAGCGCAGCATCACCTGGCTCGAATGCGCGCGTGCGGCGGAGTCCCATCCGGCCAAGGAGGTGCTCGCGTTTCTGATCGCCAAGGGTGCGGACTGGCCGGCGAAGTTCAAGGACTCGCAACGGCTCGCCGACGCGGCCGAAGAGGGCACGGCGCCGGAGATCGCCGCGGACGTGCAGCGTGACGTGAACAAGCTCCGCGAGTTCAAGACCTGGCTGAATCAACGCACCCGCGCGGACTTCGCCAACACCGACGAACTGCGCCGCAAGGCAGGAGCGGCGCTGCGCGAATGGAAGAAGAGGCACGGGTACTCAGGTGCGTCGCTGGCGGTGACTCCTCAGCCGCCGCCGCCCGACCGGCCCGAGTCCTACCTCGCCTACCTTCGCGAAGACACCTCCCACATCGACATTCGCGGACTCGCTTCGAAAGAGGGCAAGGCCCGCCGCGTGCCGATCGGCAAGCTCTATGTCCGGTTGATCAATGCGCGCCGTCAAAGCGCGGATCGCGCGCCGCTCGACGAGGCGTTGAAGCATCGCCGGCTGGTGGTGCTCGGGGATCCGGGCTCGGGCAAGTCGACCTTCCTCCGCCACGTCGCCCACGCGGCTTGTCTCCGGCGCGAGGCCGATCCCAACGCGCCGTTTCCGATCCTGGTATCGGTGGGCGAACTGGCGCAGTTCATCAACGAGGGCGGCCGCGCTCACGAGCCGGACGCGCCCGCGTGGCTTCCGCTGTTCCTGTCGCGGTACTGTCAGGGCCGAACCCTTGACGTCGGCCACGGGTTCTTCCGGGACCTGTTCGAGAAGGGTCCGGCGCTGCTGCTGGTGGATGGGCTTGACGAGGCGCCGACCGACGAGTCCCGGCTGGCGGTGTCGCGGTTGCTGGAAAAGGCGGCCAATGCGTGGCGCGGGACCAGCATCGCGGTAACCACGCGGCCGCGGGCGTTCGACGACGAGGTGATGCTGCGCGGGTTCGATCAGGCGGAGGTCGCGCCGCTGGACGACGAGGCCATCCGCGAGTTCCTGCGCCTGTGGTCGGCTTCGTTGTTCGAGGGCGATCCTGGACGCGCGGCCGGCTACGCGGTGGAGGTCGAGGGCGCGATCCGCAGCCGGCCGGACATCCGGCGCATCGCGTCTAACCCGGTGATGCTCACCGCGCTATCGGTGTTGCAGTGGAACGAGAAGCGGATGCCGGATCATCGCGCCGATCTGTATGGCTCGGTGGTGTCGTGGCTGGCGAGTCAGCGGAAGAACCGGCCGGGCCGTCCGCTGGCGGCGGCGTGCATCGACATCCTGCAGGATCTGGCCCGCGCGATGCATGGCCATCCGGATGGGCGCAAGGTACAGGCGTCGCGCGATTGGGCGGCGGTGGCGATCGCGTCGCGGTTCCCGGAGCGGGACGTGGAGAAGGCGCGGGCGTTCCTGCGGGAGGAAGAACTGGATAGCGGAATCGTGGTCAGTCGCGGGGCCGATGTCCGGTTCTGGCACCTTACGTTCCAGGAGTATCTCACCGCGCTGTGGCTCTCCAACCGGGAGGGGGAGCGGGCCCGAATTCTGTTCACCGAGGGCCGTGCCTGGCAGCCGGAATGGCGTGAGGTGGTATTGCTGCTCGCGGGGCTGCTTTTGGATCAGGGGGTCGAGCGGTTGGATGCGTTCGTGACGGCGGTGCTCGACGATCTGTACAAGCCGAGGTGGGGGCAGTTGGTCAAGCACTGGATCGGCCTCGGATACCAGCCGGGGTTGATGGATCAGGCCCGCACCTCGTTTCTTCTTGGAGCGATCATTCAGGATCTGGCAAGGAGGACCTATCGCCCCGCTGACGCGCGATTCAGGCAGGTGCTCGAGAGTGTTGCCGGCATCTTCGATCCGGAGATTGCGGCGGGCATTCCACTGCAAGTTCGACTGGAGACGGCGGAGGCGCTCGGACAGGCGGGAGATCCGCGACTCCGGACGCCGGCCGACGAGGACTATTGGGTGTCCATTCCGGGCGAGAGCTTCCAGATCGGGCGCTATCCGGTGACCGTGTGGGAGTACGCGAAGTTCGTGGAGGCCGGGGGATTGGCGCCGGGCGACTGGCGGAATCAGTTGCGGCACCCGAACTGGCCCGTAACGGAGGTCACTTACGATCAGGCGAAGGCTTATTGTCGCGCGATGAGAGTAGCGCTGCCCACCGAACAGCAGTGGGAGCGAGCGGCGGCGGGACCCAAGGGGCGCGTGTATCCTTGGGGAGATGGGGAGCCCGATCCCGATCGCGCGAATTACTCCGGCACCAAGATCGGCCACCCCACTCCGGTCGGGCTCTTCCCTCGCGGGAATACGCCCGAGGGGGTCGCCGACATGGCGGGCAACGTCTGGGAGTGGACCGCCAGCGATCACGAGGCCGGGGGGAAAGTGCTGCGGGGGGCGTCGTATCGCCTTGTGTCGAGGAACCTTCGGGCGTCCGTGCGCGCCCTCGTCCTCATCGACAGCGTCGCCGGGTTTCGGTGCGTCCGGGAATCCGTTACCCCTTGACTCTTGATTCTTGTTCCCTTGACCTTCGCGCGAAGCGCGAAAAATTTGTTTTTGGCGTGTTCCACGCCTACCAATTCGTCATCGACCCGTCCGGACGCCGCAGCATCGGCGTCAGCACATAGTGCTCCTTGTAATCGCCGATCTGCTGCAACTTCGAGGTATCCACCTCCACGCCGAGCCCCGGCCGCTCGTTCGGCCATAGCTTGCCGTTCCTCAGGTCGTAACTCTGATTCAGATAGGGCCACGGGCGCGTGCCGCCCATCACCATCTCCATCAGCACCGGACCGGAAAACACCGCCGAGCAGTGCACCATCGCGGCCTCCGAGATCGGACCGGTGAAGTGCGGCACCAGCCCCACATAATGCGTCTCGCACATCGCCGCGATCTTCTGGAACTCGGTGATCCCGCCCACGTTCGGAATGGTCGCCCGCGCGTAGTCGGTGAGATGCTGCTCGATCAACTCGTTCCAGTCCCACTTCGGACCGAACTGCTCGCCCACCGCGATCGGCACCTTCACCTGATGCCGCAGCGTCTTGTAAACGCCGGGATTCTCGCTCCGCACCAGATCCTCGACAAAGTAAGGCCGCAGCGGCTCGATCAGGTTCGCCAACGTGACCGCGTCCGGCATGTCGAGCTCGGTGTGGAAATCGATGCACCAGCCGCCGTCGCGGCCCACGCCCTCGCGGACCTGTTTGCAGAGCTCGTGCACGCGATTCACGGTTTCGAAGCGGTCCATCACCGGACCGCGCCGGTCGGTGGAGATCCGGTAGGCGCGGAACCCGGCGTCGACGCACGCCTTGGCCACTTCCTTCGGCGTCCCCTGCGCGGGGAATCCGGTGGAGTAACATTCCACATAGTCGCGGGACTGGCCGCCCAGCAACTGATACACCGGCACGCCGAGCGCTTTGCCCTTGAGGTCCCATAGCGCCACGTCGAGCGCGCCGAGCGCGTGCGCCTTCTCGCGCCCGGCGGGGTAGAAATAGGACCGGTACATGGACTGCCAGAGCCGGTCCGTGCGGAACGGATCCTCGCCGATCAGCAGTCCCGCGCACTGTTCCATCGTGTCGCCGGAGCCGCCTTCGCCGACGCCGATGAGGCCGGAATCGGTTTCCACCAGCACCACGTTGGTGCTCTGGTTGAACAGCGGCTGGCGCGTGTTCGGCCGGCCGGCGGCATCGGTGGGAGTCTTGTAATAGCGGATGCGGGTGATCTTGGTCTTGGGAAGACCCCGCGCATCGGCGCGATCGGCCAACGTGGCTCCACCAGCAGCTCCGAGGGCGGTTCGCAGGAATGCTCGGCGATTCATGATTGCGCCATGATAGCAGGCGAGCCGATGACGAGCAGTCCTTCGCGGAGGCGCGCCAGTCCGCGGTCGAGCGCCGCGCCGCCGGAGGCGAACGAGACGCGGATGGTTCCTTCGCCGGACGGGCCGTAAGCGGCGCCGTGGACCACCACCACGCCGAACTCGTGAAGCAGGCGGCGGCGGATCTCGTCCGAAGGCAGGGCCAAGCCCCGGCAGTCGAGCATGGCGAAGAAGCCGCCCTCCGGCTCGATGACCTGGCAGCCGGGGATGCCGCGCAGTCCCTCGATCACCTTGGTCCGTCGCGCCGTGTATTCGGTGGCCATGGCGGCGACGCACTCCTGCGATCCGGCGAGCGCCTCGGCCGCCGCGTCCTGGATGAAGGTCGCCGGTCCGCGGCTGGATTGCTGCAGGACCAGGAACATCGCGCTCACGATGTCCGCCGGCGCGGCGCAGTAACCCACGCGCCAGCCGGTCATCGAGTAAGTCTTGGAGAGGCTGTTGACCAGGACTGTCCGGCCGCGCAGGGCCGGTTCCACCGCGACGGGCGAGACGTGGCGGCATCCCTGGTAAGTGATCGCCTCATAGATCTCGTCGCTGATCAGGACCAGGTCGCGCTCGATGACGAAGGCGGCGATCTCGCGGATCTCGTCCGCTGTGAGCACGGTTCCGGCGGGATTCCAGGGCGTGTTGAGCAGCAAGGCGCGGCAGGCCGGCGACCACGCCGACTCCAGAGTCTGGGCCGACAGGCGAAAGCGTCCCCCCTCGATCGACGACGGGACCAGACGCGGCGTACCGCCCGCCAGCCGGATCGGCGAGAGGTAGGCGTCGTAGACCGGATCGGGGACCAGCACCACTTCGCCCGGATTGAGGATCGCGGTCAGCGCCGACCAGATGCCGAACGTGGCGCCGGTGGTGGCGAGGATCTCGGTCGCGGGGTCGTACTCGAGCCCGTTATCGCGCCGGAGCTTTTCGGCCACGGCGCGGCGGAAGCCGGTCTCGCCGCGATTGTCCGGGTAGCCGGTGCGGCCCCGTCGCAGCGCCGATTCCGCCGCCGCCACCACGTGGGCGGGAGTGGGCAGATCGGGCTCGCCGCGCATGAGCGGGAAGATCTCGCGTCCTTCGGCGCGGAGCCGGTTCACCTCGGCGAGAATCGAATTCACCGCCGTGGGTTTCAGAGCGGAGATGCGGTCCGATAGGCGCATGCGTTGCTCAGCCGATCCTGTATTTGTCGAGCGCCGCCTCATCGAGCGACACGCCGAGGCCGGGTTTGCGAGGTATCTGGTAGTAACCGTTGCGCACGGTGAAAGGCTCCTTCATGCAGTCGTCCTCGAGGACGTTGGTGACGCTGATGCAGTATTGGATCTGGGGCCAGGCGGCGGCCTGATGGGCCTGGAACACCTGCGCGATGCCGTTGTCGATGGAGTGCTCGATCCAGATCGGCTTGGAGCTGGCCTTGGAGAGGCCCACCAGGCGTTGCAGCGTCTTGCCCATGCGGGCCGAGCCCACGATCCAGGCGTCGAGCAGTCCTTCGCGCGTCCACTGCTCGACGTCGATGCCGTCGATATGCTCGCTCAGCTTCAGCGGCAGCTTGCCCTTCAGGCGGCGGTAACCGTCCATGTCCGCGCGCGGGATCGGCGACTCGATGCCGAAGTAGTTCGGGAATCGCGCCAACTGTTCGGTCATGTCGATGGCTTTGTCCACCGTTTCCCAGGTGGAGTTGGCGTCCGCCCAGATCTTGTAGTCCTTGGGCACGACGTCGCACATCGCGCCGGCCTGCTCCACGGCGTCGATCCACGGCCGCGCTTTCACCTTGTGGATCTTGTATCCGAGCGAGGCGCCCAGCTTGGCTTCCGACGCCATGACGGCGGGTGGAAAGCACTGGCTCCACCAGACGGGCTGGATGCGCGCGAGCGGCTTTTCGGCGAATAGCGCGGCGATGGGCTTGCCGGACGCCTTGCCCAGGATGTCGTATACCGCGATCAGGATGCCGAGCAGGGAGTCGTCGAGCAGATAGTCCGAGGGCGAAGTCCCGGCCATCTTGCGGAGGATCGCTTCGGCGCGTTCGCGCGGCATCTTGGTCTCGCCGATGCCGGTGAGCCCGGTATCGGTGTGGAGCGTGACGAAATGGAGAACGTAGTCGGTCTGGTCGCGCTTCTGGTTCTTCCAACTGGCGAGCCACGCTTCACGGACGCGTTCGGAGAATGGCACGCGCACGGATCGGATCTCATAGCGGGTGATCCGCCCGGTGGCCGCTTGCAGGGCGGCGGGGGCCATGGGCACGAGTCCGGCATGGCCCAGTGCGGAGACGAGTTCGCGGCGCGTCATCCGTTCATGGTACTCAAAAGCCGCTTGTCCCGTTTCCCGGTGGAACCGCGCTAACAGGGTCAGGAGGACGCCGATGGCAACTGACAATATCGGACCCGTGGCCGCGGAGCGAGTGGCGCGGGTGATGAAGGCGCGCGAGGCCCCGGACAAGTTCGCGCGCGTGACTCGGAGCATGTTCGTTTCGGGCGGACCGGATGCTCCGCTCGTCACGACGCGCGTGGTCCCGGTGGAGCGTGTGGTGGACGGGGTGCGCCGCCACGACTACGAGATTCGCGTGGATATCGATGGCGCGCGGTTGGGCGCCCGATCGGCCCCGCCGCCGATGAAGGCGCGCGTGGTGACCGACCGGATCGCGGACGTGACGGCGCACGAACGGCTGCTCTCGGCGTTCGTGCCGGAGCATCTGAGCGTCCAGCCGCGGCCGCTCTTGAAGGCGAAGCCGCGATTCCGGATGCCGGCCAGATTGAGGCCTGGCGTCAAGTATGAGACGACGGTGTTCGACCCCGATGGCCGGAGCGAGTTCCGGGACACGTCCTACCCGTGGAGCGCGTTCGGGCGGTGCGAGACCAATTTGGGCCCGTTCAGCGGCGTGATGGTGGGTCCGCGCCATCTGCTGACGTGTAATCACGGCATCGACTGGACGCCGCCGCCCGGCTTCGACGCCGACTGGTTGACGTTCACCCCCGGGTACTTCGACGGCGACGCACCGTTCGGCAGCACGTACGCGACGTTGACCTACGTGGTCAAGAAGAACAACAACAACGGCGTAAGCGACGGCGACGAGGGCCAATTCGACTACGCGGTGTGCGTGTTGAACGACCGCATCGGCGAGAGCACGGGATGGCTGGGAGCGCGCCGGTATACGGACGGGTGGGACGGCTCGGCCGTCTGGTGGCACATCGGATATCCGGGTGATCTGTCGTCCTTCGAGCGGCCCACGTGGCAGAGCGGCATCGCATTGGATGGTCACGACAGCCAGGACGATACGCACCAGGAGATCCTGCACAAGGGCGACGTGAAGCCGGGGCAGTCGGGCGGCGCGGTGTTCGGATTCTGGGACGGCGACGTGGGTCCGCGCGCGGTGGCGGTGCAATCGTGGCAGAACGACGATACCAACGGCGCGAGTGGAGGAGGAGATCTGGTGGATCTGATCATCCGGGCTCGCAACGAGAATCCGTAGATTCTTTCACTGGCCGCTCTATCGAAGCGATGGCTCGCACGCCGGGGAGGGCGGGCGCGGCGGGCGAACCCCTCCGGACTCGCCATCGCTTCGTCGAAAAATGTCATTACCCGGCAGGACGGCCGGTCATGCGAGTTCCACTTCGCGGAGAAGTGGTTCCGCGGCGTTGCGCATGGCCTGCCAGGCTTCGTCGAACGGTTTGATCGCCGTCAGGATCGCGTCGAGGACGCGACGCCAGCGAGCATCGTCGACAAGGGGAGCGGGCGCGGCGTTGGTTGCGCGCCCGAAATCGCGGAGCCGGGCCGATCCACGCGGTTCGGCGGCGATGCACGGCAGAGGAGGAAGCGACTCGAAGCGAATGGTGTTGCGAGGCGCCCAGGGAGCAGGTTTCCAGTCCATGGCGAGCTCCTACCAGCGGGCCGCGGCCGGCGGCTCGGGTTCGTTTTCGTGGGTTTTTTTCGCGGCGCCCGTGGAGTCCTGGTTTGCCAGGAGGACGTAGTCGCGCGAGCGGAGGGCGCCATTGGCGCGGCCAGCATCCGCTTGTAGTTCTGATTTCATGTTGTTTTCTCCCTGGTAGGCGGCGTGTGGAAGACGACGCCGGAGTGGAGGCCGCAAGTGGCCTCCGACGCCCTCAGAGTAGCCTGAGGGGGTCTTTGGCGACCGCGGGTGCGGCTCGTATGCGATTGAAAACAAGGTGAAAATATTCCGCCAAAAGTCAGAACGCGGCCGCGGGCCCTCCCACACCGATGTTTGGCGATGCGTTCCAACGCGCCATCACCGTAAGCCTCGAAACCGGGCGAAGAGCCCGAGCGAGAAAAATCCCGATGATGGCGGCGTTGGGGAATCGCGCGATCGAACCCCGGCGAGGGCGCCCATCCTGTGAAGGACCAGTCGGCCTCCGGCGGTTGCGGTGTCGATTCGCTTCGGTGCGCGAAGCCGAGGCCGGCGATGATCTCGATGCGATGCGCTAGCTAACGTATATAATACGTTCAGAAAGGAGTCCCCATGTCTCACTCCGTCTCCGAACTCGAGCTCCAGCGCTCCCAACTGGCCGCCCAACTGTCCCGCCTGGGCGATCTTCGCCCAGGGTCAGTCACCGGAATCGTCCGCCGCTGCGGCAAACCAACCTGTCACTGCGCTCAGCCCGGCGACCCCGGGCACGGCCCCACTGTGCGCCTGACCTACAAGGAGCAAGGCAAGGCCGTCAGTGAAGCGTTGCCGACGCCAGCCTCGGTCCGCAAGGCCGAGCGCGAGATCGCCGAGTTCCGGAAGTTTCAGGAACTGAGCCGCTCCTTCCTCGACGTCAATGAAAAGATCTGCCGTCTGCGTCCGGCGGAGGAAA